>DURK01000060.1 GCA_012837325.1 Clostridiales bacterium
AAGATAATTATAGAATGAAATGAGATGTGCAAATGATATGGAAAACAGCGTATACGCTCATTCTTGTTCTGATTTTGGCTGTGTTTATATTACCCTGCAGCAGTTTGGCAAACAGCGAACAGGTTTATATCGTTTCATTGAAGGATGAGATCACACCAGCCATGTCGGCTTATCTGGCTGATCAAATTGAGCTGGCCGGCTTATCCGGGGCAAAAGGAATCATTATCGATATTTCAACTTTGGGCGGCCGTGTGGATTCCGCTATTCAAATGCGGGATGCGATTATTGAGTCAGAGGTTCCTGTGGTTGTATATGTCGGATCTCGTGCCACTTCAGCAGGTGCTTTGATCACCATTGCTGCCAACACCATCGTTATGGCACCCGGCAGTCATATGGGAGCAGCAGAGCCTGTCCCCTACAGTGAAAAGGCAGTCGCTTTTGTAAGCGGTGAATTTCGAGCTACAGCAAATGCACGAGGCCGTGATCCCCTTATTGCAGCAGGTATGGCGGATAAAAACCTGAATGTGCCGGGTTTTCCCAAGGGGACGCTGGTTAATATTACAGCCGAGGAAGCAAGTGAGCTTGGTTACGCCGATGCAATCGCGAATAATATAACAGAAGTTTTGGATTTTATGGGCTGGGCAGAGGCCCAGGTTTTGGAGGTGGAGCCTGATGCAAAGCTTCGTCTTGCTCAGTTTCTCACCCGATATGATGTTTCCTCCATCCTTCTGACCATAGCCTTAGCCGCCATGGTTATAGAAGTATTCATGCAGGGATTCGGACTGCCTGGTATCGTCAGCATCATTGCCTTTGTGCTGTTTTTCAGCGGTGGTTTTTTGGCTGGCAACACGGAATGGTGGTCCCTGCTGCTGTTTGCCCTGGGTCTGATTTTGCTTTTTACCGAGATTTTTATTCCCGGATTCGGAGTGGCAGGGATATCCGGCATTGTTTCCCTCATCATTGGTGTGATTTTTGCTGCACCTACTCCGCTGCAGGGCATTACATCGCTGGCAATTGCTCTGGCGGCCACCGCCGTACTGATTCCTGTTCTATACAAACTGATGGGAGGCCCCAGGCTGTTTCGCCGTCTTGTCCTGCAGGAATCGGAAACCTTGGAAAAGGGTTATGTCAGCAAGGATCCCCATGCACATTCTGAATTGCTGGGTTTTTCCGGGAAGGCAGTCACTGCCTTACGACCGGCGGGGACCGTTGAAATAGACGGAAAACGATTGGATGCAATATCCGATGGCAGCTTCTTGCCTGTTGGTACAAAGGTGAGGGTGATTGAAACAAAAGGTTCCCAAGTTGTTGTTACCGCTGTGGAATAATTGGCTTACAAGTCACTATTCATAAATATCAAACTAAAGGAGTTGAAGTATTATGCGAATGGATGCTTTATTGTTGGCTGCCAATGTTGTGCAGGATAATACCATACTTATACTAGTGGGTATCGTTATTGTCGCTATTATTATACTGGCGATTATCCTTTCCTTTGTGCCGCTGGGTCTTTGGATCTCTGCTCTTGCAGCAGGTGTGCGAATCGGGATTTTCAATCTCATCGGCATGCGGCTTCGCCGTGTGGTTCCCAGTCGAATTGTGAATCCATTGATAAAAGCCACCAAGGCAGGTTTGAGCATCAGTGTGGACAAGCTGGAAGCCCACTACCTGGCAGGCGGCAATGTTGATCGTGTTGTCAATGCTTTAATTGCAGCACAGAGAGCCAACATTCCTCTGGAGTTCGAACGAGCAGCCGCCATCGATCTGGCCGGCCGGGATGTGCTTGAAGCCGTGCAGATGAGTGTTAATCCGAAAGTACTGGAAACGCCAAAGGTTTCTGCAATGGCAAAGGATGGCATCGAAGTCATTGCAAAAGCAAGGGTAACCGTCCGTGCTAATATTGATCGTTTGGTAGGCGGTGCGGGGGAAGAAACCATTCTGGCTCGTGTTGGGGAAGGTATCGTAACGACAGTAGGCTCTTCTGAAAGTCATAAGATGGTTTTGGAAAATCCCGACAGCATTTCTCAGACGGTGTTAAACAAGAGTCTGCATTCGGGTACGGCTTTTGAAATTTTGTCCATTGATATTGCCGATGTGGATGTTGGCCGTAATATCGGTGCTCAACTCCAGACCGATCAGGCAGAAGCCGATAAACGGGTTTCCCAGGCCAAGGCTGAGGAAAGAAGGGCTATGGCAGTTGCTTTGGAACAGGAAATGAAAGCTGCCATACAGGAAATGAGAGCCAAGGTTGTTGAGGCGGAAGCCGAGGTTCCCAAAGCCATGGCCGCTGCCTTAAGAGAGGGCAAGCTTGGCGTTATGGATTACTACAATATGAAGAATGTCATGGCTGATACCCAGATGCGAGATTCCATTTCCAGGATGGGCGGCAGCAACGCATCTGAAACAGATAAGAAATAAGGTATCCCCCCGAAGGGAGGGTTTTTGTTGGAATTTATCATTCTTATGATCGTTGTCAGTGTGGTTGCAAATATCATCAAGTCTGCCAATCAAGGGAAGCAGCAAACCAAACCAGCGGGAAGAGGAAGAAGACCGGGGTTTCCGGAGCGAGGCGCTATTCCCGGCAGGAATTTTCCTCTGCCTGGAAATATTCCCAGCTTTGACACCTACCCCATGGGGCAGTCCGACTTCCCAATGGATAAGTCCCGCAGGCGGGAAGAAGCTCTTCAGGAACACCGCTATGACTCGGTTGAAGCGCCCGCTGATTTTTTCGCCAAGGAGCCAGTACCACAAGCGGATCTTTCCCAGCCTGCTGCTCCAATGGGCACAGCTCAACGGCTGCAGGTAATCGATTTGGATCACGATCCAAAGCATAAGCTGGAATTTACCGGCGACAGCATTATAAACGGTATCATTATGTCTGAGGTACTGGGGCAGCCCAAGTCACGAAGATAACCATTCAACCACGTTCAGGCACTCTGCGGAGTGCCTTTTTTCTGCCCATAATTGGGTTTGTTACGGATTGTCCGGACTTCTACCCGGCCGAAAAAACGCATATCATTAAACAATGGGGGTGGAAACATGAGCAGAAGGAGACTGGAGAAAATGAAGTCAAACCTTTCGGAGGTATTTGAACTCCCCAGGGATATCATGCTGAATCTCCCAAAGATCAGCATGATTGGCAATAATCAGATGCTGGTGGAAAATCATAAGGGTGTGATTGAATATACCCCGCAAAGGATTCGCGTTAACTCGTCCATTGGGGTGATAAGAGTACAAGGCAGGGATATGAATTTAAAGAATATTGCTGCAGACGACATCATGATCACCGGAGAAGTAAAGATGATTGAGTTCCTATAAGCACCCAGCACCCTTGCAGAAGGAGCAGCGAAGGCTATGTTTTTTTATATCCTATGGAATTATTTGATTGGATATGTGGTTATTCGTGTAGAGGGATTGTCACTAGAGAAGTTTATAAATCTGACGGTAAGTAAAGGAATTCCACTCTGGGGAATTAAGCGGCAGAATTATACCACCTTGACTGCCAGAATCAGCATACAGGGATTTCGACAGCTGCATGGCATATCCCGTAAAATACGATGCAGGATACGCATCGTAGACAAGAGAGGCCTGCCCTTTGTATTGTTTCACTATCGGCATCGCAAGATGCTGATAGCGGGGATGATTGTATTCCTATGTATTCTATATGGTTTATCATCCTTCGTTTGGACCGTAAATGTGGAGGGTGCGGAAGAAATTGATCCTGAGAGGGTGCTGGCTGAGCTGGAAACCCTGGGTATTCAGCCTGGTGTATTCAAACCACATATTGACGCCATGTTGATTGAGAATCAATTGATTGTCCGTATTCCGGAGCTTTCCTGGGCAAGCTTGGAAATTCGGGGAAGCAGGGCGATTTTAAGGGTGAAGGAATCCGTTCCGCCCCCTCAAATGATTGACAGGGATACCCCGTGCAATATTGTGGCTGCAAAGGATGGAATAATCGATAAAATAATCGTCCTGGACGGCCAGGCAGTAGTGGAGCCAAGACAGACCGTTAAGAAGGGCCAGCTTTTGATCAGCGGTATGATCGACCACTCCGATACCATTGGTGTCCGATATGTCCATTCCATGGGGCGGGTAATGGCCAGAACCTGGTACGAGGAAACTGCAGAA
>DURK01000061.1 GCA_012837325.1 Clostridiales bacterium
GGACCCGGCACAACCTGAAAAAAGCGTGAGGACGAGTAGTAGGGCCATCATTATTGCAGCTACCTTTTTCATAAAGATCTCCTCCTATATTTTATAATGGTTTGTACCACCATAACTATATCTACATTGTAACATCTGGTTATATATTTTCAACTATCAGTATAAAACAAAATGGAACAGATGTAATAATTTTACTTTCATTCCTTTATAATCTTAACAATTCTGCTGGTACCCAGCCTCTCTGCCCCCAGGTTTACAAAATCCTCAGCGTCTTTGAGGGAAGCGATCCCGCCGGCAGCCTTTATTTTTTTGCTGGGGCTGATATGCCTGGCAAATAAGGCAACATCTTCTTTTGTAGCACCACCCGTTGAAAATCCGGTGGAGGTTTTAATATAGTCCGCCTGGGACTGGGAAATAATCTTACACATTTCTATTTTTTCTTCATCAGTTAAAAGACAGGTTTCTATAATAACCTTGAGAATCCTGTTTTGGCATGCAGCCTTAACCTGGTTTATTTCATCTAAAATGAAATCGTATTTCTTCTCCTTAAGCCACCCAATGTTGATAACCATGTCAATTTCATCTGCTCCATTGTTAACAGCATCCTCAGCCTCAAAGCATTTTACAGCGGTTGTTGCGTATCCATTGGGAAAGCCTATGACCGTGCAAATAGGCACCCGCCCTGATACATAATCAGCAGCTGCTTTTACAAAGCTTGGCGGAATGCACACGGAAGCCGTTTTGTAAGTGATGCCGTCATCGCATATTGATTTAATATCATCCCATGTAGAATCAACAGATAGTAGTGTATGATCGACCTTGGACAGAATAGCAGCTTGATCCATATTTATCATCCCCTCATGCATTATTAATCCCCAAATCTGAAGTCGATGAAACAACTTGTTATTTGCATTATCTGCCTTGGAATAGCCTGCTTAATCCTTTGAATATACTCAATTACCTCAATCTCTGTATCAGCCCGCTGCCATTTATCTTAAGCCATTCCTTGGATGAATTATAATCAGGAAGAACCCGAGCAACCTCGCTCCAAAATCTTGCTGAATGATTCGGCTCCTTGAGATGACAAAGCTCATGTACAACCACATAATCAATTACATCAGGTGGTGTAAGCATCAGCAAGCAATTAAAATTAAGATTCCCTTTACTCGAACAGCTGCCCCATCGCGTTTTCTGATTTCGTATGGATATCTTTCCGTACTTAACACCAACAACAGGAGCATAATAGGCCGCTCTTTCCGGAATTACCTTAAGTGCCTTATCTGCAAGCTGTTGGATCTCTTCTGTTGTAAGCTTTGCTATGGCTTTTTCTTGCTGCTCAATCATCTTGATTTTCTTCTTTGCAAGTTCCAAGTGCTTATCGAGCCATGAAGCTTTATCTTTTATGAACCTTTCAATATCACTATCAGGCACACAAAAAGGTGCTCTTACAAGCACTCGCAAATCTCTTGTGATTTCCATGGCAATCGTCTTTCTGCCGCTGCGAATGATTTCTATGCTTACTCTTTTCTCATTCATAATGTCAGCCCAAAATCGTAAGCTAAATACTCAAACGATCATTTAGCTTATCAATTACCCTGATGATTCTCTTCGCAATATCGATTTTATCTTCAAACAATTTAACCACGCTACCGGATTTATTAAATGGATGCTCGTTTAGTACATTCTTGTCCAGACTTCCATTCTTAATAATATAATTTACAATCAGATTAACAAACTCCATCTGTTGAAGAGTCAAATTCTGATCTGATAGGAACTCGGAAAACACCTCATTAGCAGCTTTTGGGTCCAACCCTACGATTTTGCTTACCAGTTTTAACAGTGGCTCATCTCCAAACTCCTTTA
>DURK01000005.1 GCA_012837325.1 Clostridiales bacterium
AACAGGTGGCATGATAATGCTTGGAGGGGGTTCTGATAATCAAACCTCATTCTATATACTGCTAAAAGAACAAAGAAGCCAAACCAACAGGGATGTTGAACGACTTATATATGAGAAAACGGAAGATTTGGATGTAGAAATAGGTGTCAGTGCTTCCAATATGGATATTTCAGTACTGGGTGGAAGCGGCATACGATTAAATATAAGAGGTCAGAATTTGGATACATTAATGGAGGTTTCCAATGAGGTAGCTGATATTTTAAGCGAGGTTGAGGGAACAACCAATGTTGAAACCGGGCTTGAGGAGGTAGACAAAGAAACAAGAATTCAGGTAGATAAGGATAAAGCGATGAGGGAAGGGTTGACGGTAGCTCAGGTATATGCTGAAATCAGTTCAGCCCTTGAATCCCAAAAGCAAGCCACTATTCTGACTATGGATCATGACAGCTATCCTGTTTTACTGGTAAAAGAAGTTCAGGGCGGAATCACACGAGAAAATATAGCTGAGTATACATTTGCAGTTACCCAAAAAGATGGAACAGAAAAGGAAGTTGTTTTGAAGGAGATTGCCAGCATTCAAGAAGTTGACAGCTTACGTTCTATTCAAAGAGAGAATCAATCCAGATATTTAACCGTAACTGCTGATATAGAAGCTGGGTATAATGTGGGATTGGTAAGCCGGGATATAGAAGCTGTAATGGCTGATTACCAGCCGCCCCTTGGATATGAAATCGTTTTTGATGGCGAAAATGAAATGATCAGCGAAACGATGAATGATTTAGTTTTAATGATAGGCTTAGCCATAGTTTTCATATACCTGATTATGGTGGCACAGTTCCAAAACCTTCTTTCTCCTTTTATTGTATTGTTTACACTGCCCCTGGCCTTTACCGGAGGATTGCTGCTTTTATGGATCAGCAGCATGGAAATTTCCGTGGTTGCTATGCTTGGTTTCCTGGTATTATCAGGAATCGTTGTAAATAACGGAATTGTTTTTGTAGATTACGTGAACCAGCTCAGAGAAGGCGGTCTGGAAAAGAAAGAAGCCATTGTAGAGGCTGGTGTAACCAGAATGAGACCTATACTCATGACAGCATTAACTACGATACTGGCTATGACTACAATGGCTCTGGGTTATGGCAGCGGTGCAGAGATGATGCAGCCCATGGCTGTGGTCTCTATTGGCGGCCTTTCCTATGCAACGCTTTTAACCCTGCTGGTTGTACCGGTTATGTATGATGTGTTTGTGAGAAGCAAAAGCAAACAGGTAAGAATGGGGAGGAAAGAGAATGAAACAGGTCAAGGAGTATTCTGAAAAGGAAAAGTCCATATTTAAGGGGATTTTGGATCTGCTAAACCAAGGACTTGGGATACATGAGCTGAAAGTATCGGACATTGCAGTTGCCGCCGGCATTGGGAAAGGTACGGTGTATGAGTACTTTTCAACCAAGGAGGAGATTATCCGGAAGGCTGTGAGTTATTATGTATATAAAGAATACGAATCATTCACGGCCTTAATTGCCAATCACCAGAGTTTTAAGGATGTGGTTTATAGAATTCTAAATCACATGGTTGATATGTTAAAGACCAGATTCACAAGTC
>DURK01000062.1 GCA_012837325.1 Clostridiales bacterium
TCCTTGATTGCCTTTACTTGACTTTGTTTTGTTTGTTTGTTTGGCAGCCAGATAAGCCGCCTCTTGGCGCCGGCTTATCCGGCCGATTGGATTCTGATTTGCTGCCTTGATGTGTCCAAGATTACTGAAAATCAACCGGCTGTTTTTTAGAGGCTTCCATTTCTTCAAAATTAAGAGTTTTTAATACTTGTTTATGTATATCCTTGATGATGAATGATATCAGCAGGATCAGTCTGCGTTCGTATTCACTATAGTCTGGAGTCCATTTCTGACAGTCATCCATGGTATCTGTTGTGATAATCAGCGGTTCATCTTCATTTTCCAGGGTGATTTCAAATTCAACTTCCAAAGTTGGATCAAGGTGTCGGAACCGGTGAATTTCCATTTCTTTTGCCCTTTTATAGAGAGCCCGGTAGATCTGTCGGTCGAAGGTCCCTTTCAGCAGGCTGACGGCGAAATAGTGAATTGAATAATACTTGCTATAAAATCGAACCATTTTTTCCTCCCTATTGATTTATTTTTACTTGGACATTTGCACGATAGAGCTTTCGCAGCCGGGATCATTTAAAATCTGCACACTGTAGGTATTTGCGGATTTGCGGCTGTGCAGCTTAAGTGACTTTAGTAGATCTTCATACTTTTCATGGATCACAGCTGTCAGCAAAATATTGACCTTTCGCTCAAATTCACTCACATCCCGATTGAATTGGCGAAAGTGATCCTTGTCCCAGGGATCGATATGAAAAAAATCACCCTCGTCTTTCAGCTCAATTGTAAAATCGAAAAAGCCTGTCGGGTCTGCATCCTTGAAACTCTGGTAGCCTTCTACTTCGGCTATGTCGCAAAGATCTCTGTGAATATGGCGGTCGTATACTCCATTTAGCAGTTTTTTTGCAAACTCACCGAAATTTCTGCAGGCAATGTAATAAGCTGTCATCTTTCATTCTCCAATCCTTTTTATTTGCACCTTTCTGGCTGCATTTTGGGTCCGTGCCTTACCTTGCTTTTTGGATGTCCTGTATGCTAGGTTTTCTTTGCCATCTCTCCTGGGCATCATATTTTAGAATACGAAGCTCAATCCCTCTGGCAGATGGATAGTAATGGGCTTCGCCACTTGAAAACAAAACGTATACCATTCCAAAGGCACCTCGTTTTACATGATTTCCGCAGCGCCGGTGTCTGCTTGCGATTCGATTCAGTTCTGTGGCAACTGACAAGGGATCAAGAGCTTTAAGCAGGGAGTTGTCAATCTCGTGCACCTGGCTTCACCTCACCTTATTCTTTGATCGTGGGAGCAACAAGGAGCCGCCTGGGTGTTTGGTTCTTGGGAAAGGACTTCCTTATTTTTCGTTGTAGATCTCGGGGAACACCTCACCGACATCTTCAAGTCCAAGTATTTTTGTGACAGCGATGCATTCGTCTATCCACCATCTCCTTTTGCCATTAATTTTGAAATGAATGTTGTTTTCCGATATGCCTAATTTCATAGCAAGTGCCTCATAGGTCATGTTTCTTTCAAAAAGCAGTAATTTTAGTTTCTTGCAGCATTTGGATTGATCGGTCATTTGGTCGTTACCCTCCCTTTGCTTTTTTCCTTTCGGAAACTATTATACCAATTACCTTCCGTACGTCAACAATAAATGTCAATTATTTTCCTATCGTTAAATAATGTTTGACTTTTGTAAACAATAGCAGTAGAATGGAATTATAGATTTGATGAGGGAGGAATGAAAATGTCTGTATTCCTGGAAAGATTGCAGCGAGTATTGGATGAGAAGAACATTAAAGCCGTTGACATCGCCAATGCTACCGGCATCAGCAATGCAACCATTTCAAAGTATTTGTCTGATGATAAGAAAAAACCTGCATTTGAGTATGTACTTAAGATCGCAGAATATATTAACGAAGATCCCCGTTGGCTTGGAGGTTTCAGCGATAGTAGAAAACCCTTTCGAGAGCCGGAACTCACTCCAGTGTACAACCGATTGTCCCCCATAGGTAAAAAGGAAGTGATGGATTTCGCCGCCTTCCTTCTCGCTCGGGAAAATGCCCAGCCTCAACTGGAAGAAGATCTCACAACCTACAACATACCAATGCTGGGCAGGACAGCAGCCGGTACTGCCATCGGGTATGGTGACCCTATTTATGAGACGGTGTCCATTAAGGATATGCCAAAGAATGCAGACTTCGCTCTTGTTGTTCGAGGCGACAGCATGGAGCCTTTAATCAAGGACGCCAGTTTTGTTTTTGTAAAATCTCAACCTACCATCGAAAATGGAGAAATCGGCATCATCGACATTGACGGAGAGGTAACATGCAAGAAAGTATATTACGTTGATGGGCTGCTTGAA
>DURK01000063.1 GCA_012837325.1 Clostridiales bacterium
GCATCTGCAGGCTGTATTCGACTGACGGTGAAGGATGCCAAATGGATTTATGAAAATGCAAAGCCCGGCACGATTGTGAATGTAGTAAAAAAGAAAAAGGACCCGGCATACACCAAGAGAATTCGAGCTGCCTCCCTGGGAGAGGTTTTGCCGGCTTCCATACGTGTCGCTTCAGAAGGGAAAACTCTGGATAAGATTCAACTCAAAGCCGGAGACTCTGTTAATATTCAGGGTTTGGTTACCTACACCGACGGTAAGGAAAAGGATGAATCGAAGAACACCAAATGGTCATTGGACAAAACCGGCATCGCACAGGTCAATGGGTCCTCGCTGCAGGCTGTTGCCCCGGGCAAAGCCCTTCTGACAGCTAAATATAAGGATGTTGCCACAACGGTTGAGGTAGAGGTAATGGAACCGGATCCAACGGTGGCGCCAACGGAATCCCCGACAACATCCCCAACAACATCCCCAACGGTATCACCGACGACATCACCGACGGTATCGCCAACCGTATCACCGACGACATCGCCGACGGTATCACCAACGGTATCACCAACCGTATCACCGACGACATCACCGACGACATCACCGACGACATCACCGACGGTATCGCCGACGGTATCACCAACCGTATCGCCGACGACATCGCCAACAACGTCACCGACGGCATCACCGACAACACCACCCACCTCGGAACCTTAGGAGGAACCAGGCCAGCGGGTACCGGCAGCGATGGCAGCTTCGGTACCCGTGCCAGCCATCAGACATTCACTGGATACTTTTCAGGTATAATGAAAGCAACCTTATCCTATAATTGATAAGGTAGGTGATATCAAACTGGAAGAGGTTGTTTTTTTATGAAATTTTTACGGAAGATGCTGCTTGCCATGATCCTGCTTGGAGTGGTTGTTCTTCTCTTCAGCCATTTTAAACCTGATGCCAAAGAGGACTCTCTTCATGAAGGTGAAATCGGCATAATCGATACCATAGACACAAGCAGATATACCACTCTATCGAAGACCAAATCCGATATTGCAAAGGGGGAATTGATTCTGGTCAACCATGACACGCCCTATCCCTTTGCGGAGGACACAGACCAGCTGGTTCGTGTCTACGAGTACAAGAATTCATCCTACATGGTGAAAGACTTAAATGTATCCCTTCATCAAAGCGTGATGGAGCCCTTGAATGATATGCTGAAGGATTTTCAGAATCAATACAGCACCGATGCACTAACTGTGATAAGCGGGCATCGTACCTTCGATTATCAGGAATCGTTATATAATCAGAGCACAGAGAAAAACGGTGAGATTGAGGCTATGAAATGGATTGCCAGACCAGGGTGCAGCGAGCATCATACAGGCTACGCTTTGGATTTTGGCTTATATCATGCCGACGGCAGGAGCGAATCCTACGAGGGAAGAGGACCATATAAGTGGATCAATGAAAATGCATGGCGTTATGGCTTCATCGTCAGGTATCCGGAAGACAAAAAGGAACAAACCGGCATTGAATATGAGCCCTGGCACTTCCGCTACATTGGAAGGCCTCATTCCTATATTGCTGCAAAATATGATATGTGTCTGGAGGAGTATATAACCTATTTGAAGCAATATCAATATGGAAAAAAGCATTTAAAGATCATGGACATTGATGGAATACAATACGAAATCTATTATACGAACCAATTGGAGATTCCAGTGCCCCTGGAAGGCCCGTATAAGATTTCCGGCAATAATCTGGACGGATTTATCGTAACGGTCAGGGTTCAATGATCAGCTTGGTGAAACCGCTAAAAACAAGCAACAAACATATTGATTTATTTTCCGAGTTTGATATAATTACTATCTATCAGGAAGCAAGCGTGGAAGGGAAGCAGTAGACAGGCTCTGTTTCTTTTAGAGAGCCGCTGTTTGGTGAAAGGCGGCAGAAGCATCTGTTGAACTCGTCCCGGAGCTGCCGGAGCAAAATTGAACTGCTCCAGCCGGTTGGGCTCGTTATCGTCTTGAAAGTGGCCGAATTTTCGGCAAATAGAGTGGTACCACGGGCTTTCGTCTCTATACGGAGAGAAAGCCTTTTCTTATATCATGCCTGATAATGCATCTGCAAGAACCCGATGAATGAACATGAAAGAGGATGAGGAAAACATGACAGATTACAATCCGCAGAAAATCGAAAAGAAATGGCAGGAAATCTGGGAAAAGGAAGGTGCTTTTCACGCCTCCGATGATAAAACCAAACCCAAATACTATGCTCTGATCGAGTTCCCATACCCCTCCGGACAAGGCCTTCATGTTGGGCACCCCAGGCCTTATACCGCCCTGGATATTGTTGCCCGGAAGCGTCGTCTTCAGGGATACAATGTACTGTTTCCCATTGGCTGGGATGCCTTTGGTCTGCCTACGGAAAACTACGCCATTCAGAATAAGATTCATCCGAAAAAGGTTACCGAAAGAAATGTAGCCCGATTCAAGCAGCAGCTTCAGTCCCTCGGCTTTTCCTTTGACTGGTCCCGGGAAGTAAATACCACCGACCCGGAATACTATAAATGGACTCAATGGATTTTCCTGAAGCTGTTTGAAAAGAGTCTGGCCTATAAAAAAGAAGCAGCCATCAATTGGTGTACCTCCTGCAAGGTAGGCCTGGCAAATGAAGAAGTGGTAAACGGCACCTGTGAGCGCTGCCATAGTGAGGTTGTCAGGAAGGTTAAGAATCAGTGGATGCTGAAAATTACCGAGTATGCAGAAAAGCTGCTGCAGGATCTGGATTCGGTGGACTACATCCAGCGGGTCAAGCTTCAGCAGGAAAACTGGATTGGACGTTCCACCGGTGCGGAAGTGGATTTTGAAGTGACCGGCGGCAGCAAGCTCCGCGTATTTACCACCCGGCCGGATACGCTGTTTGGCGCGACCTATATGGTTATTGCTCCGGAGCACCCTATGATTGAAGAGCAAAAGAACCTGATAACCAACATGGAGGAATTGCTTGAATACCAGCAATTGGCCAATAAAAAATCCGACTTTGAACGCACGGAGCTGGCCAAGGAAAAAACCGGTGTGGAAATAAAGGGTGTAAAGGCAATCAACCCGGTAAACAAAAAGGAAATTCCCATTTTCATTTCAGATTATGTACTCATGTCCTATGGTACCGGTGCAATTATGGCGGTGCCCGGTCATGATACCCGGGACTGGGAGTTTGCAAAAGCCTTCAACCTGCCCATTGTGGAGGTTGTAGCTGGCGGCAGCATAGAGAAGGAAGCGTATCTTGATATAGAAAACGGTGTGATGGTTAATTCCGATTTCCTCAATGGAATGCAGGTTAAGGACGCAAAAGAAAAGATAATTGCCTGGCTGGCGGAAAGAGGAATCGGGGAAGCCAAGGTGAACTACAAGCTGCGGGACTGGGTGTTTTCCCGGCAGAGGTATTGGGGAGAGCCAATTCCGCTGGTGCACTGTGAAAAATGCGGATGGGTTGCTTTGCCGGAAGAAGAGCTGCCCTTAATGCTCCCTGAGGTAGAAAGCTATGAGCCAACAGACACCGGAGAGTCCCCATTGGCCAATATGACCGAATGGGTGAATACCACCTGCCCTGAGTGCGGAGGTAAGGCCCAGAGGGAAACCGACACCATGCCTCAATGGGCCGGTTCTTCCTGGTATTTCCTGAGATATACCGATCCTCACAATCAGGAGGCTCTTGCCAGCAGGGAAAACCTGGAATATTGGACACCTGTAGACTGGTACAATGGGGGAATGGAGCACACCACCCTTCATCTTCTATATTCCCGGTTCTGGCACAAGTTCCTGTATGAAATCGGTGTCGTACCAACGTCTGAGCCCTATAAGAAGCGTACTTCCCATGGTATGATTCTTGGTGAAAACAATGAAAAAATGTCCAAGTCCAGGGGGAATGTCATCAATCCCGATGATATTGTCAAGGAATTCGGTGCGGACACACTGAGAATGTACGAAATGTTTATCGGCGATTTCGAGAGAAGCGTCCCCTGGTCCCAAAATGGTGTGCGGGGCTGCCGAAGATTTTTGGATCGTGTATGGCGGCTACAGGAGTTTCTGGTGGACGAGGAAGCGATTTCCCCCAAGCTGGAGAAAAATATCCACAAGACAATTAAAAAGGTCAGTGAAGATTTTGAAGCGTTGAAATACAACACAGCCATTGCAGCCATGATGTCACTGGTAAATGACTTTTATGCAGCAGGGGAAGTAACCAGAGGCGATCTGAAAACACTGCTTATCCTGTTGAACCCGGTTGCCCCTCATATTACCGAGGAGTTATGGACGATTCTGGACAGCCGGTCCCGATTGACGGATCAAAGCTGGCCTCAGTGGGATGAGGCAAAAACCGTAGAGAAAACGGTGGAAATTGCGGTCCAGATCAATGGCAAGGTAAGAGGCAAGGTGGTTCTGGCTGTTGATGCGACGCAGGAGGATGCCAGGATTGCGGCAATGGAGGATGAGAAGCTTAAGAATCTCTTTGAGGGGAAGAACATCGTCAAGGTTATTTATGTACCAGGACGGATTCTGAATATTGTCGTAAGGTAACAGCACAGATAATCGGAGGACAGCATGCCAGTAAAAATACCAGATAACCTGCCAGCATCGCAAACACTGCATAATGAGAATATATTTGTCATGGGGGAAGGCCGCGCTACCACTCAGGACATCCGGCCGCTGAAGATTGCAATCCTGAATCTGATGCCCACCAAAATCGTAACCGAAACCCAGATACTCCGGTTGATCGGCAACACTCCTCTGCAGGTGGATGTTGTATTGCTGCATCCGGAATCCCATGTGTCCAAAACCACACCTCAGGAGCACATGCTGGCCTTTTATCGGACATTTTCCGAGGTCAGACAGGAGACCTTTGACGGTTTGATCATAACGGGTGCCCCGGTGGAACAGCTGCCCTTTGAAAAAGTGGATTATTGGGAGGAGCTGAAGGAGATTATGGAGTGGAAGCTGCATAACGTGACTTCCACCCTCCATATCTGCTGGGGTGCACAGGCAGGCTTGTATTACCATTATGGTATCCCCAAATATGATTTGGGAAAAAAGATATTCGGGGTGTATTCTCACAGCATTACAAGGAAAAATGTCAAGCTGCTGCGCGGCTTTGATGATACCTTTTATGTACCCCATTCCCGCTATACCGAAGTAAGGCGGGAGGACATCGAGAAGGTTCCGGAGCTGGAGATTCTGGCGGATTCACCGGAATCGGGCATCTATATTGTTGCATCCCGGGACGGACGACAGATTTTTGTTACCGGTCATTCGGAATATGATGCCGATACCCTGAAGAAGGAATACGAGCGGGACAGAGCCAAGGGACTGGAGACAGCCATTCCGGAAAACTACTATCCCAATGATGATCCGAGTCAGGCTCCAATCGTGTGCTGGCGTTCTCATGCCAACCTGCTCTATGCCAACTGGCTCAACTATTATGCATATCAGGAAACACCTTACGAACTGGAAAAGATCCGATACTGATTGTCAGGATAGGGCCGCGGTTCCTTGAGCTGTGCTGGAGCTTGCTGCAGCGGAAAAAAGGCGCAGGTATATTACCAGGCAAATTATTATTAATCAATAAAAAAATATGGAACACCGACAGGGATTCGAAGCGCAAATGAAGATGACAAGCCAGTTATCTATCATGAGTCGATCATTCTGTCGGTGTTTTTGTGTAAAGCCAGCTATGAATTAATATAATTAAGATTAAAAGTTAAAATATAAAATAATTCGCATTATAATATTAAAATATTTAAAATTGGCATTGACATTATTTATTTTTTTAATATAATAGGAATGGAAGAAAGCAGATCGAGCGATTCCATATCAAAGGAGTGAGTTCAGGTTGACATATCCGATTATCGTAAAGTGTACCGTATGCAATGATAAGCTGAAGGTGGGTACCTTATACTGCAGCAAGTGTCATACAAAATATGAAGGGGCCTTCCATCTGGACAAATTCAATTACCTGTCTCCGGATCAGAAGCATTTTATTGAGATCTTCCTGAAATGCCGGGGCAACATTAAAGAGGTGGAAAAAGAGCTCAATGTATCCTACCCGACTGTAAGAGGTAAACTGGACGACGTCATTCGCAGCCTGGGGTACTCCGTCAGTAGCGAAGACAGACAGCAAAAAAGCAGAAAGGAAGTCCTGGAAATGCTCAGCAGCGGAGACCTGACCTATGAAGAAGCCATGAATCTATTGAAGAATTCCCAATAAGAGCAAAGGAGCTGTGGTCATGAAGGAAGAAATGAAAAAAATCCTGCAAATGGTGGAACAAAACAAGATTACAGTAGAAGAAGCGGAAAAGCTTCTGGATGTACTGGCTCCCGATGAGGAACCTGCCATCTCCCCGCCTGTCGGTTCGGAAAGTCTGAAAGGGAAGTTTCTGCGGGTGCGGGTGGAGGAGAAGGGCGAGCAGAAGGTACAGGTAAACGTGCCCCTCTCCATTGTGGAGGTGGGTCTGAAAATCGGCATGCAGGTTGGTCCTCAGTTTGCACCGGAGCTGGAAGGGCTGAAGAACATCGATTTTCAGCAGCTAATGGAGGCAATCCGGGAAGGAGCCAGCGGAAAACTGGTAGAAGTCAAGGACGGCGAAGAGCTGGTAGAAGTCTACGTGGACTGATCAGAGGAGCATCGTATCATGAAGAATATGGAGATACTGCAATGTCTGGAGCGGGGAGAAATCTCAGCTGACAAAGCTGTGATTCTTTTGGCAGGGAACAGGAAGAAAGAAGCACTGTCAACCCGGGATGCACATGCAGGCCGGAAAGCCCGCTGGATTAAAATACGCGTCCGAGACGAAGAACACAAGCTTCGCTTTTACCTGCCCATCTCACTGATAAGCTTCGGTTTTTCCATCGGGAAGCTGGTAACAGGCAGTAAATCTGCAGCAGACCATGAAGGAGTGCAGATTGCACAAAATGTCTTCAACAGCATTGATAAGGGAGATATGAAAAGGCTTATCCAGGCTATGAAGGGGAGCGGCAAAACGGATCTGGTCGAGGTGATAGACGGCCAAATGCTTGTCAACATCAGCCTTGTTTAGCAAGGCTTTTTCTTTTTTTATTTTTGGTTCTCAAAGTGCCTTTCCATGTGTTATAGTAAGTAATATGTTTAAATCATTCGAATATGGGAGCAGGGTGCTTATATGCAAAGACAGTCACAAACAAAGGTCTTGAAAAACATTCCTTTGATTGACAAGATCGGATATGGTGCCGGGAATCTGACCTTTGGCGTTGTGATCCAGATTATATCGACCTATATGGTTTTCTACTCCACGGTTATTCTAAACCTGCCTGGAAGCATTATCGGCCTGGCAATCGGAATCAGCGTTGTATGGGATGCAATCAGCGACCCCATCATGGGACACATCTCCGATCAGACCCATTCGCAGAAATTTGGAAGACGTCACCTTTACATCCTCATCGGTGCTATTTCCATCGCCTTTTTCAACTTCTTTTTATGGGATATTCCTCCTGCATGGCCGGGCATTTGGAAAACTGTCTTGATCATCACCCTGCTCATGCTGGTAAAAACCTTTACTACCGTGTTTTCGGTACCGCATACTGCTCTAGGTGCTGAGCTTACGGATGACTACAATGAAAGAAGCTCCATCCAGGGGATTCGTACCATTTTCTTTATTCTCGGCCTTTTCAGTGCCAATGTCATGGGGATGTTTTTGTTCTTCCGGCCTACACCGGAATACCCGCAAGGACAGATGAACCCGGCTGCCTATCGAGATATCGGGATCACCGCTTCAATGATTGCCCTTTTCTTTGGACTGATCTGCTACCTTAGCACAAAAAAATACATCCCTGTTCTCAATGAGAATGCCGGGCCTGAAGGTGATAAGGGTGGTATCAAGCACCTGATGTCAAGCATTTCTTCCGCCCTGGCCAATGCAGATTACCGCTATGTGGTATTGGGATATATGTTTACCAACATCGCCTCTGCTCTGATTGGCTCTGTGGGCATGCATGTTTTCACCTATACCTTCCGATTTGGGAATTACGGCATTGCTTTGATTTTTGGTGTTTTGTTTGGTGTCAGCATTCTTTCCCAGCCGATCTGGGTTAAGATTTCAGAACGAATTGATAAAAAGCCGACCGTGCTCCTTGGATTAGGTTCCTCCCTGGTTGCAGCCCTGTATTTTGTTGTTCTGGTTGTACTGCGAAGCTCTGTGGCAGGTCAGGCCTCATGGTTTCTTCCATTTTCGATTCTATCAGGATTTGGAATGGGCGGACTGTTTGCCCTGCCCTTGTCCATGGTAGCCGACACCATCGATGTGGAAGAGCTGGTCTCGGGTGAGAGAAAGGAAGGTCTTTATTATGGATGTCTGACCCTTTGCTATAAGCTGTCTCAATCGGTGGCTATATTTATACTGGGCACTTTTCTGGATTTGGTAAGGTTTGACTCCAGTCTCCCAGTGCAGCCTTCCAGCACCGTGTTTGCTTTGGGAATGATTTTGGCTGTGGGCTGCATTTTAAGCATGTTGACTGCCATGCTCTGCTACACCAGGTACAGGTTAAATCGAAGTAAAATTGCAGAAGTTCAGAAGCAGCTTTCTCTAAGACAATTGGATCAAGAGACAAACCGCATGGAAAAGCAATAACCTTGTCCTTTTTTTGCATATCCTGTCTAAAAAAACACCCCCCTGCATACCTTTAATGTAAGGGGGTGTTGTGATTGAAAGTATTCTTTTTACGCAAAAACAGCCTGAAATGGGGCATCGCCCTGATTGTTGTCATCATCCTTGTTCTGATTTTGGTTTTCAAGGGCATTTGATGATTCAAGCCCGGAGCCGGTCTATCACATGAAAAAATCCAGGGAAGGACACATCCACCCATTGTCCGTCGGTGATGGTTGTCCTTCCTTTTGCGATGAGGCCGGCGATCGCTGCCATCATGGCGATACGATGATCCTTTTCGCAGGCAACGGTGCAGCCTGTCAGAGGAGCAGGTCCATGGATCAGCATACCATCGTCCCTTGCCTCGATATCGGCTCCGAAAGCCTGCAAGGTGCGAACAACCACATCAATCCGATTGGATTCCTTTACCTTCAGTTCCGCTGCATCCCGAATCACCGTGGTGCCTTGGGCCTGGGTTGCAGCCAAAGCCAGAATGGGAATTTCGTCTATCATTCGGGGAATGATGCTTCCTCCTGTTTCGATTCCCTTCAGGGCAGAATGGGCTGCCGTGATATCGCCCACCGGCTCCCCGCCGGCATTTCTGATATTATCCACTGTTATATCCGCACCCATTTGGCGGTAGACATCCAGAAGTCCTGTTCTGGTGGGGTTGATGCCGACCCCTCTCATAATGATGCGGGAGTTGGGAACAAGAAGCGCAGCCGTAATAAAATAGGCGGCAGAGGAGATGTCACCGGGAATGCGCAAATCCTGTCCGTGGAGCTCCTGTGCAGGATAAGCGGTAAGAGTCCCTTCCTGTTCTTCCACCCGGCCGCCGAAGTGCTGAAGCATGATTTCCGTATGATCCCGGGAGCGGGCAGGCTGCCTGATAATAGAAGGGGAATCCGCATAAAGGGAAGCGAAGACAATTGCAGATTTTACCTGGGCGCTGGCTACGGGCAGCGTATATTCCATACCCTTCAGCCTGCTGCCCTGTATGGTCAGCGGTAGTGTATTGTGATCCTGCGGAGAGATCCTCGCTCCCATTTTACGCAAGGGATCAATGATACGGCTCATAGGGCGTTTGCGCAGGGACTCGTCTCCATCCAGAACGGCAGCAAAGGACTGCCCGGCTAGAATTCCTGCCAGCAGACGGGCTGTGGTGCCCGAATTGCCTGCCTGAATGATGGAATGGGGTTTTTGCAGGCCATGCAGGCCTTTTCCCCGAATCAACACCGTATAATCCTCGCTGCTATCGCTGCCGCCTTCACCGGAGCTTGACCGCATTTGAATATCGATGCCCATGCTTTGAAAAGCCAGGATGGTGTTGATGCAATCCTCTCCTGCCAGGAAGCGGGACAATCTGGTGGTTCCCTTTGCAAGTGCACCGAGCATCACGCCGCGATGGGAAATGGATTTGTCTCCCGGCACAATCACTTCGCCGATCAGCTGCCGGACAGGCCTTACCTCCATTTGCATTGAAATGTTCCCTTCTGTTTGTTATTTGCTGTACGGTATTTCGGATTCTGCTGAAAAATGAAAACTGCCCCTGACCAGCCCCGCTAAGCTCTGATATAAGCATGACAGCCTGCCTGGTTCAGCAAATCCACAGCCTTTTCCTGGGCTGATTGATCATCCAGGGACAAAACCAGACACCCCGGTTCGTCTTCACGACTGTGAATGATCCGGATATTCTTGATATTCACATTCCGGCTGCCCAGTATGGTAGCCACCTGCCCGATTATGCCCGGTTTGTCCTCCACATCAACATACACCTGATAATATGGCAGGAGATAGAGACTCTCCGATGAGGGAATTTCATCCCGGAAATCCCTGGCCTGCCGGTAAAAGGCCTCAATTGCGGTGCCTTTGTCCTTCTCCAGGTTTTGTCCGAATTCATACAAACGGCGGATGACTTCTGAAATCAAAGGGAGGAGCTGTTCCTTGTTGGCCAGGCTGATGTCCCGCCACATTTCCGGACTGGAGGATGCGATGCGGGTGATATCCTTGAACCCGCCTGCTGCCAGCCTTTGAATGCTGTCGGGATCCTCTGCCTCCCGGATGGTATTGACCAAGGCTGCGGCGATGATATGGGGAAGATGGCTGACAGCACCTACCATTTTGTCATGGGTGAGGGGATCCAGCACGAGGGGAATGGCTCCAGTAGAAGAGATAAGGTGTTCCAGCTCCTTCACCGCCGAATCCGGTGTGCCTTCACGGGGCGTCAGGATATACCAGGCGTTTTCAAACAGATGGGCAGCTCCTGCAGAATATCCGGAACGCTCTCCGCCAGCCATGGGATGGCCGCCTATGAAGAGGATGTCCTTTGGCAGGATTCGTTCTGCTGACTTCATGATACCCGATTTGATGCTGCCCACATCGCTTATGATGGTGCCCGGCAGGACAACCCGGCTTAAGGACTGAAGCATTTCCGGTATGCTGTGTACCGGCATACATAAAAATACAAACCGGGAATCTGAAACGGCTTCCTCCAGATGTTTGGAGGTCATATCAACGGTACCGTCCATTTCAGCCAGACGAAGGTTTTGCGGATTGGTATCCACTCCGATTATGGTAAAAGCGGGATTGGTGCGGCGGAAGGCCCTGGCCAGGGAGCCGCCGATCAGACCCAGCCCGGCAATGGTGATTTTTCTGCTGTCCATGGCTAGATCTCCCGTCCCAGGATACCCGCGATTTTGCTCACTTCTTCCATCAGCTGCCTGAAGCTGTCAAAATTCAGGGACTGGGGTCCGTCAGACAGCGCCTCCCTGGGGTTGGGATGCACTTCCACCATGATGCCGTCTGCTCCTGCGGCAATGGCTGCCCGGCTCATAGGAGCGACCAGCTTCCATTGGCCGGTGCCGTGGCTGGGATCAGCGATGACCGGCAGGTGGCTCAGCTCCTTGACCGCGGGGATGCTGCTCAGATCCATGGTGTTCCGGGTATAGGTTTCAAAGGTGCGGATGCCTCGTTCGCATAAAATAATATTGTAGTTTCCTTCATTCATAATGTATTCTGCCGCATTCAGCCATTCTTCAATGGTAGCGGACAATCCCCGCTTCAGTATGACAGGCATCTTGCTCCTTCCTGCTTCCTGGAGGAGAGAAAAATTCTGCATGTTTCTGGCACCAATCTGTACCACATCTGCGTATTTGGCGATTTGCTCCAGAGAGCGGGTGGAGACCGCCTCGGTGATGATGAGCAGTCCGGTTTCCTCCCGTGCCTGAGCCAGGATTTTCAGCCCGTCCTCCTCCAGGCCCTGGAAGGAATAGGGTGAGGAACGGGGCTTATAGGCACCGCCTCTGAGAAAGGTTACCCCTTGTTCTTTGAGAAACCGGGCGGTGGACAGAAGCTGACTCTCATTCTCCACCGCACAGGGACCGGCCATGATGACTACCTGACTGCCTCCGATTTCCTGGCTGCCTACCTGAATGGTTGTACTTCTTGGATGAAAGGCTCGTCCTGCCAGCTTATAGGGCTCGACGATGTGCACCATCCGGTCAACGCCCGCCATAAGCTCCAGCGGTGTTTCAGCCAGCTGGCGCTTGTCACCAATCACACCGATGATGGTGCGCTCTGAACCTTCTGAAATGTGAACACCTAGGTTCAGGCTTCTCAGAAGCTCTTCCACACCTGCTATTTCTTCCTTTGTCGCATGAGGCTTCATTACAATTACCATATTGCATACCTCCGATTACTTTACTCTTGATCCCGTGTTCAGACACCTGCTTCTATAAGCGGCATATTTACGCTTCATCATTCAGGCGGGGCAGAGTCTGTGCAGTCCGGGTTTTCTGGACATCAACAAGAGACAGCATTCAATGCTTCCAGTATCACTTCCGCTTTTACATCCCGGAAGACCGCTGCCTGGCCGGGAGCTGTGGGCAGGACAAATACAATTTTGTTTCCGACATTTTTTTTGTCATGCTGCATCCACTTTAAAATCAGATGGTTATCCACATCCGGCAGGGTAACCGGCAAACCGGCAGCGGCAAGAAGAGCAGATATTCGGGAAACATATTCCGCTGACACCAGCCCAAGAAGATGAGCGATGTGTGCTTCCGCCGCCATTCCAATGGAAACGGCTTCCCCATGAGTAAAAGTGCCGTATCCAAAAGCCGCCTCAATGGCATGGCCGATGGTATGACCGAAATTTAATATTGCACGAAGGCCGGATTCCCTTTCATCCTGTTTGACCACATCTGCTTTGATTTCACATGAGCGGTGAATGGCCCCGGCAAGGATGGAAGGATCCTGTGCAGCTATGGCCTGCTGATGGTCTTCCATCCAGGCAAGAAAGTCCTGATCCCGGATGATGCCGTGTTTGATCAGCTCCGCCATACCGGAAGTGAACTCGCGCCCGGGCAGGGTTTTCAGCACGGCAACATTGATCAGTACGCATTCAGGCTGATAAAAGGCACCAATCACATTCTTGGCAAGGGGATGATTGA
>DURK01000064.1 GCA_012837325.1 Clostridiales bacterium
AAAAGCCAATGGCAACTGCAGTAATTCCGTTAACCCGGTTAGAGAATAACACCTCGTGGTTGGATATGGTGAAAGCTATGGAGAAATAGTAGACGGTATACGAGGCTGCAAATATGATAAAGGAGATGGACGGCCTGATTAAAAAGACAGTTCCACATACAATGGAGATCAATAGGAAAGGTGTGATATTCGACGTGACAAGCTGGTCAAATGTAACGATTACAATACCGGAAGCCATAATAACAATAACGACAACATACTGCAATATGAACATGGCAGTATGTGGTTCATTTTTTCTTTTCATGCTGCGGGATATGAAAAGGAATCCAATCATAAAAACAAGCAATGTAAAATGAGAGGCGGCAATTCCCTGACTCCATATCTTTGAAGTCGGTGTGTCATAGGATTGTTTAAACTGAAACAGATAAATATTGACCATACGCAATGGAATGGCAATAAGGGATAAGTAATAAAGCCTCCGAGCATTGATCAGCGCGCAATCACCTAAGATGCTATGATTATCGCGGATCACTTTTCTAATTCTTTCCTTCATAAATCCAAACCGCCGCTTTTTTTCTGAAGTGCTGTTTTTCAAATTTCATCACCACAATTACCAGTATTGTGTTTCACAGTTCTTCTCAAGATAACTAAAGTATACCATATTTTTTAATTGATACCTATTTGTTTTAAAAGAAAGGGGTGCTGTCCGGTTTTGTGGAACAACACCCCGCTGATAGCTGTTAATTCAGTTGTCAATCAGCATGTCCGGATCGTCCTTCAGGTTTCCCCGATTGGTCTCTCAGCCCTTTACTGCTGCTTGGGCAGCAGCCAGTCTGGCAATGGGTACGCGGAAGGGGGAACAGGACACATAATCCAGGCCCAGGCTATGACAGAATTCGACGGAGCTTGGGTCGCCGCCATGTTCGCCGCAGATGCCCAGCTTGATATCCGGGTTGGTCTTTTGCCCCAGTTCCACTGCCATCTTCATCAGCCTGCCAACACCTGTCTGATCCAGCCTTGCGGTAGGATCGGATTCAAAAATCTGAGCTTCATAGTAATCCTCCAGGATTTTACCGGCATCGTCACGGCTTAGGCCATAGGTCATCTGTGTCAGGTCATTGGTGCCAAAGGAGAAGAACTCGGCCTCTGTGGCGATTTCATCCGCTGTCAGACAAGCCCGGGGAATTTCTATCATTGTACCCACCAAATAGTTCAGTTCAACACCTGATTCCTGGATTACCTGATCTGCTGTTTTCGTAATGGTTTCCTTAACATACTTCAATTCCTTCACTTCGCAGATCAAAGGAATCATGATTTCAGGGACGATGTCATACCCTTTTTCCATTTTTACTTCCAGAGCAGCTTCGATGATCGCCCTGGTCTGCATTTCAGCTATTTCCGGATAGGTAACGGCCAAACGGCAGCCACGGTGTCCCAACATGGGGTTAAGCTCCTTCAGACTGTCTACAATCGCTTTCAAATTTTCAAAGGTGAGGCCCAAGTCGGAAGCCAATGCCTGTATATCCTTATCCTCATGGGGCAGGAACTCGTGCAGGGGAGGATCCAGCAGACGGATGGTAACCGGTCTGCCTTCCATGGTTTCATAGATACCCTTGAAGTCTTCTTTTTGCATGGGCAAAATGGTGTCCAGTGCCCTTCTTCTGTCAGCTTCGTTGGTTGCAACGATCATTTTGCGGAATGCAGGTATTCTATCTACATCAAAGAACATGTGCTCGGTACGGCAAAGTCCGATTCCCTCTGCTCCAAATTGCACAGCCTGGGCAGCATCCTTCGGGGAATCCGCATTGGTTCGAACCTTCAGAACGCGGAGTTCATCAGCCCAGTTCATAAGGGTTTCAAAATCGCCTGTGAGTGCAGGCTGCTGGGTAGCGATCACCTCACCGTATACGTAGCCGGTGGTTCCATCCAGGGAGATCATGTCTCCTTCTTTGTAGGTTTTACCGCTTGCGGTAAAGGTTCTGGCCTTTTCATTCACAACCACTTCAGAGCATCCAGCTACACAACAGGTACCAATTCCGCGGGCTACAACCGCTGCATGGGAAGTCATGCCGCCGCGGGAAGTTAAAATGCCTTCTGCAGCATACATTCCTTCAATGTCTTCCGGGGAGGTTTCCTCCCGAACCAGAATCACCTTTTCTCCTTTATCAGCTGCTGCTTTGGCTGCTTCAGCAGTGAAGTATACAGCACCTGCGGCAGCACCGGGAGAAGCCGGCAGGCCTTTCGCAACAGGGCTGGCAGCTTTTAATGCATCGGGTTGGAAGGTAGGATGCAATAAGGAATCCAGTTGCTTTGGATCTACCTTGAGAATCGCTTCCTCTTTGGTAAGCAGGCCTTCCGAAACCATATCTACTGCAATTTTGACTGCTGCTTGAGCAGTTCTCTTTCCGCTGCGGGTCTGAAGCATATAGAGCTTGCCATTTTCAATGGTAAATTCCATGTCCTGCATATCTCGATAATGATTTTCCAGCTTTTCTGCGATTTCTACAAATTGGTCATAAACCTCGGGATTGGTTTCATGTAAATGGGATATGGGGTTGGGCGTACGGATTCCTGCAACCACATCTTCACCTTGGGCATTCATCAGGTATTCACCGTACAGCTTGTTTTCTCCTGTTGAGGGGTTGCGGGTAAAGGCAACGCCTGTACCGGATTCGTCGCCCATATTGCCAAACACCATAGCCTGAACGTTTACAGCGGTACCCCAGCTGCTGGGAATATCATTCATTCTTCTGTAAACAATGGCGCGGGGGTTATCCCATGAACGGAAAACCGCTTTTACCGATTCCAGCAGCTGTGCTTTTGCATCCTGCGGGAATTCTTCTCCTTTTTCCTGTATGTACAATTCCTTGTATCTCTTTACAAGCTCCTTCAGGTTTTCTGCTGTCAGATCGGAATCCGATTCCGCATTGTTTTCTTTTTTAACAGCATTCATAATCTCATCAAATTTTGATTTTTCGATCTCCATCACTACATCGGAGAACATCTGGATAAACCTGCGATAGCTGTCATAAGCAAACCTCTCATTATTGGTCAGCGCAGCTAGACCCTCTACTGTTTCATCGTTCAAGCCCAGGTTTAAAATGGTATCCATCATGCCGGGCATGGAAGCCCGGGAGCCGGAACGAACCGATACCAGAAAGGGGTTTTGCTTATCCCCGAACTTCTTTCCGGAAATTTTTTCCAGCTCGGTCATGGCATCATGGATTTGATTCACAATTATATCGGCAATCACTCGACCATCCTCATAATAGCGAGTGCAGGCTTCGGTAGTAACGGTAAATCCCTGTGGCACAGGCAGCCCCAAATTGGTCATTTCAGCCAGGTTGGCACCCTTGCCGCCCAAGAGATTCCGCATACCGGCATTTCCCTCATGAAAGAGGTAAACATACTTATTGGACATAGACTTTCCTCCTTGGTTTTTTCTCTTCTTATTTAATGTATATGCAAACTAAAAGATATTCGCTTTTAGCAGCTTTCAAACCCTAAATCCATTCTATATCATATAGAATTTTCCATAGTTGGTCAAGCGATCAAATTCAGGAAGGCACGGGATGAAATTTTAAGCTCCAGCTTCTCTTGTATATAAGCCGGCAGCACCTTGTTCAGCTCCTGCCTGACCGTTGGGATCATAGGAACTTCCTGAGCCTTCTCCAAATCGGAATGCAGTATCAATTTCATGGTGTCTGCCGTTTCAGAAAGAACAGGGATTCCACTTACAATGCAGTTTTCAATCACAGGCCGATAACCAATCTGATCAAGTAGCTTCAATTCATATATCAGCGCAAGCTCCAACGGGTGTCGGGGGCTGTAAGAAAGATATGACAAACCATGCAGGATCAACATAAAAAGACGGGTATGATTCTCCCCCGTAGTGGAAACTGCTTCGGTTAAATTGGCGATATAAGTTGCACAGGACAATCTGTCCACATCGTTTCTGATATCGAAGTAGAAGTTCTTCACCTCAGCCTGACTCAATATGTAAATGTCCCGATAGGGCTGGAGAATCAACTCACCGTAGCAAAACAGTTGGGAAAAAGCCAGAAATCTGCTTTTCTGTTTTCTGCAGCCGCGAGCAAGCACCAATATCCTGCCCAAATCGGGAGACAAAACCGTTAACAGCCGATCTGCCTCGTTACGGTTGCTGTATCTCAGCACAACCCCCTGTGTGCGTATAAGTTCCATTTTATACCTTCCTTAAAATGTATACTTTGTTCCTCCGTGATTCATAGTTTGCGGAGCTTGAACATCATTATGACCTAAACCGCCCAAGGCATGCATAAAATCTCTGTTGTCCCTGCTTGAATTCTCCAATGCCTTATAAAACATGTAATCGTTGATTTTGCCTGTTATTCTGAACATATTCCACAATAATTGCATCAACCGGAATGCCTCCCTTTATGTGGATTTCCATCTCTATTAGCCTGCCCGGGTAAAAAAGGGCTATTCCATGTAATTTCATCCGGTTTAACAGATATTTTCAATCAAAATTCCCGAAAATCGTAGCCCAGATCCTTCATAGCATGGGGATTGTTCCGCCAGTCGTTTTTTACCTTTACAAAAAGCTCCAAGTAGACTTTGATTCCTAAAAAGCGTTCCATATCCATTCTGGCCTGGCTGCCAATGGCTTTCAGCATCTTTCCGCCTTTTCCGATGACGATTCCCTTATGAGAAGCTTTCTCACAGATGATGGAAGCCATGATTTCTGTCAGGTTTTTATCCTCCCGGTCCCGAATTCTTTCTATTTCAACGCCGATTCCGTGAGGAACCTCCTCTTTGAGCAGGTTCAATGTCTTTTCCCTGATGATTTCAGCCAGGATCACCCGTTCAGGCTGGTCGGTAACCATATCATCGGGAAAGTATTTTGGGCCTTCCGGCAGGTAAGCAACAAGCTTTTTCTCCAGCTTGCTGATATTGCTGCCAGCCAGAGCGGATATTTCAACGGTATCGTCAAATTTACCCGCATCTTCAAGCTCATCAATCTGTTTACGGGCTTGTTCCTCATCTGCTATGTCCATCTTATTGGCAACCAGAATGACAGGGCAGGAAATCTCTTTGAGCCACTCGGCTATCATTCGATCTCCATAGCCGATTCCATCCGCTGCATCCACAACAAAGAGAATCACCTCCATATCCCCCAGAGAATTTTGTGCTGCCCTCACCATATATTCGCCTAACTTGTTCTTTGGCTTGTGAATGCCGGGAGTGTCCACAAAAACAATCTGATAATTCTCGCGGGTTAAAACACATGTGATACGGTTGCGGGTAGTCTGCGGCTTGTCGGATACGATAGCGATCTTTTCACCGATGAGGGAGTTCATCAAGGTGGATTTCCCTACATTGGATCTTCCCACAATTGCTGCAAATCCTGAATAAAACTTTGACAAAGAATCACTTCCTGGTTTCGAATTCAGTAAAGGCGCAGGGAATCAGCTCTTCTGTTCGATGCACCCTGTAATTTCCTTTTTCATCCCCCACGATCACGACAGGTATTTTGAATTCTGCAAGAACCTGTCTGCAAATTCCGCAAGGGTAAATCATCTCATCCATATCGGATACGACAGCTATGGCGGAAAACTCACGCTTTCCTTCGGAAATCGCTTTGAAAACAGCAGTTCGTTCTGCGCAATTGGTGGCTCCAAAGCTGACATTTTCCACATTTACGCCGGCAAAGACCTCGCCATCGCTGCATAGGAGAGCAGCCCCCACACGAAGGCCGGAATAAGGAACATAGGCATGCTCTCTGGCTTCCAGTGCTTTTTCTATCAACTGACTGTAATTAATCAAACCCAACTCCTCCCAAAGCTATGACTTCATCGATAAGGAACTTAATCCCTGGGCAGTTCGCATTCCAACAGGATGGCTTCCTGCATGGTATTCATAGACTGCTCCTCTTCCTGATTCCGCTCATGGTCGTATCCCAGAAGGTGAAGCAGGCCGTGAATCATGAGAAAGCCCAGCTCTCTTTTGATCCCATGACCGTATTCCTTTGCCTGCTCTTCGGCCTTTTCTACTGAAATAACGATGTCACCGAGCATGACTTCTCCATTTTCTGGGACCTGTTTCTCTTCAAGCTCCTTTAACCAGGCTGCCCGATCAAGAGGATCAAGAGCCAGCAGCGGAAAGGACAATACATCGGTTGCTTTATCCTTTCCACGGTATAGCCGATTCAAGCGTTGTATCTCTGCATTGTCTGTCAGCAGCAGGCTGATCTCTGCCTGTATTTCCAGCTTCAGGTGCTCCCATGTTTTTTTTATGATCCCTTCAAAAAAAACCTGAAGATCCTCCCTGGCATTGTGTCGGTTTTCAATCAGTAAAGCCATCCTTTTTATCTGCCCTTTCTTCCTTCAAATTTACATTGGGATACTTAACCCGTTCATGAAATATTCCACTGAAGACACCGGTAAAGGTTGTTGCAATGGTATTCATATCCCGGAGGGTCAGGTTGCAGTCATCGAATTGACCATCATCCAGCTTTTCACGAATCAGCTTTCGGATCAATGCCTCCACCTTGTCGGGAGTGTGCTCTGTCATGGATCGCACCGCAGCCTCTGCCGTATCTGCCAGCATGACAATGGCCGTTTCTCTGCTTCGGGGTCTGGGTCCGGGGTATCGGAAATCTTCCAGCTTTGGTTCCCCATTTTCCTGTTTTCTTGCCTTATGAAAAAAGTAAACCACAGGAGTAGTGCCATGATGTTCAGTTATAAATTCCTGAATCACAGCCGGCACCTTGTATTTTTTAGCCAGTTCCAGTCCATCTGTGACATGGGAGGTGATGATTTTGGTGCTTAATCCCGGCTCAAGCTCGTCATGGGGATTGTCAATGGACAGCTGGTTTTCCTTAAAAAAGTATGGGCGCTCCAGCTTGCCGACGTCATGATAATAAGCACCGACTCTGGCCAGTAAGCCATTTGCTCCGATTGCTTCGGCTGCACTCTCAGCCAGGTTCGCAACAATAATACTGTGATGATAGGTGCCGGGGGTTTCCATCAAAAGCCGTTTTAATATATCATTGTTTGGGTTGCCCAGTTCCACCAGCTTAATAGGGGTAACCACATCAAACAAGTTTTCCCAAATGGGTAATGTACCAATGGTCAGAATCGCAGCCACAAACCCGGCCAGAATGCCCCAGACAGAGCTGGTAAGCGGACCCAGCCATCCTCCCTGGATTAACATCTCATAGGCAGCTATGGTAAGAAGGTTGCCTCCGGCTATGCCGATTCCCGCCCAAACAAGCGAGTTTCGCTGTTGTATGGACTTCAGCATACCAATGCCGACCATGCCGCCTGCCAAAGTCATAGCAACAGGAGCAATTTGCATTCCAGACAACAAGCCTGCCAGCAATGCCATAACGATGTTAATAATCATACCCATCCTCGTATTGATTAAAACCGCCAAAAGGATTCCAGCCATGGCAGAGGGCATCAGATAGGGATTGAATAAAGCTGCTGCATAAGCCAGAGCGGCTACCAGAGTTAAAATGATACCGGACATTAATATGAGATGGGGCTGATATAAAAGCTCCTTTTCATAAAAGATGAGATAAATAACCCCGATAGCGATGCTGATCAGTACAACCAGAGCGACCCCGGCAATCAGCGGTATATCTACCCTGTAGTCCTTCAAGAGCCCCAGTTCACTCAACATGTCAATTTGGGATTCGGTAACCGGTTGTCCTGCCTGCACGATAAACTGGCCTTTTTTGTATATAACCTTTTCCACTGACTCGGCAGCCTTGTTCTTTTCTGCCATGGTTTTATCGCGATCATATAGGAGATTCGCCTTTAATCTGGGAACCCCTATATTGGTTCCCAACAGCTTTAATTCGTTGGAAACAGCCATACCCTGGATGCTGTCCCGCAGGTTGGCCTTGAATTCCGCCAGCTGCTCCTGCTTGATCCCTGCACCCATCATCTCCTGCAAAGTTTCTGTCAACTTTTGGTGCAGCTGATTCAAATCTCTCTGTTCTGCCAGGATAATGGACCGAATATCGTCATTGGAAAGCTGTATGGGGATATGCTGCTGCATGTCCCGAAGAAATGCCTGATTATAGAGTTCATTCAAATCCGGTTCTGGAATTTCAGAAGAGGTTGCTTCCTGCGTCTCCTGGCCGCTTTCATCAGGTTCAGCCGTCCCGTCAGGATTATCCGGAGACTGTGTCCGGCCTTCCGGCTGCTCCAATTGCTCCTCCTGCTGTTCCTGCTGCCGTCGCTGCTCCTCTTCCCTTCGCTGCTGTTCCCTCTGCTCTTCTTCCCATTCATGCAGCTTTTCTTCCGCCTGGTTTCGAACAAGTTCCATGCCTGCGAATATTTCTTCCGTTTCCGCTACCACGCCAGCCGTAATGGTATGATCCAGGGTGTAGATATCATTCACCTGCATCCTTGCCTGCTCCATCAGTTCAAGGGTAGCCTTCTCATCTTCAACATCCCGGGGAGCAGCAATGGGCTCGCTCGGAATATCTCCTGCTTTGAGTTCATACCGCTCAGGCGATACGGCAGTGAAAACCAGTGCAAAGATCAGCCCAAAAACAGCCAGTCCAATTACTGCATCTGCAAAAAAGGGATGCAGCAAAAATCGAAAAAATGGCTTTTTCCCAACAGGCTTGTTTCTTCTCACTGCAGCAGGCCGAATCATTCGTTTGACTCCTCTCTGGTCTTTCTTTGTCTTTTGTCCAGTCTTTTCTTCTCATAGCGGCCATAGGCTTCGATAATTCTCATGACCAGCTCATGCCGGACAACATCCCTATGTGTCAAATAAACAAAATCCAGACCCTTTACCCCCTGCAGCACACGAGCCGCTTCCACCAAGCCAGAATTCTTGCCCTTGGGCAAATCGATTTGGGTAATGTCGCCGGTGACAATGGCCTTGGAACCCTGACCCAGTCTGGTCAGGAACATTTTCATTTGTTCGGAGGTGGTATTCTGGGCTTCATCCAAAATGACAAAGGAATCATCCAGGGTGCGCCCTCTCATATAAGCAAGGGGAGCTACTTCAATTGCCCCCCGTTCGATCAATTTCTGATAGGTCTCAGTACCCATGAGATCAAATAATGCGTCATACAAAGGCCTGAGATAGGGATCTACCTTGTTTTGCAGGTCGCCTGGCAGAAAGCCAAGCTTTTCACCGGCTTCTACTGCCGGCCTGGTCAGAATAATACGGCTGACCTTCTTGCTTTTGAATGCGGTAACCGCCATAGCCATGGCCAGATAGGTTTTACCGGTGCCGGCAGGCCCGATACCAAATACAATATCATTTTTAGAAATAGCCTGGACATATCGCTTTTGCCCAAGGGTCTTACACCGAACCGGCTTTCCTCTGTGGTTCACACAAATGATATCAGCCATTAATTCACTGATTACATCCTCCTTGCCGTAACGGGCCAGCTGCAATGCATATCCGATACGGGAGATATCAAGGGGTTCCCTGTTTCGAATCATATCGAGGAGTTTGTGGATGACACTGGCTGCCAGAGCGACCTTTTCCTCCTCGCCAATGATGCGAAGCTGGGTTTCCCTGGCAACTATCTGTACCCCGGTCTCCTCTTCAATGAAGGTTATGTTTTGGTCAAAGTTTCCAAACAATGTCATTAAGGTTTCAATATTGTCTATATTGATAATGCGTTCTGTCAACAAGCTGCTCAAACGCCAATTCCTCCTATTGTGTTACAATGATTTGCTGTTCTGCGATGTCTTCCAATGCTTCCACATACAGTACTGCAATTGCCTTCTCACTTTCTATCATATCGTATTTCACCCTTTTGTCAATAATTTTCGCCCCCGGCGGCATGCTCTCCCTGACTTCCTTCAACGCCATTTCTTCCAGCTTTTCTTTCAATCTGCCCATGCTTTTATCCCATCGGATTTCTTCCATTTCGTGGTAGATTTCCCTTATGAAAAAGCCATCCTGCTGTATTTCCAAATCAAAATCCCGAAAGGAAACTTCATCCTTTCTATAGGGGATCTTGAATCTGGTCCAACCGATGTACTTTATTTC
>DURK01000065.1 GCA_012837325.1 Clostridiales bacterium
ATATCCCTAATTTGCACCGCCTAAAGGCAAGCTTTTTTATATTTAATTGTAATAAAGTTACTAGCTACAAACTAGAGGTTTTGGACTTGTAATAGTTCTAAATTATGCTAATTTATTGTCTTAATCAATTGCATAACGCTTGCTATACTCATGAGCCTGTTCAAGCATCATATCCTTTACCTTCATTAAGCGGACCTGGGTGCTGCGCTCAATTTCATCCAATTTCATAGTAATATATTTGATGTTTTCCTTCATCTCAGGAATCATCACATGCTCCAGTGCATTTACCCTACGACGGGTCTTCTCTATTTCTGCAGCCATCATCTGACATGCTTTCTCTACCTCAGCCAGACGCAGCATATCAGGTAAAATATCTGCCAGAGATTTGACAGCGCTGTCTAAATCACCGGAAGTAAAGGCATAGCCATAGGAGTAAATATCATTTGGATCCGATGTACGGGTTTTGTAGGTAAACTGGGGAATTTCCACGCTCATAATATTTTTCTCGCTTACATCCAAATATACCTCTTGCTTTGGAGCCAGGAAAGCTGTTTTCAAAGGCTCATCCTGCATAACGGCTCTGGCCAGTACAAAGTTTTTATTAGCTGATGTAATTCCCTCTTCCACCCGTTCTCTGAGCCGTCTATTTTCCTGTACCAGCTCCAGAAATTGTCTCATTAGTTCATCACGTTTATCCTTTAACAGCCTATGTCCCCGGATGGCAGTTACCAGCTTTCGCTTCAGATTGGTCAGCTCCATTCGTGTGGGGTTTACATGCTTCCCAGCCACGACTATGCCTCCCTCTTTTCATAGTATTGATCCAGATATTCGTCTCTGATTCGTTTCAACTCGCTCCGGGGCAGAATCCGAAGGAGATCCCATCCAAGATCCAGAGTCTCCTCTATGGTGCGGTTAACATTGTATCCTTGAGAGACATACTTCTGCTCAAATTCATCAGCAAACTTTGCATAGAGTTTATCTATGTTGGTCAAAGCAGCTTCACCGAGAATAACCATTAATTCCTTCGCTTCTTTTCCGCGGGCATAAGCTGCGAATAATTGGTTCATAGTATTAGCATGATCCTCACGAGTTTTCCCCTCTCCTATTCCTTTGTCCTTAAGACGGGATAAAGAAGGAAGAACATCGATGGGGGGTGTAACACCTCTGCGGTATAGTTCACGGCTAAGAATTATCTGTCCTTCTGTTATGTAGCCTGTTAAGTCAGGTATAGGGTGGGTTTTATCATCTTCTGGCATAGTTAAAATTGGAATCAGAGTAATGGAGCCGGGCAGGCCCTTTAGTCTGCCTGCTCTCTCATAAAGGGAGGCTAAATCTGTGTACATATATCCGGGATAGCCCCTTCTTCCAGGTACTTCCTTGCGAGCCGCAGAAACCTCACGCAGGGCATCAGCATAATTAGTGATATCAGTTAAGATAACTAAAACATGCATTCCTTTGGTAAAGGCCAGGTATTCCGCTGCGGTCAAAGCCATCCGCGGGGTTGCAATACGCTCAATGGCAGGGTCGTTTGCAAGATTCATAAACATAACTGCCCGGTCAATTGCTCCTGTTTCGCGGAAACTTTCAATAAAGAAGTTTGCTTCCTCAAAGGTAATACCCATAGCTGCAAAGACCACCGCAAAGGGCTCTTTGGTTCCTCTTACCTGAGCCTGACGGGCAATCTGTGCTGCCAGGTTGGCATGAGGCAGTCCGGATGCAGAAAAGATTGGCAGCTTTTGGCCGCGAACCAATGTGTTCAAACCATCAATGGCGGAAATTCCTGTCTGGATAAATTCCTGAGGATAATTTCGCGCTGTCGGATTGATGGGCAAACCATTGATATCCAGCCGCATCTCCGGTAAGATTTCCGGCCCGTTGTCAATTGGCCTTCCCAAACCGTCAAAAACCCGGCTCAGCATATCTTCAGAAACACCAAGTTCCATACTACGCCCCAGAAAGCGTACCTTGCTGTTGGAAAGGTTTATTCCGGTGGAGCTTTCAAACAGCTGTACCAAAGCATCACTGCCATTGATCTCCAGAACCCTGCAACGACGGGTCTGCCCGTTGGCCAATTCAATTTCGCCTAATTCATCGAAGCTGACTCCCTGTACGCCTCTTACCAGCATCAGAGGACCGGCGACTTCCTGTATCGTCCGATATTCCTTTGGCATTAGTAGTCCTCCTTTTGCAGCATTTCCTGTATTTGATTCGACAATTCAATTTGAATATTGTCATATTCGTCTTTCGACTGATCCATGGAAATGTATTTATAACGGCCTATCCTCTCCCGGACAGGCAAATCAACCAGCCGCTCTATATCAGCTCCTTTGTCCAAGGCTGTCACTGCTGCATCATAATAGCTCAGCACCAGCTTAATCATCAGATACTGTTTTTCCAGAGGGGTATAAGTATCGGCTTCATGGAAGGCATCCTGATGCAAAAAGTCTTCTCGAATCGACCGGGCAGCTTCCAATTTCAGCCTGTCGGCAGCGGATACCGCATCCATACCCACCAATCTGACGATTTCCTCCAATTCTGCTTCATCCTGCAGCAAGCGCATAAGACGAACCCGGAGATCAGTCCAGTCGCTGTTAATCTTACTGTTGAACCATTTGGAAGTGGTGTCGGTATATAGAGAATAACTGGTCAGCCAGTTTACTGCTGGAAAGTGACGCCTGTAAGCAAGGTTGGCATCCAAGCTCCAAAATACCTTTACAATACGAAGCGTGGCTTGGGCAACAGGCTCGGATAAATCGCCGCCGGGAGGTGAGACCGCTCCGATTACCGACAAAGCTCCTTCTCTGCCTTCCTTTCCCAATGATACAACGTAACCAGCTCGTTCATAGAATTGAGCCAATCGGCTTCCCAGGTAAGCGGGATAACCTTCTTCACCGGGCATTTCTTCCAGACGTCCGGACATCTCACGGAGAGCCTCCGCCCATCTGGAAGTGGAATCCGCCATCAATGCAACGGAATAACCCATGTCACGGAAATATTCCGCTATGGTAATTCCGGTATAGATCGATGCTTCCCGGGCTGCAACCGGCATGTCTGAAGTATTGGCAATTAAAACCGTTCGTTTCATCAGGGATTCCCCGGTTTTGGGATCCTTCAGCTCCGGAAACTCATTGAGAACATCTGTCATCTCATTACCTCGTTCTCCACAGCCAATGTATACGACAATATCTGCTTCCGCCCATTTTGCCAGCTGATGCTGAACCACTGTCTTACCTGAACCAAAGGGCCCGGGAACAGCAGCAACTCCGCCTTTGGCAATGGGAAACAAGGTATCGATTACGCGCTGGCCAGTTATCAGAGGCATGGCAGGTGCCTTCTTTTCCTTATACGGCCGTCCTACACGAACCGGCCATTTTTGCATTAAGCCGATTTCATTGACTGCCCCGTTCTCATCCTTGATGGTTGCCACCATTTCCTCGACGGTATATTCCCCTTCGTTGATGGAATGGACGGTTCCCTTCATGCCATAGGGCACCATGATCTTATGCAGAACAATCTCTGTTTCCTGAACGGTGCCGATTATGTCACCGGCTTCCACTACTTCCCCAGGCTGCGCCGTTGGAACAAAGTGCCATCTTCGTTCTCTGTCAAGAGAGGGAACTTCCACTCCTCTTTTCAGATTGTTCCCGGTTTGCTCCAGAATGGTGTTCAAAGGACGCTGGATGCCGTCATAAATGTTGCCCATCAAACCAGGTCCCAACTCAACACTCATAGGGACACCGATGGATTCTACCGGTTCACCCGGTCCCAAACCGGATGTTTCTTCATAAACCTGTATGGAAGCTTCATCTCCATGTATTTCTATTATTTCACCAATCAGTCGCTGGTCACTTACGCGGACAATGTCAAACATACTTGCATCCCGCATGCCCTCGGCTATGACAAGTGGTCCGGCAACCTTTTTTATGGTTCCTTTGCTCATATTTGGTCCACCTCTTTATCAATTTTCCTGCTCGGTCATGTCTCTAGTGTCAGTCCCGAAACAATATATCCGAGCCCACTGCCTGTTCCACCGACTTCTTAACCATCTTTATGCCCAATCCAGTGTTGCCGGATACCCCTGGGATCGGGATAATAGCCGGCAGCTTTTCGGAACGGTAACGGTGGATCTCACCTTTTAATTTTTCAGCTAACGCTTCTGTTATATAGATAACCGCATAGTCACCTTCAGCAAGCTCTTTCAGCTTTCTTCCGGCTTCAGCCCCATCATCGGACAGTGCAACCGGACAGATATCCAAGCCAAGTGCTGCAAAACCATATATGCTGTCTCGGTCTCCTAGAACTGCTATCTTATACATACATTAACCTTAACCTTTCTTTAATGGAATCATCTGGAAGCTGATTCATCTTGCCAAGAAGAATGATGCGAACGGTTTTGATTTCATTACCTTTTGCAAGCAGGTAAGCAGCAAGAGGTCCGATGGTAAAAGGGTTATATTTCTGAGGAAGAATTTTCTGTATCAGTCGATCCTCGCACCATCGTTCAAATGATGATAGGGAGCTTACCAGCTCTTCTACTCCATCCTCATACTCTGTTTGCCTCAGGTACTCGCAAATGGCTTCAAAGCTGGAAACGGCCGCCTGGGAAAGGCGTTCCACATCCAGGGTATCGCAAGGTGCCATGGCACGCTGTATCCAATCCAATGATTTCCCTGTTTTTTGTGATCGTACTGCTATTCTGATATTGGACGATGCAATTTTTAGTTCGGCATAATGCCTTAGAACGTCATTGGTTTGTACTTTACCAGCTGCATAAAGCGCTTCTAATGATGCTTTGTCAATAATCAGATCACAGAGTTGACCATCACCGGTCTGTGTTACTGTCTGATACGCTTCTTTAGCTGATGAACGCATATGTTCGGGTAACAGAGAGTCATCCTGAGTTCGAACCGCTTCCAAAATGGTATCTGGATTGATGGTACCTTGATCTATAAAGTGCTTATCCTCTTGCAAACCTGTATAAACCAGTTTGATTGCTGCTTTCAAATTATGATAATCATTGGGCAGTAATAACACATCAAATACCGACATATCTTCTACCAGTTCCGCTATGAAATCCCAGGCCCTTTTATACTCGTAAGCCAGGATTTGTTCAACTTCCATGTGTCCTTCCTGCCCCCAGCCTTTGTCCAGAAGTAATTTCACACACTCGTGATAGCTTCGGGCAGCCACCAGTTGGTTGATAAACTGGGTATCCAGAAGCTGCAGTTCCTTGGAACGGATTCGTGCCACTGCATAGGTATAATTTTTTTCCGGCATATTGGTCTCCTCCTTTCTGCAGCATACCTTTGATCTATTCAAACAAAAACTCATGTACTTTATCCAGCAGTATATCATGTTTGCTGCTGAAAATTGCATCAAAAGTGCAGTTTTCCTCTACATCTCCATAGATCAGAACAAACCCTCCGTCTATAGGCCTGTTTTCCGAAGAAATGGTTAAAGCTCCCCCTTTGGATAGAAGCTCTTGATTCAGCCTCTTTTCAAAGTCAGCAGGCAGGCGGTTTTGATCCTGTTGGGAAAAGATGATGTGCCCACTTTGAGGCAACGCATATTTTGACACCATTTTACCTATCAAATCAAAGTATTCATCAGCAGGCATGGCTCGCAATGTTTCTCTGGCCTTTTGAATGGTTTCTCCGATTATCTGCTGTTTTGCAGATAAAATCGCCCTTTGTTTCTGTAAAGCTGCAGATGACTCTGCTCGTTCCAAGCTGTCCGCTGCTTTGACTTCAGCTTCCTGAAGGATGCGTTTCCTTTCATGCTCTGCATCTTCTTTCGCTTGCTGCAACAGATCATGTGCCTGCTGTTTCGCTTGTTCAAGTCTGTCCCTTGCTGCATTTTCTGCAGTTGCCTTAATTTTTTCCACCAACTTGTTTAATCCTGACATAACAGCTCTCCTATCCGGATCTTTCTTATATGGAAATGCCGCCGACACCTGTTACAGCTAAAATGGAAATCAGCAATGCCAGAATTGCGTAGGTTTCAACCATGGCTGGAAAAATAATCGCTTTACCTGCCTGATCAGGCCGTTTAGCAACAAGAGCAATACTGGCTACAGATGCGCGCGCCTGACGTATAGCAGACCAAAGACCTACAAAAGCCATAGGCAAGCAGGCTACCAAGTATAACAACCCCTTGATCAGAGAAATATCGGCTGTGCCTCCTAGTACGCCTATTTGATTAAGTGTGATAAAAGCGATCAATAAGCCATAAATGCCCTGTGTGCCAGGTAAAAGTTGTAAAATAAGCACCTTACCAAATTTAGACGGGTCATCTGTTACCACTCCAGCTGCTGCTTCACCTGCCATGCCAACTGCAATTGCAGAACCAATGCCTGCCATTAAGGCTGCAAGTACTGCTCCAGATAGCGCAAAAAACATTCCTAAATCACCCATTGTTTGTCTCCTCCTTGAGTTTGTAATATTTAGTATGTACGCCGAACGGCGCAAATTCACTTCCTCCGCCTTCATAAAACTTACCAAAAAATTCTACGAAGGATAAACGATTAGTATGCACATAGGCACCTAACAGATTAATTCCAATATTAATGGCATGTCCAACGACAAAAACCACAATAAATAAGATTGCACTTCCTATTCCTCTTCCTCCCATTGAACCCATTTGGTTGATTACAGTTGCTATAACTCCTGTAGCCAATCCAAGAGCCAGTAGTCTGGAATAGGATAGAATATCACTAAGATATCCGGTAACGTTGTACAACCCATACAACCCCTTCAAGATACGTTTGAACCAATTTTTTGATTCCCGGCCTGCAGTTAGAACAACACCAATGGCTGCTGCGGATGCTGCAATACCCCCTATTCTACCTATATTAGCTGGTAGAATAAAGTCCAGATTCAGGATATCAATTAATTGTTGACTGGAAAGCCCCAAAACAAGCAGACCACCCACCAACAGATACCAAAGTATGGCGTCGTAAAGTGCATCCTTGTATTGTTTTTCCTTTACACATTGTACGATTTTCAATGCCAGTCCGGCGAACAGGTGAACTACTCCCATTGCCATGGAAAACACCAACATACGCATTGGGTCTTTAATCGGTTCGAACCATAAAGGAGGAATTGTAACCGTTTTGTTGAAGAAGGTCGTGGATACTACCGTAACCAGGTCTCCGAACCAGCTGCCGAACAACGCTCCCCAAAATGTCGTTGACAAACCGCAAAAGAAAAACATGCGTAGGGATTTTCTCATGCTTGATTCCATGTTGGGGAATTTCCATAAACACAGTCCGCAGACAATGGTGATAATCAGTCCGTATGCTGCATCGGATAACATAAGACCAAACAAAATGTAATAAAACACGGACATCACAGATGACGGGTCAATTTCTCCCTTCCCAGGGTAGCTGAAGGAGCGAAGCACTCCATCCACCGATTCAACAAATTTATTGTTTTTCAGAAGGACCGGAACCTCTTCATCTTCATCCGGATCCTCTAACTCCAGATGCACTAAAAATCTGCTTTGCAATGCGGATACTACACCATCTGCCTCACGCTTGGGGATATACCCCGTTATGATAAAAGTGCGTTTGGATTCCAAAAGGTAACTGGATGTTTCCAACCTTTCCAGTTTCATATGTAACCAGTCAATCAAAAATTTAAGCTGATCGCGTTGGTCCGAACAGCTCATTATCTCGGATTTGGCTTCTTCTCTTTGCTGAACAAGGGATTTGTATTCTGCCTCCAGCTCTGCTTTCTGTTTTGCAGGCGGCAGATTGCTTGCAGAGGCAGAAGGGCGGGCAAAGCCCATGGTGCGAAGTGCCCCCTCTACAGCAGCAGTATCATGGCGGCCGCACAGCACAAAAATGTTGGTCTGTTCCTTATTGCCGCTTATGATGTCCACATGCACTGCTTCCACTTCCGGAATCAAATCCGCCAGCTTGGCAAGGATTTCTTCCAGAGAAACCTCACCGGGTAAAGTACCAATTAATGCGGATGAAGAACGGGTACCTTGAAATTGAAGTGGAATATCCATTCTGCTCCAAGGAGCCAAAGTATCCATTTGAACCTGGAGCTTATGCATCTCAGCCGTGCACTCTGCAATGTGCTTGTCCAAATTTTGGATTCGCTCTGCTGTATTGAGAATCTCTTTACTCTTGCTGCCCATTTCTTCATAAACATCCAACGAAATCTCCCGCTTGCCTTTGAGGGAATCCAGAATGGATGTTTGTTCAGGAACATGGGATGCAAGGATGGCGAGCGCTTCTTCCGCCAAAGCCAAATCTCGTTCGGTTTGCATTTTACTGTCCGTAATATCATTCTTGATGAAAAGTTCATCTTCCTCCAGGTCAGCCAGCTGTACGGCACCAAATCGCTGTAATAATTCCAAAATGGACTTGCGGTCCTTCAGTAAAGCATAAATATGTATGCGTTTCATAGGCAGGATTGCCATTTAATTGATTCCTCCCCCTGAGTATTGATGTCTGCCAAATGGATTCAGAGCAGGTTAGTAGAGCTCTGATATAATCAGCTTTACGGCTTCTTGCTGTTTCACCGCTGCTGTTTTTGACAGAACAGCAATTTCCTCTTCAGCTTGCTGCAACTGGTCGGCTATAATCTGATCTCCTTGTCGTTTCGCTGCTTCCAAAATGGCTTGCGCTTTGTTTATGGCTTCAGAATTGGAATGTTCCAACAGCGTTTTACTTTGATCCTTAGCAGCCTGTATCAGCCTGTCGCTCTCGGTAATCGCATCCTTCTCTATCTGATCTGCCTGTTGCTCTGCCTGACGGATGATGTCAATGGTTTGTTGGGCCAACTTCAACACCTCATTTCTCAAGCTTTATTATATGCAAAATAAATTAATAATCAACCATTGTTTATTTTTTAGCAACAATGATTATTTTTTAGCAATTTTATAGAAAACACTTGATAAATATTATACTATTAGTTCAACAATTTCTCAAATCCATGCTTCATTCGTAAAAATCCAAAAAGGAATATCTTTTACCATCTTTTTGCCAACCCAATATAGAATCCATGTTTACATTTTTGGCTGCGTTAAATATGGCATTGTCTATCTCATTGTTGTTTTTTTTCAACTCCCGAATCAGTTCCTTCACTTCTCTTCTCTTACTGGATGTCTTTTTTGCAGCGACTACACAACCGCAGTTCATGGCAGAGATCCCATTATGGGAAGCAAACCGAATGATATCCTCCTCATGTATAAAACACATAGGGCGGATTAACTCCATATTCACAAAGTTTTGAGACTTGAGCTTCGGCCGCATGGTTTTAAAGGAACCGGCATAAAACAAGTTCAGCAAAGTTGTTTCGATTATATCATTAAAATGATGCCCCAAAGCCAGCTTATTGCATCCCAGTTCCTGTGCCTTGGAATATAATGCACCCCTGCGCATTCGAG
>DURK01000066.1 GCA_012837325.1 Clostridiales bacterium
GGCGGCGGCGAGTACATTGAGGAGCCATATATTGGGATCTATAAAACCCGCGGGAATTTAGGCGAAGTATTATATCGGGTATATACGGATAACATGGATAGAACCAGCGGCAGCGCGATTAATATCGGCTCTGTAAACTAAATATGAAAGATTAGCACAATGTTTTCATAGAATAGCTCGAAATTGCTTCGGATTTCGCCAGGAAGATGGTAAAGGATCATCCTAGTCCTGGTCAAGGGTAAAATGAACACGCTTACGCGCGCCCTTGACCATTCCAAGGCCGCTCCTTTAAGAAACAATTAGGCGAAATCACATATGAATCAAGCTATAAGAAAATACTTTTTCTTCTGCTTCTTAGTTAATTTTAGTCCAGCAACCTGAGCGGGTGTAAGTCCATCAAGTGATGAATGTGGCCTTACAAAGTTGTAGAAGACAAACATGCTGATCAGATTATTGGCAGAGTCAAAAGATTTAAATCCTTGCTTAGTCTTGTACCAAGCCTTGAACTGATGATGAAAAGACTCAATAAGATTGTTGGAGATATCATCCTTAAAGCTCTCAACTCTGATATGTTTAACATCAGATCCAAGCACAGACTTAGCAGGTACCTTGTAAGCGCTGTAACGGTCACTGACAATGGAAGAAACCTTTCCTAGATGCTTAACAGCATTAAAAATAGTAAAGGCTTGAGCAGAGTCTCTATGAGGTGAAAGGTGAAATCCAAGAACAAAGCGAGTTTCAGAATCAACAACAAACCAAATGTAGTACTTTTTACCAGAGATTTTAACCACAGTCTCATCAGCGTGCCATTCATCAGAATCAAAATTCATCATAGGAATAAGCTCCAAGGCAAGATTATTAAACATAGGAGCAAACTTCTTAGACCAATCGCTGATAGTAGTATGAGAAACTGAGATATTGTGCATTATACGAAGAATCAAAGAGATATTCCTGAAAGAATTCTTACCAAGGTAAAACATGGAAAGAGCCGAAATAATGATGTGAACAGGATATCTCATGCGCTTAAAGTCGTTTTTACCAGCAAAAGTAGAAGCCGAAGAAGGTAAGATAGCAGCGGGTTTAACGACAAAGAAAGAATGGTTGCATTTTTTGTCACAGCACCTGAAATTGGAATAATGCTCGTGATCATGGTGAAGGAAAGTAGCCTTAGAGCACAAGGGACAGCTCGGATACTTACGAGAGGACCTCGAAGCAGGGTTATCAGGTGCAAATTGATGGTTGCAATTACGGCAGAGATATTTTTGAAAGCCGAGAATATCTTTACCGTAACGATAGAATGAATGATTATTGTTGCACTTTGGACAACTGATTGATACAATTTTTTGCATGAGGACTTCATCCTTTCTGGGAGGTATTTGTTTTCGGCAAAAAACATTGTACCACAGAGAGTTTGGGGTCCTCAATTTTCATTTAAGTTTACAAATCGATAAAATATAGGAGGAGATCTTTATGAAAAAGGTAGCTGCAATAATGATGGCCCTACTACTCGTCCTCACGCTTTTTTCAGGTTGTGCCGGGTCCGGCAAGGCCGAAATCGCCCTTATTACCGACAAAGGTAATATTGACGACAAATCGTTTAACCAAGGTTCCTGGGAAGGCGTAGTGGCCTTTGTGGAAGACCAGTCCAAAGCAGGGAATAAAATATCTCACAAGTACTATAAGCCCGAGGAAGCAAATGACGCAGGTTACCTGGAGGCGATTGATTTAGCTGTTACAGGTGGTGCCAAGGTTATTGTTACCCCGGGCTTCTTGTTTGAAGTACCGGTTTACGAAGCACAAACAAGATATCCGGATGTTAAATTTATTCTGCTGGATGGTCAACCCCATGATCCGGATTGGAACTACGAAACCAAATCTAATGTAGCCAGTATTTTATATGCTGAGCAGGAGTCCGGATACCTGGCAGGCTATGCAGCGGTTAAAGACGGCATGACCAAGCTCGGATTTATGGGCGGAATGGCTGTTCCTGCTGTTCAGGCATTTGGCTATGGCTTCCTGCAAGGTGCTGAAGATGCTGCAAAAGAGCTTGGCCTGGAAGATGGCGCGGTCTCTGTAACTTATCACTATACCGGTAACTTTGATGAAAATGACACAAACAAGGCGACAGCAAAAACCATGTACCAGGAAGGTACTGAGGTTATTTTTGCCTGCGGAGGTTCTGTAGGTAAGAGTGTTATGTCCGCTGCTGCAGAAGCGGGTAAAAAGGTGATTGGCGTTGACGTTGACCAAAGATACGACAGCGAAACAGTTATCACTTCTGCTACCAAGGGTCTCGGTGCTTCTGTTTATCAGGTATTGGAAGCCATCTATGTAAAGGACAACTGGAATGAGTTCGCAGGCAAAACCACAACCTTGAATGCGAAAAACAATGGTGTTGGACTCCCGACAGAGGTAATCGGAGATGCAAACGCCGATGCATTTGACAGAATGGATAAGTTTACCAAGTCCGATTACGATGAAGTGTTTGCAAGACTGGTAAATGGAGATGTAGTGCCCATCAGAACCATCGAGGTTGCCGACCCCAACGGCTATGCAACAGCAGATGAGTTGGTCAATGGCCTATCTCTGGTCAAGGTGGCGCCACAGGTACGATAATATCTTATGATCCATAGGTATCAAATCCTTATACATTTAGAAATAGAACTCAATGAACCTGACATCTTGGCCTGAAGCCATAATCAGGAGGCTTATCATGGGGAAGGCAGAATGTCTTTCCCCTTTTTATTTTGTCTAACGTTTAAAAGGTCAAATAGCTTTAAAAACTCAGGTCTAAGTACAGCTGAGAACAGTTGCCCTTTGTTCATTTGCAGCAAAGCGGCTTACCGCAGGAAAATAAATGGATGATTGAAAAGAAAGCGATGTAGAGGGCTTATGAGTATGGATAACTATATTATAGAAATGATCAATATCACAAAGGAGTTCCCCGGTATACTGGCCAATGACAATGTCTCGCTGCAATTAAAAAAGGGTGAGATCCATGCCCTTTTAGGCGAAAATGGTGCAGGCAAATCGACGCTGATGAGTATCCTGTTTGGATTATATCAGCCAGAGAAGGGCGAGATTAGAAAAAACGGGAAACCGGTAACAATCAACAATCCAAATGATGCCAACGACTTGGGAATCGGCATGGTGCATCAGCATTTCAAGCTGGTTGAAAACTTTACCGTTTTAGAGAATATCATTTTGGGCGTTGAGCCAAACAAAATCGGATTTCTTCAAATGAGAGAAGCCAGAAAAAAGGTTTTAAAGCTAAGCAGGGAGTACGGACTTGAGGTTAACCCGGATGCTTTGATTGAAAATATTACGGTTGGAATGCAGCAGCGTGTTGAGATTTTGAAGATGCTTTATCGGGAAAATGAAATCCTGATCTTCGACGAGCCCACTGCAGTGCTTACCCCGCAGGAGATCGAAGATCTGATGGAAATCATGAGGGGCTTTGCCAGGAGCGGCAAATCCATACTTTTCATTACTCATAAATTAAATGAAATCATGGCTGTAGCGGACCACTGTACTGTACTTCGAAAAGGGAAGCTTATGGGTACGGTTGAGATCAAAAATACCAGCAAGGAAGAGCTGTCCAAGATGATGGTAGGCCGGGAAGTCAGCTTTTCAGTACAAAAAAAGGAAATGAAACCGGGAGATATCGTACTTTCTGTACGAAATGTAACCGTACCGTCAAAGATCCATAAAGGGGATGCCGTCAAAAATGTTTCCTTTGATGTCAGATCAGGGGAGATCGTTTGTATTGCTGGTATAGACGGCAACGGTCAGACAGAATTTGTTTCTGCCCTTACCGGTCTGGATAAAATCAGCGGAGGTACAATCAAATTGTGCGATGTGGATATCACCAGGTCCAATATACGCACTCGATCAAAAGCTGGAATGAGTCATATACCGGAGGACAGACACAAGCATGGGCTGGTTTTGGACTATACCCTGGAGCAAAATCTTGTCCTTCAGCAATACTGGCAGTCAGAGTTTCACAAGAAGGGTTTTATAAAAAGAGATGCAATCCGAAACTACGCGAACAAGCTGATAGATCAATACGACATCAGAAGCAGTCAGGGACCGATAACCATAACACGGACCATGTCAGGCGGCAATCAGCAAAAGGCAATTGTTGGCCGGGAGATCGACAAGGAGCACGAGCTTTTGGTTGCAGTTCAACCTACAAGAGGCTTGGACATCGGTGCGATTGAATATATTCATAAAATGCTTGTGGAACGCAGGGACAAGGGAAAGGCGGTTCTCCTGATTTCACTGGAGCTTGACGAAATCATGAATGTCAGTGACCGGATTCTGGTTATGTATGAAGGCGAAATAGTCGGAGAACTGGATCCAAAATCTACAACCATTGAAGAGCTTGGCCTTTATATGTCCGGTGCAAAACGCAACATAGCAAAGGAGAATGAAAATGCAGGATAGAAATGGTTCTTCATCAAAGTTAAAAGTCAAAAAGCTGCTTAAGATAAAGGGCTCCTCATCATTTACTGCAGCCTTGCTTGCAATTGCTCTGGGGCTTATCTTCGGCTTTATCATCATGCTCTTCGCCAGTCCTGCCAACTCCTTGCCCGGATTTTTTACCATTCTGACCGGTGGTCTGCAAAGACTGGATGATGTGATCTATTTCATGGTTCCTATTTTGATGACAGGTTTGGCGGTTGGGTTTGCTTTCAGGATGGGCCTTTTCAATATCGGGGCCTCCGGACAATATACGATGGGCATGTTCTTTGCGCTGTATGCAGGCTTTATGTGGAAGCCGCCGGGGAATCTGCATTGGCTGGTATGTATTCTTGCGGGCCTGGCAGGCGGCATGCTGTGGGGTCTCATTCCTGGTATTTTTAAGGCTTTGCTTAATGTAAACGAGGTCATCACCTCTATTATGTTTAACTATATTGGCATGTACCTGGTGGATATGCTTATTCAAAGCAACGCCAAAATGTATGTTCCAACTACCACCAGAACCGCTTATTTACCCGTCTCTGCCCAGCTTCCGGCATTGGGTTTGTCCAATTCCAGTGCAAACATATCGATATTCTTTGCGATCGCCATAGCGGTTTTGCTTTTTATTGTACTCAATCATACCATCTTTGGCTTTGAGCTGAAGGCCACGGGCTTTAATAAGGATGCCAGTACCTATGCAGGTATGAACGGCAAGAGAAATATTATTTTAACCATGATGATAGCAGGGGCATTGGCAGGATTGGGCGGTGCTTTTGCAATCCTGGCACCTTCTACGATCCCGGGCAGCAGCATGACCTATGAGCCCATCAATATAATCGCCGCCAACGGCTTTAATGGAATCGCAGTTGCACTTCTGGGGAATTCCCATCCGATTGGAATCATATTCTCAGCATTATTTATTTCCTATATTCAGCGGGGAGGGACCTTGACCAGCCTGTATGGATACAAGCCTGAGATAATCGACGTAGTCATTGCCGTTATTATTTATTTCTCAGCCTTTGCAATGATTATGAATATTGCCCTCGGCCGGTTTTTGGCCAGACGTAAAGAAAAGTCAGCCGAAAAACAGGGTCAGGAAATGAAGGATGCATATCAGGAAGTACAAGAAATTGATCATGTAAAGGAGGAAGTGTAACATGGATACCTTATACTATCTGATTCAAAATACGCTTCCGGTGGCGGTCCCGCTGCTGCTTGTGGCATTGGGCGGTATGTTCAGTGAACGAAGCGGTGTAATCAACATTGCTTTAGAGGGTATTATGCTGGTAGGAGCTTATCTGGGCTGCCTTTTTGTTTACTTTTTACAGGGGATGGGTATGAATCCACAGTTATTGCTGATACTGGCCATGATCATTGCAGCCGTAAGCGGTCTCCTGTTCTCCCTTTTACTGTCCTTTGCAGCCATTAATATGAAGGCAGATCAAACCATTACAGGGACCTCTCTGAATATGATGGTTCCGGCTGCAGTACTTTTATTTTCCAAAATGTTTTTTAACAGTGATGGCGTGACCACCTCCTTGAACTTTTATATCAGAAATGTTCCGACATTGGGAAGCATACCGGTAATTGGGAAGATGTTTTTTCAAAACACCTATATAACCGTTTATATCGGCCTTCTTCTACTGGTAATTTCTACGATTGTGCTTTATAAAACAAAGTTTGGCCTGCGTCTGCGCTCCTGCGGGGAGCACCCCCATGCCGCCGACTCGGTAGGCATTAATGTTTACCGCATACGCTATGCCGGGGTAAGCATTTCCGGTGTCCTGGCCGGAATAGGCGGGTTTTTCTATGCAGTAGGCATCATGGACGGCAATGCCAATGGACATACAGGTGTTGCAGGGTTCGGGTTCCTGGCTTTGGCTGTTATGATATTCGGCCAGTGGCAGCCCATAAAGATCCTGTTTGCCGCACTTTTCTTTGCCTTCCTTCGTACAGTAGCTTATTCTGTTTCATTGATTCCCTTCCTGAATGCCCTGAAGATCAATCAGACATATTATAAAATGCTGCCCTATATCGCTACTATGGTGGTGCTTGCTTTTACATCCAAGAAATCCAGGGCTCCCAAGGCAGAAGGGATACCCTTTGACAAGGCTCAACGATAAGGCCAGCGGGCTGTTCATCGAATGTTTTCAAGAACAGCCCGCTGTGCTCATTGCTGCTGATTCTGCTGCATATTTTGCTGCTGCAGCTGCTGTATATTGTGGGGCAGTATGAAATATTTCATTCATTCTAATGCAGGAATTAGGCAAGGGCAGGTAGAATAATTACAGGATACGTTATAGGAGGGAATGACGATTAAGAGATACCGGGTAATCATGATCCATGATGATATTAAACAGAGTAAGGTTGATATATCTTTGCCTGAGGGCTACTACTTTGCTAAATTTAAGAGCGGCGATGAATCAGTCTGGGCAGATATCGAGGCGGCAGCTGGAGAATTTCAGACCAAGGATGATGCTCTGAAGCGCTTTCATGACGAGTTTGGAAGCTTTGAACTGCAATTGCAGTCCAGATGCTTTTTCTTATGCAATTCCGATGGGGAGCCTGTTGGAACCTCAATGGGCTGGTATGATAATGATTTTAATGGGGAAAAGCTGGGCAGGCTGCATTGGGTTGCGATTAAGCCCGAATATCAGGGAAAGCGCCTTGGAAAACCCTTGGTGGCAATGGCTGTAAAACGTATTCAGGAATTTCATGACAAAGCGTATCTCACAACCCAAACCACCAGCTGGAAGGCAATTAACATGTATCTGGATTTTGGGTTCAGGCCTTTTTATACCAGTGAAGATTGCAAGGCTGCTTGGGGGCTTTTGGCTGAAAAACTAAAGCATCCGGGATTGGAATAAAAATCATCCAGGCATTACAATACATTCCTGATCTGTTCCTTCAGGCTTTCCGCAGACCTGCGCAAGGCCTCCTCTTCCTCCGTTGACAAAGGAATCAGCAGCTGCTTTTCAATGCCTCTCCTGTTCACAATCGTCGGCAGGCTCAGGCAGACATCATAGATACCGTATTTGCCCTCCATAAAACTGGATACGGTTAAGATCGAGTTTTCATTTCTTAAAATGCTGTCGACAATTCTGTCAACCGCCAAAGCCACTGCATAATAGGTGGCCCCCTTCTTTTCAATGATTTCATAGGCCGCATTTTTCACCTTCAAAGCGATATGCTCCATACTTGTGTGATGATCGCATTTGCCGCAAAACTCACAAAATACATCCACGCTCATTCCAGCTATTGTGGTAAGACTGAATATCGGCACTTCGGTGTCTCCATGTTCGCCTATCACGTAGGTATGAACATTTCTGGAGTCCACACCGGTATGCTCAGACAGCAGGAATTTCAGCCTGGAGGTGTCCAATACAGTTCCGGAACCCAGTACCCTGTGGGCAGGTAAACCGGATTTTTTGATTGTATAATAGGTCAGGATATCAACTGGATTTGTTACTGCCAGAATCAGTGTATGTTCCTCCAGGTATGGCATCATGCTGTCAATGATGGAATCAAATACCTTAATATTTCGCTTCAGCAGATCGGTTCGGGTCTCTCCTTCCTTTTGGGCAACACCAGCAGTTATTACAACAATATCACTGCCTTTTATATCGGGGTATTCACCTGCGTATATTTTTACAGGGTTCACAAACGACATTCCATGGTTCATATCCAGAACATCGCCTTCTGCTTTGTCTTGATTCAAATCAACCACAACGATTTCAGAGACAACCCCATCCAGCATCAGAGTATAAGCAGTGGTTGAACCTACAAATCCTGAGCCGATTATCGCAACCTTTCCTTTGTTAATCATTTGCAGCTCCTTTCACGGAAAACGATCCTGACACATTTTAATTGTTCACAAAAGAGGAAGGGTGATTGATGGTGACGGATAAATCAGAACCTTTATAGATTATTATTACCAATCAATATGATGATTATCATTGAAAATATGGGGAATTCTACCACTTTTCCTGTGTTTTGTGATAGAATATCTAGCAATGGATTCAATGATACCTATACAGCCTGGCAAAGCAAGAATGAAAGCCGTTTATTAAATGATACCTGCCCTGAATGCGGCATAAAAGCAGAAGGAAGTTTTAGAAATGGGAAGAAACAAATCAAGTCTGAAAATCAGGAATACCAGGATCCTCTTGTTCCTATTGGCTATGCTGGTTTCAATCTTTGGAATCGGACACATGGTTTTTTCAAGCTGGTTTGTCGCTGCCGGGAATACAACAGAAAGAATAGCTGCTACGTTGAATGAGAGAATCCACGATGAAATTTATTCTTTCCTCCATGAACCAGAGCATATTAATGAGATGTATTATACCATGATTCAGAACAAGGTGGTTGATTTAACAAATGAGCATGCGAGAAACCGATTCTTTGTAGGTGTATTGAATGCCCATGACGATGATATATACAGCTTCAGCTTTGGTACTGTAAACGGAGAATACTATGGTGCACGCAGGAATGCCAGTGGTGTAATAGAAATCATGAAAAATGATGCAGAAACCGGAGGAGAATCCTGGTATTATTCCTTGAATGAAGATTGGACAGCAGGTTCGCGTGTTCTTCAGGCAGGTAAGTTTGATCCGCGAACCCGGGCATGGTATGAGGCTGCTATGGAGGCAGACGGTCCGGCTTTCTCACCGGTATACAAGCATTTTATCATGGATGATCTTTGCATATCGGCTGCCCGGCCGGTTTATAACAACGATGGGGAGCTGCAAGGCGTTTTGGGTACCCACATGCTCCTTTCAGGTATCGGGGAGTATATTACGGACGTCATTCAGGACTACAATGGTTATTCTGTAATCATTGAAAAGTCGACTGGTGCCATCATAGCCAATTCAATGGGCATGGATAATTTTGATGTCCTTTCGGATGGAACTTTAAAGAGACATCACATACTTGACCTCGGGGGTTCGGATATCATTGGGGCTTATGAGCAATTCACTGAAGATCAGCAGCCTCAGTTTCTTTATCATGGGAAGGAAAGCCAGCACATTAATGTGAGAGAACTCAATATGGGAGGATTGGACTGGGTCATTGTATCCGCGATCCCGACGGAGCAATTTCTTTCCAGTGCCACGTCAACCATGCGGCTGGCGATGCTTCTGTCCGCAGCAGCGCTTTTGTTATCCTTTGTTCTTTATTATGTCATGATCAGGAGGCTCACACAGCCGGTGTATTACCTTCTCCGTACCACAGAAGCCCTGTCTTCAGGGGATTTATCCCAACGGGCTCCAGTCATAAGAAATGATGAAATTGGCAGGATATCCGTAGACATAAACAAGGTAGCAGATAAAATGCAGTATATGATTGAAAATCTGGAAGCGATGGTCCACGAAAGAACGGAAAAACTCTATAGATCAAACCAGCTTTTAACTGAGAAAAAGGAGCAGCTTCAGCTGATTCTCGATTCGGCAGGGGAAGGAATATACGGAAATGATACAGAGGAAAACTGCACCTTCTGCAATACAAGCGCTGTAAAGATTCTAGGATACTCCAAAGAAGAGGATCTGCTGGGGAAAAATATGCATGAGCTGATCCATCACAGCACCCGCGATGGAAAGCCGTTCCCCGCCGATCAATGCCGTATTTTGAAATCCACTCGGGAAGGCAAAGGTGTTTATGTGGATGATGAGGTATTCTGGAAGGCAGACGGCACCTATATTGATGTGGAATACCGTTCCTACCCGCAGATGATTGATGGGGAAATTGTTGGTTCCGTGATCACCTTTACCGATATTACAGACCGCAGGAAAAGGGAAGAGAAAATCAACTACCTGAGCTACCATGATACCTTGACAGGGCTTTACAACAGACAGTACTTTACTGAGAGCCTGGCCAAGCTGGATCGCGCTGAGAATCTGCCCTTGTCTGTAATCTTTGCAGATATCAACGGTCTGAAGATGACAAATGATATTTTCGGACATGCAGCAGGAGACGCTCTCATTAAAAAATCCTCCGAAATTCTTGTTCAATCCTGCAGGGCAAGTGATATGGTTGCCCGTTTAGGAGGCGATGAGTTTATAATCCTTTTGCCCAATACAGAGCACGAACAGGTCAAAAGAATAATAACTCGCATTCGGAGCGGGTTTGCAAAAATAAAAGTGGAGGCAATCAAATGCAACTTATCCATCGGCTCGGACACAAAGTCAAAAGTCCATGAACCCATTGAAGACATCATTGCCAATGCAGAAAATGAAATGTATCGGGATAAGCTGATGCATCGTAAGGAAGTAAACCGGGATATGATTGATACCATCATTGATACACTCCATTCGGAGAATCCCGAAGAAAAACAGCATTCGGAGGTTGTCAGCCAGCTATGCGGTGAAATGGGCGCTGCTTTTGGCATGGCTGATCCGGAAATCAGCCGGCTGAAGCAAGCCGGATACCTGCATGATATAGGTAAAATCGTGCTGGATAAAAGCTCCCTGGCGGAGGATGTGGATAAGGAAAACATGAAGCAGCATGTGATAGGAGGCTACCGGATTCTGCACCTGTTTGATGATACTTTGGATTTGGCAGAGTATGTTTATAATCATCATGAGAGATGGGATGGGAAAGGATATCCCAAAGGCCTCAAGGGGGAGGAAATCCCCAAAATTTCCAGGATTATATCGATAGCGGAAACCTATGAACGAGTATTGCGCAGAGAAGGCGGCTCTGAAGGCAAGAAGAAAGCCCTTCAGGTTATTCAAGATGGTGCGGGAAAGAGATTTGATCCGCAGATTGCGGAGCTCTTCATACAGATGATGGAGGCGAATAACGAATAAGAAAAAATCACTTCTTTTTCAAGAAGTGATTTTTTATCACTGTTTATGGATTCATATGATTCACATAAACCATGTCATGCAAGCATGGATTTAACAAACCACAGATTCTTACTGTAACCTGCAACATGACCTTCAAATTCTGCTACCACTTCAAAGTCGCCGTCTTGGTCTGCTTCATTCCGGATATCCGTTGCCAGCTGTTTCATTTCACCCAGATAATCCTGAACAATTTGCAGAGCCTCCTTGCAGGAGAACTTGCTTTGATCCAATTCCTTGATGGAAGCATTCTTAAGATAATCGGACAGCTTGGTTAAGGGGCTTTCTCCCCTCATTTTCAGCAGCTCGGCTACGGCGTCATACTTCTCAAAGAAGTCATCGTATAATTCTTCAGTGAATTCATGAACTTGAACAAATTGCAAGCCTTCCACATTCCAATGCAGGTTATGCAGATTGGCATTTAACACCGCTAAGTTTGACAGATACTGATTTAATTTTTTGTAGTCTTTCATGTTGATCCTCCTTGGTAAAAATAATATCTTACCTTATTTATACCCGATTTGCAGGAGAAATAACATGATTCCGCTCACTGACAATGAGAGCCTTTCCCTGGGCCTTGGCCTGAAACAGCAGCTTATCTGTTCTTAATAGAAGGTCTTTTGCAGATTCATCCTTCGCAAGGGTGGCTACACCAAGGCTGCAGGTAATCGGATACCGCTTCGTAATCATTGACAAGAAGCAGGGCAAACAGGAAACCGAAAACAAGGACAACAAAGGCCGCGGACTTGGAGTAGCGGCTCATCATGTTTACCTGAAAATCTTCCTCGATGGACTTGCCGGAAAATACGCCGAACAGGGACAGCTTATATTTTTTGTCCATGAATCACCTCTTATAAGAGCAGACATACCTTCAAGTGCCGGAATACTTGTTTTCATGCAAAATACATATTCAGCTGTAGATTAAATTACTTCTATATGTGAATGAAGTCTCCTTTATTTTTCAACACAAATCGTGCAGCGGAAACAAAAAAAAATCAGAATGAGAAAAATAAGGCTTTATGGTTTTACACCAGTGAGATATTTCAGTATAATAAGCATGATAATCAAAGGAATTCTAATGAAAGGGGAGGTGATGGCTTTGGACTCCAGTCCTGTGCCCGAGTGGGCGGGGATCAATCACAAAAACATAAAAGAGCTCAGGCTGTCATCTCAAGCAGCAGAGGCTCTTAACAGGGAGGGCTTAACATGCATGACAAAATCTCCTTCATCCAGACCGCTATCCAGCAAGGGGAGTTTGCAAAAATTCGCGAGGAGATCATCCAGCTAAATGTGGTAGACATTGCGCAGCTTTTGGATGAGCTGGAGGAAGAACAGACTTTGATTCTCTTTCGGCTGCTGCCGAAGGAAATTTCCGCAGAGGTATTTTCTTATATTTCTACAGAGCAGCAGCAATTTATTATCGAGTCCATTACCGACAAGGAAATCAAAAACATTATTGACAATCTATTCATGGATGACACGGTGGATATTTTGGAGGAAATGCCTGCCAATGTAGTCAAACGGATTTTAAAACAGGTAAGTTCGGAACGGAGAAACCTGATCAATCAATTTTTGAGGTACCCTGAAAACTCTGCAGGCAGCCTGATGACAATCGAGTATATTGATTTGAAGAAGGAGATGACGGTAGATCAGGCGCTGAAGCATATAAAGAAGGTCGGGGTAGACGGAGAAACCATTGATATTTGCTATGTGATGGATCAAAACAGGAAGCTGGAGGGCATCATTCCCCTCAGAAAGCTGATATTGAATGATGGGGATACCGTGATCGAAGAGATTATGGAAACCAGCATCATCTCCATCAATACGCATATGGATCAAGAGGAGATTTCCAACCTGTTCAGGAAATACGATCTGCTTGCCATGCCGGTAGTGGATCAGGAGAACAGGCTGGTAGGCATCATAACGATCGATGACATTATTGATATTATTGAACTGGAAAACACGGAAGACTTTCATGTAATGGCAGCTATGGAACCCTCCGAGGAGGAATACCTGAAAACCAGCGTTGCCAGGCTGGCTCGGAATCGGATTGTCTGGCTGTTAATCCTGATGGTTTCTGCAACCTTTACAGGAGGTATCATTCGAAAATATGATGATATTCTTTCATCCATGGTTGCCCTGGCGGTATACATTCCCATGCTCATGGACTCCGCCGGAAATTCAGGTTCTCAATCGGCCACAATGATTATTCGTGGACTGGCATTGGGTGAGGTCAGTATGAAGGATATGGCAAAGGTAGCCTGGAAAGAGTTACGTGTTGGCTTGATTGTAGGGTTGACTCTTGCATCAGTGAATTTTACCCGCATCTACTTTTTCGATGGAGTGGGTGTATGGGTGGCTGCAACCGTTAGTATCAGCCTGCTCTTTACCATTATTCTAGCCAAACTCGTAGGCGGTTCCCTGCCGATTATTGCAAAAAAGCTTCGACTGGATCCTGCAATTATGGCCGGTCCGCTGATTACGACCCTTGTGGACGCAGTTGCCTTGATGATTTATTTTCAATTGGCATCCTGGCTGTTGAACCTATAAAGCCATTCGTATTCATCATTATTACTTCCAAACTGGCACGCTGAAGAATTTCAGGAATATGATATTACTAGATATGCAATCAGATATCCTTTAATGCAAAACTGCATATCAAATATCATGTGAAAGGAGCCAGGCTTTTATGTCCTATGTTCGTTATAACAATTCTAACATCGAGATCATCCATCATGCGGATAACAAAGCCGCTGAACATTCTGTCAAGGTGGATGCCAAGGTTCACACCAAGGCAGTTCAAGTGGATGTAACCAGCCTTGATACGGATAGCTGTGTGAATACACCTGAGGCCATCGCTGCATATGGCGGCGGTGCTGTTGCCAATGTGCCGGTGGTATTGGCTCAGTTGACGGTTCAGGCCAATGTAAATTCGGTTATCACTCTGCCGGAATATGCATTTGAAATCAAGCGCATCCGGAAGCATTTGAAAGTAACTCAATGCCTGATCATCCAGGATACGAATATCCTGTTTATTAAAGGCTTTATTCGTAAAAACATCGAATATGCGACTCGTGCAGCTTCCAATGCGGAAGGCTTCAGCGGCGATATCAGACATGTAACCGTTGACGTTCCCTTCAACTGTACAACACCCGTAACCTATAACGGAATTGCGCCCCTGCCGCCGGCTGCCAGCACATCTACCGAATTCCAGTATCAGAAAAGAGAGGATATCCATCACCCTGACTTCTCTGAAAAGGATGAGCTGCTGTCCGGTGATTTAAGAGAGCACAATCAAATTTCCACGGAATTCTTTAATGAACTGCCCTTCTGTGAGCTGGTCAGTTCCAGAATTGTTGAATTTGATGAACAGCTTATGCCGGAGCATCCTAAAGAAAAGGATTATGTCCTTCCCTTTGAAGAGAAACGGTTCCGCAGAATTGAAGAGAAGATGGTGATATTCATCACCCTGAGGCTGTTGCAGAATCGCCTGGTTGCAGTTCCTTCCGTTGCAGGCGCAGACGACCGCCAAAGAAGCTGCTAGGACTGCTGCCCCGTGTAAATGCCGATGTAAAAGGATTATCGCTGGCTAGGACCCTTGCGGCCCTACCCGGCCTACTTAAGGATAATCCAGAAAGTGTTGATGAAGCGTTCTTGTACTGCTCTGTGAACTTATAATAGATGAGGAGCAGCCTGCATATAAATGGATAAAGCCTCATCAGCGAGGCAAAACAGTACAAGGATGTGTAAAAATGAGAATCGAATTAAGAAAACATACCAGATATCTCTTTATCAGCGTATGCATTGCAGCCTTGCTGCTGGCCGGTTTGTACTTCTCCGGAATGCTGGAATTCAGGCCCGGACAGCACCTCCCGCCCAGGCTGGTTCATGCAAGCAAGGGCTTGAATCAGTATGAAATCCAGGCAGAATTCAATCCGGATGCCAAAACGCTGATATGCCGCCAGAAGGTGGAGTACATAAATCGGTCGGAGGATCAACTCACCCATCTTTATTTTCACCTTTATCCCAATGCCTACCGTTATGAAGACAAACCGGTATTTGAAAAAAATGAAATGAAGCGAGCTTACCCCAACGGGTTTTCACCAGGACATCTGGAGCTGGATCAGGTTCTGATCAATGGGGTTCAGGCTGATTTTGTGGTCGGCGGATACAGTGATAATGTGCTGATGCTGATCTTGAAAAAAAACCTGGATCCACGGCACAAGGCTGTAATTGAAATGGATTACACGGTTGTACTGCCCAATTGCCTGGGCCGGTTTGGTTATGGCGATAATATGTACAAGGCTGTGAACTGGTACCCCATTGCCAGTGTTTATGATGAAGCCGGTTGGAATCTGGATCGCTATTATTCCATAGGCGATCCTTTTTACAGCGATGCTGCAAATTATCGGGTTCAAATCCAGGCACCTGCCGGCTACACCATTGCTGCGACCGGGGACATGAAAAGCAGAAAGCAGGAGGACAGCCGTGTGACATGGGAGTTCAATGCCCTGGCTGTACGGGATTTCGCATGGCTGGCGGGAAACAAGTATCAGACCGCATCGAAGCAGGTAGGCAGAACAAGGGTCACGTCCTATTCCTTCACACCGGAAATCGGTGAAAAGGCATTGGATTATGCAGCGGAATCCCTTGCCTATTTTAATGAAGCCTTTGGAGAGTACCCCTATACCCAATTTGGAGTCGTGGAATCGGATTTTTACATAGGCGGCATGGAATATCCAAACCTGATCATGTTGGATCACAGCTTGTACAAGGAGATGGGTGATGATTATCTGGAGCTGGTAACCGTCCATGAAACAGCACACCAATGGTGGTATGGTCTGGTAGGCAACAATCAAATCCGGGATGCCTGGCTGGATGAGGGATTAGCGGAATACTCTACCCTGCTCTATTATGGACATCGATATGGACAGGAGAAAGCAGAGGAGATGTACAAAAGTCTGATCGGGGAAGGAAAATACAAGTACCTGGAGTGGTATATGCTTTCAGATGACATGGATGAAACCATCCATCGTCCTTCCTACGAGTTTACCGACTGGGTGATTTATGATTTGCTTGTATATGGAAAGGGGGCTATGCTGTTTCATTCTCTCCGGCAGGAAATGGGGGAGGAATTGTTTTTTAAGGGTCTTCAGAGCTATTTCCAGGAAAACCGTTTTCAAAATGCGGGAAAGGCGGATATCATACGGACTTTTAATCAGGTATCAGGCAGGGATTGGCAGCATCATTTTGATCAATGGCTTTATGACGGTGTATAATCATGGAAAATCGGTAAATATTAAAATAAATTAATTTTATATTAAGGCAGGATTTTTTAATTAAGCGTCGAATACATAGAATTGTAACACTTTCGTAATAAATTGCGCTGGAAAGTGTAATGCAAAGCGATAGATAAAAGAGAGAAAAACGCAAGCTAAAGGAGTAACCCAGATGAACATCTTCCAACACCCGCGGTGGAAAGAATTCCGATCCCGTATGATCAGCATGAAAGCCAAGTCAACGACAGAAATCAGGCATGGACTGAAACGATTCAAATCGAAATTTGACCGCTTTAAGCCGCGATTTGCAAACCTTAAGTTTTTCCGTGCCAACATCAGCCAGATTGGTATTCTGCTGATGCTGGGGGTTTTTCTGACAACTGGCATGATTGGAAACATCGATGCTGCTGCTCCGGAGGAGGTCATTGCCGCAGCGGTCGGAGCAAAGAAGGTACTGATTAACGGCAAGGAAGCGGGTTATGTCTGCGACCAGGCAACAGCAGGCATTGTCATGGAAGAGATCCTTCAGGATGCTGCTGAAAATTACTGCATGGAGGTTACACCAGAGCATGAGCTTACCTTCCAGGATGTTACCATTGCTCCGGAGCTGTTGTCTACCAAGGCAGAGTTGGAGGAAGCACTTCGTAAGCATTCCGACATCAATGTGAATGCCTATGCCATCGTTGCCGATGACGAAGTAATCGGAACCCTGCGCTGCGAAGAAGATGCCCAACAGGTGCTGGATCATGTCAAGGCTTTGTATGTGGACGATGCTGACCAGTTCGAGGATGTTTATTTCCAGGAGGATGTCCGGGTGGTTCCCACCCCTGTTTCCTTTTTTGAGGTGCAGACAGTTGAATCTGTAGAGGCAAACCTGCAGGAAGGCAGAGAAACGGTAGAAGAATACACCATCCAAAAAGGAGATACCTTCTGGTCCATCTCTGAGGCCTTTCAAATCGATCATGATGATTTGACGGAAATGAATTCCGACATTGATCCCAAAAAACTGCAGCTTGGGCAGACCATCCGTTTGTCCTATCCGAAGAGTCCCTTGAATGTTGTTACCACAGAAGTGATCGAGTATGAGAAATCCATCCCCTATGAGACGGAAACGCAAAAAGACAAATCCATGTACAGCAACGAGTCCAAGGTTCTTCAGGATGGAAAAGAGGGCTTGAAGCTTGTAGAGGCCCGTGTCATCAAGGTGAATGGGGTGGAAAGGGAACGAGAAACCCTTTCTGAGACAACCCTCAAGGAACCGGTTAAGAAAATCGTTGTAAAGGGCACAAAGACCCCTGTTTCCAGGGGAAGCGGCAGGCTGCGCTGGCCGGTAAGGGGAAGACTCACCTCTAGATTTGGACAACGCTGGGGAAGGCTGCACAAGGGGATCGACCTGGCCAATCCCAAAGGAACCCCCATTTATGCTGCTGACTCGGGTAAGGTTATTTTCTCAGGCAGGCAGGGGGGTTATGGAAATCTGGTTCAGATTGACCATGGCGACGGTATGGTTACCTACTATGCTCACATGAGCAAAAGATCGGTTTCAAAAGGGGATTCCGTTTCCAAAGGACAGAAAATCGGGTATGTCGGCAGTACCGGCAACAGCACCGGGCCTCACCTGCATTTTGAGGTTCGCATCAATGGAAATCCCAAAAATCCTCTCAAGTATCTGCCCTGAAAAAAGTATGTCATTGCATGCTGAGCAAGGATAAGCAGCAAGATAAATGAATAGACAAAAATAATGGACATGCAGCAATCACAACAGCCCGCAGCAGATGTTGCGGGCTGTAACCATAGAGAGACGGTTATCTGCAGCATTTCTTTCAAATCTCACCGTTTCCCTGCTATTTTTCATAATAATCGATGGGATCATGCAATTGGGCTGAAAAGATTTATTTTCTTAATGCATTTGTAAAACAAGCATGTTATAATAGCAACTGAAAATGCAATAAAGAGAAGATTTGAAATATTTGATGCAAAAAGGCGTCGCTAACAAATGAATTCGGGAGGTGAAGCCCTGGACCGGCAGGCTGGGGCATGCTTTGGAGAAATTTCATATTTCAGGTGGGAAACCACTTCGAGGAACGGTAACAGTGGGAGGAGCGAAAAACGCAGCCGTGGCAATACTGCCTGCAGCACTTCTTGCAGACAGCCCTTGTATGATCGACAACCTTCCTTATATAGATGATGTTATTACTTTGGCGGATATTTTACACGAAGTAGGCGCGAAGGTAACCATAAACAAAAAAGGCTGTGTTTCCATTGATGGATCCACGGTTACCAATCATAGAGCACCTTCCGACATGGTAAAACGAATGCGGGCATCCTATTATCTGCTTGGTGTATTGCTTGGGAAATTTGGAAGAGCGGAGATACCTCTGCCTGGCGGCTGTGAAATCGGAGCCCGTCCCATCGACCAGCACATCAAGGGTTTTGAAGCCTTGGGTGCCAAGGTTGAGATCGAGCACGGTGTGGTTAAGGCCAGAGCAGACCGGTTGATCGGCAATGAGATCTATCTGGACGTTGTAAGCGTCGGTGCAACCATAAACATCATGCTGGCCGCTGTAAAAGCGGAAGGCTCCACCACCATTGTCAATGTTGCCAAAGAGCCCCACGTGGTAGACGTAGCCAACTTCCTGAATTCCATGGGCGCGAATGTAAAGGGTGCAGGTACAGATACCATTCGCATCAAAGGAGTAAGCGAGCTGAAGGGCTGCGAATACACCATTATCCCCGATCAGATTGAAGCAGGCACCTTCATGGTGGCGGCGGCTGCAACCAATGGGGATGTAGTGGTAGCCAATGTTATTCCCAAGCATCTGGAGTCCATAACAGCAAAATTGCTGGAAATGGGTGTTGAGGTCATTGAAGGCGATGACTATGTGCGGGTAAAGGGAGTTGAAAGGCCCAGAAGGGTAAATGTAAAAACGCTTCCCTACCCCGGGTTTCCAACAGACCTGCAGCAGCCGATTTCGGTTTTATGCAGCATTGCAAAGGGCACCAGCATTATTCATGAAAGTCTGTTTGATCATCGCTTCCGTCATCTGGAGGAGCTCCGCAGAATGGGAGCCGATATCAAGGTGGAGGACAGGGTGGCCATCTTTGAGGGAGTGGGCTCCCTGACGGGTGCTCAGGTAAGCGCGACTGACTTAAGAGCAGGTGCTGCCCTCATCATAGCCGGGCTGACCGCCCAGGGAGTAACCGAAGTCGAAAACATCCATTTTATTGACAGGGGTTATGAGTGCATTGAAAAGAAGCTGGCCCGTCTGGGTGCCGACATTGTCCGTCTGGAAGACGGTCAGACCCTGCTGCAGGCTGTGTCTTCAAACATTGCCATGATAAGATAGCGTGATATCAACATTCAAATAAAGGAGAAAGCAATGAGGATTTGTTTCTTAGCCAGCTAATCTAAATATGCGGTTTATACAAGTAACATACTCGATAATAAGGTCACATACACATGTGTGGCTCCCATTGTTGGTGCTGTTCTATTGCTATGAATAAAATCAACAGATATGTTATTTTGTACCTTAACCGCTGTGCTAAGAAACATTTGCCATACGGTTAATCGATTATTTCAAAGCTTTGTTATCCTAGTCAGAAATCATAACTGTTACTGGACAATTGTTCATTAGCAGTTTTTTGTTTTTTGAAGGAGAGTGAACACCATGCTGCTGCTGCAATGCAGAAACATCAAAAAGGAGTTTGGAATACATGAAGTATTGAGATCCGTTACCTTTAACCTGGAGGAAGGGGAACGGACTGGGCTGGTTGGCAAAAATGGAGCGGGCAAGACCACTCTTGCGAACATCTTGGCTGGCAGCTTACAGCTCGATAGCGGAGAGCTTCTTTGGCATAGTAAAAATGTTCAGATCGGATATTTGCGCCAGTCGATTTATTATACTCCAGATTTGCTGCATGAGCTCTATCGCGGACAAAACGGCTTGGCGGAAGCAGGCGATTTTCTGCACATGACCAGCGAATTGGGCACAACAAAAGTGCATAAATGGGAGGATGAACGGTTTGCATCGCTTAGCGGCGGAGAAAAGACCAAGCTGGCATTGGCACAGGTCTGGACATCCAAGCCCAACCTGTTGATTTTGGATGAGCCTACCAACCATCTGGACTTACAAGGGGTGCAGTGGTTAATTGATGAGCTGAAGAATTACCCCGGCACCATCCTTGCAATTTCTCATGACCGCTATTTTCTGGATCAAACCGTGAGCCGCATTATGGAAATTGAACAGGGTATGATTCAGGAATACAGCGGCAATTACACCTTCTATCGCAATCAAAAAAGAAAAAATTACGAGGCGCAGCTTCATGCTTATGAGGTGCAGGAGAAATATAAGGAGAAGCTGGAGTCGGAGATTCGGCAGTTGAAAAATTGGTCAGACAAGGCACACCGGGAATCCACAAGGAAAGGGGCCAAAAATGGAAGTAAGATGGGCAGTAAGGAGTACTTCCGTGTAAAGGCGAAAAAGAAAGACAAGCAGGTTAAGTCAACGATAAAACGGCTGGAAAAGCTGAGAGAAGAAGGAAAACAAAGACCGATACAAGAGCCCAAGGTACGCTTTGCGTTTCGGGAAGCCGGAATTCATGGGAAGAGAGTGTTGGAAGCTTCCCTTATTGGGAAAGGCTTTGGAAATCGAATTTTGTTTGAAAAAAGCAGCTTTTATGTGCAGAGAGGGGAAAGGGCAGGTATCTTCGGCCCCAACGGCTGCGGCAAAACCACGTTGGTGAAAGCCATCCTCGGACAGGAAACGGTGGAAGGATCTCTTTTTGTATCCCCCTCTGTCCAAATCGGCTACATCAGTCAGGATGTATCGGATTTGGAAGGGGAAGAAAAAGCATTGGACTTATTTCCCATAACCAATCGAAAAGAGCAGGGCAAAATCCGGACGATGCTGGCCAACCTGGGGCTGAATGAAGTGTTACTGAATAAACCGTTGAAAAGCCTGAGCATGGGTGAGCGAACCAAGTTGAAGCTGGCCAGGCTGCTGATTGACGATTATGAACTGCTGATATTGGATGAACCTACCAATCACTTGGATCTATTTACCCGGGAGCAACTGGAAGAAGCCTTGAATGAGTATGAAGGAACCATTTTGCTTATAACCCATGACCGATACATGATGGAAAAAATCTGCGATAAGCTTCTTGTCTTTGAAGACCAGAAGATCAAGCGGGTTGAGTCTGGCCTGGTTGACTATCTGGCGGAAAGGGAAGATAACAAGCAGGATGGTTCTGGTAAAGCAGGTGATGGCATGCCAGATGGCAGTATGACACAGGAGGAAACAAAGATGCTGCTGGAGAACCGAATAACCATAGTGTTGAGTAAATTAAGCGGCCTGGAGGCAGGCACACCGGAATATCAGGTGCTGGATTCAGAATTTAAGCAGTTGATTGCCAGAAGGAACAAGGGCTAGAAATCCATCGCAGGTGTTCAAAGAAAGCCCCTGAACTCATTCATGTTATTGAGGATAAATTCAGCTCCGGCCATAGCCATAGCAAAGAAAGCCAATATAAACATTAAAACGATGGCACCTCCATCATATTTCATCTGCTCTTCCTTGCCAAATATACAGTGAGCCAAGACTTCAATCCCAAGGAAGATGAGGATAGCGGGCCATAGAGATAAAATAAAACCGATTTCTATCTGGGGGAAAGTGATACGTAAGATGAACAGTATTCCAAAGGCAATGAGTACGATTCCTGTAGTTAAAGTGCCGACTCTGCGCCCTTTAAACATCTTCACCACTCTCCCTTTTCTTTACTGAGATCAGGCGTACGCCAATGAAAATAATCATAATTCCTATAACCAGTTGGGGAAGGATGGATGTTATTCCATTAACAAAATAGTACACATTTTCCGGAAGAAGACCCCATAGACGAGACATGATATTGTTCCACACAAGGTATATTCCAAAAACAATGAGCAGTATACCGGCATAGATATTTTGTTTTTTGAAAATATTACCGCTGCTTTTAAGCAACATATCGATGGATAAGAGAAAGCCATCATCAAGTTGAGCAAACTCCTCATCACTTGAAGAGTGTCTATTTATGGAATCAAAGAATGAGAAAAACCATATAATCGGTAAAACAAGAAGCAATGGGCCGATATTGAGCCAGCTTGACAGGAATATTATAAAAGAAAATGCTGACATTAGCGAGAGTCCAATCTTCATAAAACCCATATACATATGTCCCGCACCGGGAATGAGGGAGAATAAAAATGTCAAGAACTTACCTTTTTTCCGTTTCATTTAAGGATTTTTACCGTTATGAGCCCTATCCGCAGCTAACCTGTTTTCTATTTCTTCTATAAAGCCAGCGGGAACTTCTTTTAGTTCATTATCCGCAAAGCTATCAGCAAAGGCATTTGCACAGTCCAGGCATTCGGCTATATGTGTTGTCGCCAAAATTAATTCATCCTCAGAAAAGGAACCGGCTTTAAGTGCTTCCAATGCGAATGGGGACAAATGCCGTCTTGAATTAAATATCTGGTTGCTGCAAGTCACAATCCTTCCTCCTTCCACAAAGCCTTCAGTAGTTTCTTGGATCTGGTTAACTGGGTTTGAAGCGTTTTTAGGTTTTGTCCCGTATCCCTAGCTACTTCTGATAATTTTAAATTTTTACAAAAGTAGTTTACCGATACGGTTTTGTAAGGTTCTTTTAACTTAAGGCAAATATCCCATACCCTTTGATTCGTTTCATCCTTTATTAGGGTATATTCTGGTGAATCATCGGTATCAATCATGAAATCCAGCTGTGCTTCGGATAAGTTGCCTGTTTTAGCTGCGGGGCTTTTCAAATGATCCCTGCATTTATTAGCAGCTATAGTGGTTAACCAGGCCTTGGGATTTTTTCCATCAAACTTGCTAATATTTTTATAGGCAGACAAAAAGGTTTCCTGTGCCAAATCCTCCGCATCAAATTCATTTTTTGTAAAGGAAAAACAAATAGTGAAGATCAAGCGTTCATATTGCTTGATTAAATCCAAAAACATAGTTTTCTGGATAACCCTCACCACCATTTCCGTACATCTCTCTCTATACTAGATAACGAGTCAGAACAGAAAAACTCTTCAAATGTTACCAGACATCCTTTAAAACAGCAGACTTTTCCATGAAAATCAATAAATATGATACCAGGCTATCAATCAACAGTCGGAAGCAGTTTCATTTCACTTATGCGGCGGAATTCCGAAAAAACCAATGCTCCTGAAACAAGGGCTGCAACAAGGTCGGCAGCAGGACCAGCATACATGATTCCGTTAATTCCCATAAACAGCGGGAAAACAATGAGCAGGGGCAAAAGGAAAAGAATCTGTCTGGTCAGCGACAGGAAGACACCTCTTATGGGCTTTCCAATTGCAGTAAAGAAGTTGGAAGAGATGGGTTGTACAAAGTTGATAAAGGTAAAAAACATATAGATACGAAAATAGGATGCAGCAAAATCAAAATATCTTTCCGACCCCGAACCAAAAAGGGATATGATGGGCTTGGGTATGAGCTGAAACAGTAAAAATGCAATGGCAGATACCACAAAGCCCGAACGGATCGCAAGGAGATATGCCCTTTTTACCCGATCCATTTGTAATGCCCCGTAATTGAAGCTGACAATGGGCTGCATACCCTGGGATATTCCAATGATTACTGAAAAGAAGATCATGGCAACCTTATTAATGATTCCAGCACTTGCAAGCGGTATCGACTCCCCATATACAGATAGTGCCCCATAATGTGTGAGCGATTTGTTCATGGTGATTTGTACTACCATCATTGCAGTCTGATTAAATGCAGGCGCTGCCCCCAATGCAATGATCTTTCTGGAATAGATCCACCGTGGGATCAGATGGCGTGTAGTGATAGGAACGGTTTTGTAGCGTCTAAAATACCTGATGACCAGGTAAAAGGATGCCAACTGACCCATTACGGTGGCAAGCGCAGCC
>DURK01000067.1 GCA_012837325.1 Clostridiales bacterium
GCCCAGGCAACGGTAGATGTGGAGATTATCGCCCTGGCGATGGATCTGTTCCAGCAGCTGGGGATTGAAGGGCTTGCTGTGAGGATTAACAGCATCGGTTGTCCCAGGTGCAGGCCGAATTATCATGAGGTGCTGAAATCATATCTGTCCGACCATTTGGATGAATTGTGCGGCACCTGCAAAGACCGGTATGAAAAGAATCCGCTCAGGGTGTTGGATTGTAAGGCAGAAGGCTGTCAACCTGTTATAAAAGAGGCCCCAACCATGCTGGATCACCTATGTGAGGAATGCAGTGATCATTTTGAGGATACAAAGAGGTATTTAAAAGCATCAGGCTTCGAGTATACCATTGACCCCATGATTGTCCGGGGCTTGGACTATTACACCAAAACCGTATTCGAGATCGTTTCCGATTCCATCGGTGCACAGGGCACGGTGTGCGGCGGTGGACGTTATGATGGATTGGTTGAAGAATGCGGCGGCCCGAATGTACCGGGAGTGGGTTTTGGGCTTGGCTTGGAACGGCTTCTGCTGGTATTGGAAAGTCAGAATATTGCCATTCCCAAGCCGGGTGTTTGCGATGTGTTCTTTGCCACCATTGGTGAGCAGGCCAGAGTAAAGGCCTTCGAGCTGGTTCAGGCGCTGCGCAAAAAAGGGGTTTCCTCTGATATGGATCATACAGGACGAAGCCTGAAGGCGCAGTTTAAGTATGCCGATAAGCTGGGTGCCCGGTTTGTCGGCACCCTGGGTGATCAAGAGCTGACAGACGGGAAGCTGCGTTTGAAGGAAATGGCTGCCGGCAGCGAGGAAACTGTAGCCTTTGACGAGATCTTCGACTATTTAAAAACCAAATGATACAAAAAATAAAATGCTGCATGATAAAATAAGGAGGAACCATAATGGGTGAAACAATGGGTGAGCTGAAACGTACCCATATGTGCGGTGAGGTTACAAATGAATTAATCGGCCGTGAAGTGGTTTTGACCGGATGGGTACAGCGCAGAAGAGACCTGGGTAAACTGATTTTCACATATCTGAGAGACCGTGAAGGTTTCATTCAGGTGGTTTTTGATGCGGAAAAAAGCGGTGAGATTTTTAGAAAAGCACAATCCATCCGCAGTGAATATGTCCTGGCAGTTCAAGGCATGGTGGTGAAGCGGGACGAATCCGCCATCAACCCCAAGTATCCCAATGGAGACGTGGAGGTCATCGCATCCAGGCTGAAAATTCTTTCCACAGCTGCCACTCCGCCGATTTACATTGAAGACGGGCTGAATGCATCGGAGGCATTGCGGCTGAAATATCGATACCTGGATTTGCGCCGGCCGGAAATGCAGAAAAATCTGATTCTGCGGCACAAGGTAACCAAATGGGTTCGTGACTTTCTGGATCAGGAAGGATTTCTGGAAATCGAAACCCCCATGCTGACCAAAAGTACACCGGAAGGTGCGAGGGACTATCTGGTTCCCAGCCGGGTGCATCCCGGTTCCTTTTACGCTCTTCCCCAGTCTCCTCAGCTGTTCAAGCAAATTCTGATGCTTGCCGGATATGACAGGTATTTTCAGATCGCTCGCTGTTTTCGGGATGAAGACTTAAGGGCAGACAGACAGCCTGAATTTACACAAATTGATATGGAAATGTCCTTTGTGGAAATTGACGATATTCTTTCTGTAAATGAACGATTGCTGGCCGATGTGATGAAAAAAGCGCTGGGTCTGGAGATAACCCTGCCTCTGCCGCGAATCACCTATCAAGAGGCAATGGAGCGCTTTGGATCCGATAAGCCCGATACCCGCTTTGGCCTTGAACTGCAAAATGTGAGTGAACAGGTAAAGGACTGCAGCTTTAAGGTCTTTGCCAATGCCGTAGCTGGTGGAGGCAGTGTTCGGGCTATTAATGCAAAGGGCTGCGGAGAGAAGTTTTCCAGAAAGGAAATCGATGCACTGGGCGAGGTTGTAAAGACCTATCGGGCAAAGGGTCTGGCCTGGATCAATGTAACAAAGGAGGGAATCCGCTCGCCCATAGCCAAGTTCCTGACAGAAGAGGAGCTGAATGCTCTGCTGGCCAGGCTGGGAGCGGAAGTCGGAGACCTGCTTCTCTTTGTTGCCGACCAGGACGAGGTGGTATTTGCTTCCCTGGGTCATCTGCGATTGCATCTGGCTGAAAAGTTGGGATTGCTGGACAATCAGGTAAAGCATCTGCTTTGGGTGACGGAGTTTCCTCTGCTGGAGTTTGATGAGGAAGAACAGCGGTTTACCGCCAAACACCATCCCTTTACCATGCCTGTGGAAGAGGATATCCCGCTGTTGGAAAGCCAACCGGAAAAGGTCCGTGCCAAGGCATACGACATTATTATGAATGGGGTGGAGCTGGGCGGAGGCAGTATCCGTATCCACAGCACCGAATTACAGGAAGCCATGTTGAAGGTTCTGGGCTTTACGCAGGAACAAGCTTGGGAACGGTTCGGCTTTCTGCTGGAAGCCTTTCAATATGGGACCCCGCCCCACGGCGGAATTGCTTATGGCCTGGACAGATTGATCATGCTTCTGGCGGATGGAGAGTCCATCCGGGATGTCATAGCCTTCCCCAAGGTACAGAATGCATCGGATTTGATGACGGAAGCCCCTTCTCCTGTTGATCGTTCCCAGCTGGAGGAGTTGAAGATTTGCTTGAACCTGGATGACCAAGAAAGCAAGGGATCCGGTAAGGATGTTTTGTAGACGACAGAGTGGGTTAAATATATTTATGAACCAGGGTGTTAATAAAATGCTGCATGCTTTTTCCAGAGCAGAAATGCTCATAGGAGCTCAAGCCCTGCAAAAGTTGAAGGACAGCAAGGTGGCAGTCTTTGGAATCGGAGGGGTGGGAGCCTTTGCTGTGGAAGCCCTCACCAGATCAGGGGTGGGTTCCTTTGTTCTGATTGACGATGACGTTGTATGCCTGACCAACCTGAATCGCCAGCTTCATGCAACCTTGGAAACCCTTGGAAGACCAAAGGTGGAAGTCATGAAGGAGCGGATTCTAAGCATTAATCCTGATGCAGAGGTTGTCACCCGCCAGGAATTCTATACAGTTGAATCAGGCAGGAAATTGCTGCAAAGCGATTATGACTATGTAGTCGATGCGGTGGATACGGTTTCGGCAAAAATCGATCTGGCGGTACGATGCACGGAAATGAGAATTCCCATCATTTCCAGCATGGGCGCGGGTAACAAGCTGGACCCTACCCGGTTTCAGGTGGATGATCTTTTTCATACTTCAGTGGACCCGCTTGCCAAGGTGATGCGCCGCGAACTGCGTAAAAGGGGCATTGGCTCCTTGAAAGTGGTGTATTCCACAGAGCCGCCTCTAACGCCTCAAGTGACTGCTCTGGACTTAGCCAGGGAAAGCAATACGGTCAGCAGAAGAGGAGAAGGAGTTCGAAGGTCTGTTCCCGGCAGTATATCCTTTGTTCCGGCGGTGGCAGGCCTGATATTGGGCGGAGAAGTCGTGAAAGACTTGATTGGCTGGGATAACTCCCAAAGGAGGGGAAAAAATAATGAATGAGTTCGGAGAAATCATTGAAATAAAAGACAGCCGTGCTGTAGTCAAGGTAAAGAGAAGTTCAGCCTGCGGCAATTGCGGGGCATGCTCAATGGGAACCCATCCCGATGAAATGCTGCTGACTGTACCCAATCCGCTTCAAGGCGAGGTAGGTGATCAGGTAGAGCTGGAACTGGCATCCGGTCAGGTTTTGAAGGCATCAGCCATTACCTATCTCATCCCCCTGTTTGCTCTGATTCTGGGGGTAACGGCAGGATATGTTCTTGGAGGAAAATACGACTTCAACCAGGAAATGGGCGGTGCCCTGCTGGGCTTGTTGTTTACGTTTTTATCCTTTTTCGGAATTCGAGCCATGGAACCGCGGTTTCGACAAGGACAACAATTTTCACCTAAAATGGTGCAGCTTATTAAGAAGGAAATGAAAGGAGATCAGGAAAATGGCAAGTGACAAGGTGGTAAATCTGACATTGGACAACTTTGAAGATGAGGTGGAAAATTCCTCTCTGCCTGTATTGGTTGACTTCTGGGCAGCCTGGTGCGGTCCCTGTAAAATGATTGCACCAATCATTGACCAGCTGGCAGACGAGTTTGACGGAAAGGTTAAGATTGCAAAAATAAATGTGGACGAAAACAGGGAGCTGTCCATGCGCTACAAAGTGATGAGCATTCCCACTCTTCTACTATTCAAAGACGGAGAAGTGGTCAATCAGGTGATCGGCGCTCGGCCGAAGGCGGAATTGGTGAAGCTGCTGCAAAGTGTGTAGAAGCCAAATTGCTTGATGATACTTAAAGCCGCATAAATACTAGTCTAACTGGCCTCTCACCCAAAAGGGTGAGGGGCTTTTTCTGTAATTTCATCCTTTCGAACGATGCTTTTTGAGGCATCCTTCCCTAAAATTTATACTGGAGAAGGTATGGTGCAAATGAAATTGATCTGCAAATGGCGCAATGGTATCCTCATCGGCAAGGAGAAGTACGGAGACACCACAGGATGATGCAAAACCCGTGAAAGAAATGGTGAAGCAAATTTGTAAAAACAGAAAGGGTGTATGTACTATGAAAAGTGGTTTTTTGGATGGATGGAACTGTATGACGCGGCAAGCGCTATGAGTAAAGTGGACTCGTTTGTAGGCGATGTCCTTTATATTGCTCTGATAGCGTTCTCCGTTCTCGCCGTTCTGCGTGTGCTTCGCGGCAAGGACGCGGGTCTCCCCTTTCTATCAAAGATGGCAGATGGAGATATTGCGGCAGTGCTCAAGTCCAATACCCGAGCCTCAGAGGCGCCAGCACAGACAGCTCCACATGTACAGGCTGTGCCCATTCAGACGCAATATGCACCTCCGGCACAACCTCCGGTACAACCCCCGGCTTCGTCTCAGACGCCTCCTATCGTGACTCAGGATGTACCTGCGCCGGTTCCCAGGCTGTGCCCCGCCTGTTCCGCCCCCTTATATGAGGATTCCGTGTTCTGCACCGAGTGCGGAACGAAAACGAAATAAAAATATGATAACTGGAGGAAATATTATGTTTTGTGCAAACTGTGGAATCAAACTTCCGGATGGGGCAAAGTTCTGCGGGGGCTGCGGTGCCAATACTGAGCCTGTACAGCCTGCCTATACAGCTTCGGCGGAACCTGCTCCGATGCGTCCTAACCAGCCGTCCTCGGTTTACCCGCCCCCTGCGCAGACAGCACCGTCTTATCAGCAAGCTTATACGCCGCCGCAATCTGCAGCCTATTCCGGGCGGCCGGGAGATGTACCATTGCGCGTTGGGCAGTATATAGGGATGTTTCTTTTGATGTGCGTGCCCATCCTCAACATCATCCTTCTGTTTGTGTGGGGGTTCGGTTCTTCGGTCAATCTGAATAAAAAGAATTTTGCAAGAGCATCGCTGA
>DURK01000068.1 GCA_012837325.1 Clostridiales bacterium
AATAAATGAAGAGTATAGGGCAGATTAAGTCTATATAATGGTGTAAAAAGAAGTTGAGCCAAGCTCATACCTCGGTTAAAATATAGGTGCTAACAAATACCAAACCGAGGAGGATGAACCATGGCTCAGTTTAATATTACTTAAACTTCGCACATAAATAGTCCCTATGTACCTTGAAAATTCAATATTTGGCTTTAACTAAGTACCCGAATTTTTGCTTTTATGCACATAGCAGCAACTTACCTTTAAGTTCTCTCGGAAGTGCAGCCATGAAAGCCTCAAACAGTAGATCCAATTGCTCCGTTGTCATGGAAAGCTTATCAGTAATGGTATCTATAAACACCTGCATGAGCAAATGAAGCGACTGAACCAATGTAATATCAGATAACTCATCTGATACAAGGAAAAAGATTTCACCCAGAGTTCTCAAATCGGAGGTATGTCGGTTTTCTACTGCCAGCATCATGTATCTGGTAAATACGATTGCTGTATGCGCGGTCATAGCATCATAAGACAACGAATTACATTCTTTGCTCAGTTTTAGGTAGGATTTGCATACCTTGAAGAAAACTTCAATATCCCAGCGCTTTCCGTAATTGCGTATAATCTCATCTTCGTTGATGTTCATGTCTGTCGTGATAAGCGCTAGATAATCTTTACGCTTGTTTTTGTTACGGACATATACAATTCGAGCAGGAATGGATTTACCATCCTTTATGAGAGCAACTTCTACAGACAGTAGGTATCTGGATCTGCCCCGACGCTTTTTGTTTTGCTTGTATATCTCTGTTAACGGCTGCATAGTCCCTTTATAGAGGTAATGCATCTTAGGTGTTTTCTTTGCCATTGCAATAACGTCGTATCCTATTTCTTTTATAGCTATCAAAGAGGATGGAGAACAGAACCAAGTATCAAACAGCACATGAGATGCAGGAATGAATGCTTTTTTAGCAGCCTTTATTAGCTCAAGAACTACGGTTGTGGCCTTTGTCTGGGCCAATATCCGCCTGGCATGCCCGACGGATCGTTTGTCAACAGCAGCAGCCTCATTAATACGATTTTTCTTGTTTTCAGTAGATAGCAGACAACCGTTTACTGGGAGAAAAGTATTCCCATCTGACCATCCGAGTGTAAGGAGGCGAAAACCATTCTTGTATGCCTTTTTCGCATGGTCATACACTTTTGCCAGTAATTCTACTTTTTTAGAACTTGAACGATCGAATAAGGTATCATCTACGATAAGAACATTTACCCGTTCATCATCAGTCAGCTTCGTAATCGTCTCATTTATGATCTGTGCGCTGAGCCAAGTAGTAAACCGAATCCAGTTTATGTGAATAGAGTTAGTGAATCTGTAAACTGTATCTTTCCCAAACCCGGATTGATTTGTGCTCATAAGCATGTTCATATACATTGATCGATTGGTAAAAATTAAGCTGAACAAGTACTGGAATATTTCTATCACAGGGATGCCCTTACTCTTGTAGGCGTTAGATGCTCTCAATGCAGTTGAAATCCGATATTTCTTGAAAAAACTTTTAATTGATGTAGAAACCTTCTTATCAGTTTGGTAGTCTTGTGTTATACTTTTCATAGCATGAGTTCTCTCCATTCTGGTTATTGTTTTTAGCAACTCAATTATACCAAGAATGCAGGGCTCATGCTATTTTATTAGCCAAATATTATTGAATTTTCAAGGTGCAGAGGCACTTATACAAGTGCGAAGTTTTAGTAATATTACAATAACCGAGGAATTATTGCACGGACTTTTTTTATCAAACGGCAGGGATGAAGCATTTTCAAAGCTATTAGAGGAAATCTTCAACCAAGTACTTTTAGCCCAATCTTCAGAACAAATAGGAGCTGAACCCTATGAGAGAGCTGAAGAAAGAACCGCCTACCGCAATGGATTTCGAGATAGACAGATGACTACTCGAGTTGGTACGCTTACTCTGAGAGTTCCCAGGCATCGTAATGGACAGTTCTCTACAGAGCTGTTTGCCCGATATCAGCGTAGTGAACAAGCGCTGGTACTAGCAATGATGGAGATGGTGATTAACGGCGTTTCAACTCGTAAAGTTGAAACTATCACTCAGGAACTTTGTGGTAAGACGTTCTCCAAATCCACTGTTTCAGCCCTTTGCAAGAAACTTGATCCCATAGTCCATGCTTTTAGAACAAGGCCCCTTGAAAGTCATTATCCCTTTTTAATAGTGGATGCGCTTTACCTTAAGGTCCGTGAAGATCATCGAGTTCAGTCAAGGGGACTACTCATTGCAGTAGGTGTCAATGAAGAAGGTTACCGCGAAATTATTGGTTTTCAGGTAGCTAACACAGAGACTGAAAGCAGTTGGGGGGAACTCTTCGAATCCCTTAAGGAGAGGGGATTAAAAGACGTTCACCTAATTACCTCCGACAATCACAGGGGGCTTGTCAATGCAGCTAGGAGACATTTTCAAGGAGCAACTTGGCAGCGGTGTCAAACTCATTTCTCAAGAAACATGCTGGATCACACACCGAAAGCACTGCAGCCTGAAATCAAAGAAGACCTTCGCCAGCTGTATGAGGCAATTGACTTGGACAGTGCCCGTAGGGTGAGAGAACAGTTGGTTGATAAGTATGAGACAAAGGCACCAAAAGCCGCTACCCTACTAGATGAAGCCTTTGATGACGTTACAGCAGTTCTGGCAATTCCCCTGAAATACCGGAAGCGACTACGTACTACAAACGGGGTGGAACGGCTCAATCAGGAAGTCAGGCGACGAGAGCGGGTAATACGCATTTTCCCTAACGAGGCATCCGTAATCCGTTTAATGGGCGCACTGCTTATGGAACAAGATGAAAAATGGCAAGCAGGTCGTAAATACTTTGATATGGATTTATACTATCGAAGTATGGATAACAAGGAAGCTAAGGATAGTAACTCTGCTGCCTAGGGGGGCACCTACTACTATCATCGCATTTATTCCACGGTCTGTTGACAACGAGCCTCTCATGGCATGTTTATATGCATCAAGGCCATCCCCTTGTTTTTATGAGTATGTCTTACGCTGGAGTGGTGATGCCTGGCAATCAGCCTAACATGCCATGTACTCATTATCAACAGCTTTCGCGGCATAAAAGCTTTTCTCCGGTTTACCCCTACAACATGCCGCTAACGGCCGAGGGAATTTACACACTTATTTGGACTTGACTCTGCCGGGCTATTTCCCAAAAGAAGACCTTTGGAACCTCCGTCAAATTGACTCTCATTTACAAGGTCACCCCGACATGAGGAAGACCCCAGGTATTGATGCCAGCACCGGAAGTCTTGGTCAAGGAGTTGCGATAGCAGGTGGTATGGCAATGGCAGCCAAGTATAAAAGAGCCAGTTATCGAGTGTTCGCAATAGTTGGTGACGGTGAATTGCAGGAAGGCCTGGTATGGGAATCTGCCATGAGTGCTGCCCACTACAAACTCGATAATCTAATTATTCTGTTGGATCATAACAGCCTGCAAATTGATGGTTCCAATGACCAAGTGATGAGCCTTGGCGATGTGACTGCAAAATTTAAAGCATTCGGATTTGATTGCCAGCAGGTGGACGGCCATAATATAGAGGCTATTACGACAGCCATCAGGTCTGTCCAGGCAAATGGAAGACCAAAGTTTATTGATTGTATCACCCGAAAGGGTTGCGGTGTATCATTTATGGAAGACCACTTTGAATGGCACGGTAAGGCACCAAATGATAAAGAACTTGCCCGTGCAATAAGCGAGCTGGGAGGTGCATGTAATGGGTGAACCTAAATCTTTGCGTGTAGCATATGGTGAAGCTCTGGTAAAAGTAGGTGAGCACAATGACAAAGTAGTGGTACTGGATGCTGACCTGTCTCATGCCACCATGACTTGCCTGTTTGCTGAAAAATATCCTGAGCGGTTCTTTAACATGGGTATAGCAGAGCAAAATTTGATTTGCGCTGCTGCTGGTATGGCATATTCGGGTTTAACGCCTTTTATCAGCACCTTCGCATTATTTGGTGCAGGCCGCGCTTATGAGCAAATTCGAAATTCCATAAGCTATACCAATGCTGATGTAAAATTAGGACTATCCCATTCAGGTTTGAGTGTAGGTGAAGACGGCGGCAGTCATCAAGCTGTAGAAGATATCGCATTAATGCGTGTTTTGCCGGGAATGACCATTCTGGTACCTTGCGACCCCATTGAGATGGAAAAGGCAGTTTTTGCGTCTCTGGATATTAAAGGACCGGTGTATATTCGTGTAGCACGGCCGGTATGCAGTTGTATCACCAAAGATAATGATCCTTTTATACCTGGAAAGCCGAATGTGATGCGTGAAGGTACAGACATTGCTATTTTTGCCACTGGTCTAATGGTATCTGAAGCATTGGAAGCTGCAGATATTCTAAAAGCAAATGGTATTTCTGCAGCTGTCCTCAACTTCCATACAATTAAGCCTTTCGATTCCGAAGCCGCTCTCAACTGGGCTAAGAAAACTGGTGCGATTATAACAGTAGAAGAACATTCCATTATTGGCGGGCTTGGATCTGCAGCAGCTGAGGCAATAGCAGAAATCAGCAATCTCCGTTTTGACCGAATAGGTATCCAAGATCGGTTTGGCCAAAGTGGTAAGCCCGCCGATCTGTTTCAGCGTTATGGCTTAACAGCTAAGGATATTGCACAAAGATGCACAATGTTGCTGAGTAAAGGTTATTCCCAAAGCTGGCTGTAAAAAGATAGAATGGAAGGTGAGTTGCACTTGAAGTATTTTATGGATCAGGATTTTTTGCTCGAAAATGATACAGCTGTAACCTTATATCACGAATATGCTGCGAAGATGCCGATAGTGGATTACCACTGCCATATTGATCCGGCTGAAATTGCCGAGGATCGCCGATTTGACAACATTGCTCAGGTATGGCTGGAGGGTGATCATTACAAATGGCGGCTGATGCGGGCATGCGGTGTTGATGAATGCTATATAACTGGAGAGGCTGCAGATAAAGAAAAGTTTATGGAGTTTGCCCGAATACTGCCCAGAGCAATTGGCAACCCGGTATACCACTGGGCTCATTTGGAACTGCAACGCTACTTTAACTGCAGAATACCAATTTGTGAATCCACTGCTGGTGAGATATGGAGCTTGTGCAATGCAAAACTGCATGCACAAGAGATGTCGGTGAGGGGTATCATACGACAATCCGGTGTTACCACCATCGTCACAACTGACGACCCTGCATGTGATCTCTCGCATCATCGGAAGATAGCTAATGACCCTGCTTTCGATGTAGTGGTATACCCAGGCTGGCGCCCTGATAAAATTCTTAATATTGAACGAGGTGAGTTCGTAAGCTATCTATCGCAGTTGGCCATAGCAGTCGGAGAAACCATGCTTAATAATTTGGATGCTCTGCGCAATGCTTTAATAACGCGCTTGGATTTTTTTCATAAAATGGGCTGCCGCGCAAGCGATCATGGTATTGATGATATAATTTACGCCCCTGCAAGTGAGTCAGAGGTAGATAATATCCTCAAAAAACGTCTATCTGGTGCTTGTCTTACCAAAGAAGAGGCAAATGCATTTCGTTGGGCCATGCTTTTATTCTTAGGTAATGAGTATCATAAACGGGGCTGGGTAATGGAGATTCACTTTGGAGCTGCACGTAACATCAATACAAGTGCCTTCAAAGTTCTCGGCCCAGATACTGGGTTTGATGCGATTAATAACGGAAATTGCATGCCTGGTCTCAGCATGCTCTTGGATTCTCTGAACTCAGGCGGCTGTCTGCCTAAGACCATGGTATTCTCATTGAACCCAAATGACAATGCGGCAATCGTTACAACCCTTGGGTGTTTTCATGAAAAAGGCATCCCAGGCAAAATGCAGCATGGGACTGCATGGTGGTTCAATGACAATATTTCAGGCATGGCAGCTCAGATCACCAATCTAGCCAATATGTCTGTATTGGGTAATTTCACAGGCATGCTTACCGATTCCCGTAGCTTCTTATCCTATACCCGGCATGAGTACTTCCGTCGTATTCTGTGTAACCTGCTGGGTCGATGGGTGGAAAATGGAGAATACCCATCGGATATAAATGCTTTGGGTTCTTTAGTTCAAGACATTTCTTATAATAACGCCATGGATTATTTCGGATTCTCTGATCGATAAACAGCCACAAAAAGGAGAATGTTAATGAATAACAACTTAAATGGCCTTCCTTTCAACTTTTCAAAATACCCTTGTCGGGTTTATCCTGCATCGGTTAATAAGCTAAATGGGGATGGATGGGCTTTTATAGCCGAAAAAAATGGGGAAGATATGTTGATCGTAATGGGTTCTAAAGCAGTGGAGTATCAGGGAAAGCATTTCCAAAATGCAGGATTTAGCTGCATTGAAGCACCTCTCAATTCTGCCAATGCTCAAATACTGCGTCAACACTTCACCTTTACAGCTCCAGTACCTGTGTTGCGTAAAGATCGCTCATTTGGCTTGGGAGACCGTTTAGGTATAGCTGGCGAGGGCCATTTGCAGGCTATGGTTGAATATGATGCATACCCAGTATTAGCCCAACAGTCCAGCAGAGAGCTGAATCTGACACAACGTAGTTATGTGGATGTTCTGGATGCAGCCAGCTGGGCGGTATTTCGGCATGGTTATCGGAGAGGCTTTGGGGCAGATGGCGATCATCTGAAAAAGCCGGAAGAGGTGGAATATGTTCTAAGTTTGGGTTTCACAATGATTACATTGGATTGCAGTGAGTATATCCGAAATGATGTAGATGATATGAGCATGGAGCAGGTTGCAAAGGAATGCGTTCTTACAGATGAAATGAGGCAACGTTATTTGGGACAATCATTTAATGTAGGAGATGAGATCGCCATTACTTTTTGCGAAGATTCTCTACGCCGTTGCATTCTGATCTATAAAAAAGCTATTGAGTTCGCTGCTGAAATTTTCAAAGTTCATATTTCTGATAAGACCGATCAGGTGGATTTTGAAGTTTCCATTGATGAGACTGCCACCCCAACGCTTCCGAAGCAACATTACTTCGTGGCAAATGAGCTGGTGCATCGAGGTGTAAAGATTGCTACCGTAGCTCCTCGCTTTTGCGGTGAGTTCCAGAAAGGTGTGGACTATATTGGCGATGTGAAACAGTTTGATGCTGAGATGAAGGTACATGCTGCCATTGCCAGGCACTTTGGTTATAAACTCAGTATTCATTCAGGATCGGATAAATTTTCAGTATTTCCCTCTATCGGTAAAAATGCAAAAGGTCGTTTCCATGTAAAGACCGCGGGTACGAGTTGGCTGGTGGCTATGCAAGTGGTAGCAGAAGCAGATCCTGTACTCTATCGCCAGGTACATAAACATGCTTTGGAAAGATTTAGGGATGCAACCAAATACTATCGAGTCACGACTGATATCGCAAATCTTCCTGATGTGGATACATTGGAGGACAAATCTTTACCTGAATTATTCATGCTCAATGATGTCCGTCAGCTTATTCATATAACATATGGTTTTATCCTCACAGATAAGGATGATAAGGGCAATTTTCTGTTCCGTGATCAGCTGTATGTTCTGTGGAACAAAAATAGAGAACTCTATGCCCAGCGCTTGAAGGAGCACATAGGCAGACATTTGAAATTGTTGTACAATCAATGAGAAGCTGTCATGGAATTGCGCTAATTTGCTTAAAACTTTTCTGTATGATAAGATAATTATATATTCTTACAGGAGGGAACAGCAGATGAAGTATGAGTTGCAAGTTCAAAATAGAAACGAAACAGGTACCAACCGAGCAAAAAAAATACGGGCAGAAAACATGATCCCGGGTGTAATATACTCAAAAGGGGAAGAAACCAAACATATCAGCATGAATCCGGCTGATTTCTTTAAGGTATATAAGGAAGCGGGCAGTTCAGCGGTAATCCATCTGGATCTCGATGGAGAGGATATTCCGGTATTGATTCGAGAAGTGCAGACCGATCCGATTAAAGACATGGTTTTTCTTCATGTAGACTTTTTAAAACTGGATCTGAAAGAGAAGATCAAGGTTAACGTACCCATCGTATTGCTTAATAAAGAAAGTATTCGGCTTCAGCCGTCCATTTTAATGCAGCTGACAGACGAGATCGAAGTAGAATGTCTTCCGACGGATATCCCGCAAACAGCTGAAATAGACGTAATCGATATGGATTTTGATACACCAATGCTGGTTCGAGATACCGATGTGGCAAAAATGGAAAATGTAGAAATACTGACTGAATTGGATAAGGTAGTATGTACCCTGTCCATGCCTTCCAAACAGGATGAGGGCGACGCAGACGGAGAAACAGATGAGGCTGGGTCCGCTGAAGTACCTGTTATTGGAGATGAAGAAAAGCAGGAATAAAGCTCCGAAGCGGCTGGTTAAAATAACCGAACATTAATATTGTATTAAGGTAAAACGTTCGTAAAAATATTGACAATGTTTGGTTGCTTTGATATATTGATAGTATAAAAACATCATGCTCATATAATCCTGATAATTGGTTCGGGGAGTTTCTACCAGGCAGCCGTAACTGCCTGACTATGAGTGAATTTTAGCTGCTTGCCGGTTTGGACTGACTTTTCTATTTTGAAGGGATTTGGGAAAAGATGGGTTTTAGCCGGTCTGTTTCCTATTAAGATTAAGCGCATGATTCACTTTTCTTGAATCATGCGCTTAATTTATTTTGGAGGTTGAGAACATGCCTGAAAAATTGAAGGTTGCCGTAGTCATGGGCAGTGATTCGGATTTTCCTGTTTTAAAAAAATGCATACAAACCTTGAAGCAATTTCAAATTATGACCGAGGTTCATGTGATTTCTGCCCATCGAACTCCATACCTGGCGGAGGAACTGGCAAGGAATGCAGAACTGGAAGGCACTGGTGTAATTATCGCTGCTGCAGGAAAGGCAGCCCATCTTGCAGGTGTTCTTGCAGCTTATACTGTAGTTCCGGTAATTGGTCTGCCTATCCAATCATCCACGATGGACGGTCTGGATTCACTGCTTTCCATGGTGCAGATGCCCAAGGGGGTCCCGGTGGCTACCGTCGCGATCAACGGGGCAGAAAATGCCGCCTTATTGGCGGTGCAAATACTTTCACTTGCACATCCAGAATTAAAGCAGGCTCTGAAGGCACACAGAAAACAGATGACAGAAGATGTTATGGAAAACGACAGGATGATTAAAAAGGAAGCAAGGCTGTTATTGGATATTTGAAAGCAGTTGAAATAGGCAGCATGGAATAAAGTGGAACCGGGAAACGAGGGATGAATTGTGATAGGTATCTACAATCAAAACGAACTGGAAGTACAGGAGATTATTTTTTACGGACTCTATGCTCTTCAGCACCGAGGACAGGAAAGTGCGGGCATGGCTGTCACAAAAGACACCGGTATCTCCTATCACAAAGGAATTGGTTTGGTTGCCGAGGTGTTTGATGAACAGGCATTAGCCGGTCTGGAGAATGGAAAGGCAGCCATTGGTGATGTACGTTACACGACTGCCAGTGAGAGAATGTATACAAATGTCCAGCCTCTTGTTACCAAATATAAAAAAGGCACCATGGCTTTGGCTCACAATGGGAAACTGGTTAACGCCGAATGTCTCAGGAGGGAATTGGAGGATGACGGTGCGATTTTTCAAACCAATCTGGATATAGAAGTCATTGCCAATCTGATTGCAAAAAGCATCGATACAGGGCTGGAGCAAGCCCTGAAGAAGCTGATGGGTATGATACAGGGAGCTTATGCCCTGCTGATTATGACAGAGGATAAGCTGATTGCCATAAGGGATCCTCTTGGCATCCGGCCTCTGGCTTTGGGCAGACTGGGGGATTCCTATGTTGTTGCTTCAGAAACCTGCTCCTTCGATACCATAGGAGCGGAATATATCAGGGATGTCAAACCAGGGGAAATTCTGATCATAGAAGAGAGCGGGCTGACTTCCATTCAAACACCTGTACCGCTTCACTCTTCACTTTGCATATTTGAGTTCGTGTATTATGCTCGTACTGACAGTACAATCGACGGTATCAGCGTTTACATGGCAAGAAAGCAGGCTGGTGCAAGGCTGGCTGTGGAACACCCGGTTCAAGCTGACTTGGTCATCGGTGTGCCCGATTCCGGAACTACCGCTGCCATAGGCTATGCAGAAGCCTCCGGCATTCCTTTTGGAGAAGGGTTTATCAAGAACCGTTATGTGGGAAGGACTTTTATTCGCTCCAGCCAGCATATGAGAGAGCAAGGGGTCAGAATCAAGCTTAATGCACTCAGACGAATCGTAAAGGGAAAACGGATTGTGGTTATTGATGACTCCATTGTCCGGGGTACCACCAGTAAAAAGATTGTGGAGATGCTGCGTATAGCCGGTGCGAAAGAGGTGCATATGCGAATCAGTTCTCCCCCAGTCCGGTTTCCCTGCTACTACGGAATTGATATTGATACCTCCGACCAATTGATCGGTCATGCCAATGACGTGGATGAGATATGCAAAATTATCGGTGCAGATTCCCTGGGTTATCTCAGTCAGGAAGGCTTGATGAAAACAGTGGAAGGAAGCGGAAGCGGATTTTGCAGAGGTTGCTTTAATGGGGAATACCCCATTGAACCAAAACAATAATTAAAGTTGACATTGGAGGAATAGATATGGGAATCAATTACAGGGATGCAGGCGTAGATGTGGAAGCGGGTTATGAAGCCGTTCGACAAATGAAGCAGTATGTTGCAAAAACCCATACCCACAATGTCATTGGAGGATTGGGCGGGTTCGGAGGTCTGTTTTCTCTGGATACAAAGGGCATGGAGCAGCCGGTTTTGGTTGCCGGTACGGACGGGGTTGGAACCAAACTGAAAATTGCCTTTTCATTGAATCGTCATGATACCATTGGTATCGATTGTGTCGCCATGTGTGTCAACGACTTGGTATGCCAAGGTGCAAAACCGCTGTTCTTTTTGGATTATATTGCAGTTGGGAAGCTTTACCCTGAACAGGTTGCTCAAATCGTAAAAGGGATATCTCAAGGCTGTATTGATAGCGGTTGTGCACTGATTGGAGGAGAAACCGCAGAAATGCCGGGGTTTTATCTCACTGGGGAGTATGATGTAGCGGGCTTTGCCGTTGGTTTAGTGGATCGCAAAAACCTGATAGACGGTTCCAGCATCAAGCCGGGAGATGCCTTGATCGGCATTGCCTCCAGCGGAGTGCACAGCAACGGATTCTCTTTGGTTCGAAAGCTTTTGGTTGAAGGTAACAATCGACTGCAGGAATATGATGCAGACTTGGGTATGAGCATAGGCCGGGAGCTTCTCAAGCCTACCCGTATCTATGTGAAGGGTATATTGGAGCTGATGCGGTATTTTAATGTTAAGGGGTTGTCCCACATAACAGGAGGCGGCTTTATTGAGAATATTCCTCGAATGCTTCCGGATGGTTTGTCAGCAGAGATCCTGAGAGGCAGCTGGCCGGTTCTTCCGGTTTTCTCACTGCTTCAACAGGCAGGGAATATCGATGAGGACAATATGTACAACACATTTAACATGGGCATCGGGATGGTGCTGGCATGCGATTCAGAGCAGGTTCAGGAAATCCTTTCAAGCTTGAAGGAAACAGGTTATCCGGCTTATTATATCGGTGCCGTGATAGAGGGACAGGAAGGCGTGGTGCTGAGGTGAAGGGCATCGGTGTATTGCTTTCCGGAGGAGGCTCCAATTTGCAGGCTGTCATGGATGCTGTGGAAAGGGGCAGCATTCCTGCCGATATCAAGCTGGTACTCTCAGACAGACCCAATGCATATGGTCTGGTCAGAGCAGAAAGCAAGGGAATCCCGTCATTTTGTATTGACCGAAAGCAATATAAAAGTTCGGAGTCCTTTAATCAGGCCATCTTAGAAAAGTTAACAGACCATCATGTGGAATATGTCGTGCTTGCCGGTTACCTTCGTATTTTGTCCCCGGAACTGGTGGAATGTTATCGAAATAAAATCATCAACATTCACCCCTCATTAATACCGTCCTTCTGCGGTATGGGCTTTTACGGACAAAAGGTGCATCAGGCTGTACTGGACTATGGTGCAAAGGTAACTGGTGCCACTGTTCATTTTGTGGATGAAGGTACGGATACAGGTCCGATTATTTTGCAAAAGGCGGTGGATGTGCTGTGCGGTGATACTGTTGAAACCTTGTCTCAGCGGGTTTTGGAGGTAGAACACGAGCTTTTGCCCAGGGCGGTTGCCTTATTGGTACAGGATAAAATAAAGGTATTAGGGCGCAAAGTAACATTGGAGGAGGGCGATGTATGAAGAGGAAACGTGCATTAATCAGCGTATCAGACAAGATAGGAGTTGTTGAGCTGGCAAGAGAGCTTGAGCAATTATCCTTCGAGATTCTATCAACAGGTGGAACGGCAAAGACACTGAAGGATGCAGGAGTATCTGTTACCAATATCAGTGAAGTAACCGGCTTCCCCGAATGTCTGGACGGCAGGGTAAAAACCCTGCACCCAAAGGTACATGGCGGTATTCTTGCGATCAGGGATAACCCGGAGCATATGCGTCAGCTGGAGGCGTTGGAAATCGACACCATTGACTTGGTGGTAATCAATTTGTATCCCTTCCGTCAAACCATCCTCAAGGAAAATGTTAAACTGGAGGAAGCAATAGAAAACATTGATATAGGAGGTCCTGCCATGCTGCGTGCGGCTGCTAAGAACTACCTTCATGTGGCAGTAGTGGTGGATCCTGCTGATTATGCCATTGTTCTGGAAGAGCTGAAAAGCGGAGAAATCAGCAGTGAAACCAGGTTTGGTCTGGCAGCTAAGGTATTTGAACAGACAGCCCACTATGATGCGCTGATTGCCCAATACTTGAGAGAGCAAACGGGCTCATCAGAATTCCCTCAACTCCTTACCATGACATACGAAAAACAGCAGGATATGCGATATGGAGAAAACCCACATCAGCAGGCGGTATTTTACAGAGAAATTCGGCCGGTTGCAGGCAGTCTGCCAACTGCCAGGCAGATTCATGGAAAAGAATTGTCTTTTAACAATATCAATGATACCAATGGAGCTTTGGATTTGCTGAGAGAATTTGATCAGCCTGCGGTGGCAGCGATCAAGCATGCCAACCCCTGCGGAGTGGGTGAGGATGACAGTATTTTGAAAGCCTACCAAAAAGCATATGATGCAGACCCCGTATCCATTTTTGGCGGTATTGTTGCTGCCAATCGCGAAATAGACCTGGAAACAGCCTTGGAAATAAACAAAATCTTTATTGAAATCGTCATTGCACCCGGTTATACTCAGGAGGCTTTGGAAATATTGAAGCAGAAGAAAAACATCCGAATTTTAGTGCTGGACGATATACAAGCTTCCTTGCCGCTCAATACATGGGATATGAAAAAAGTAGCAGGAGGTTTGCTGGTACAGGATATGGATAACAGGCTGCTTAAGGAAACCCAGCCTTGGAAGGTGGTTACAAGCAGAGAGCCCTCGGAAAAAGAATTGGAGGATCTGCTTTTTGCATGGAAAGTTGTCAAGCATACAAAGTCCAATGGAATTGCCATTGCCAGGGACAAGCAATCTCTTGGAATCGGGCCGGGACAGGTAAATCGGATTTGGGCGGTTGAACATGCCGTCAAAAGAAGCGGGAATAAGGTAAAAGGTGCTGTGCTGGCCTCCGATGCATTCTTTCCCTTTGACGATTGTGTGGAAGCGGCAGCCAAGGCAGGCATAACCGCAATTATCCAGCCGGGGGGTTCAGTTAAGGATCAACTGTCCATAGACGCCTGCAATCGGCATGGTATTACAATGTTATTTACTGGAATGAGGCATTTCAAACACTAATCAACAGAGCGAGGTAGGCTTTCTATGAAGGTATTGGTGATTGGCAGCGGCGGCAGAGAACATGCTATCGTGTGGAAGTTAAGTCAGAGCCCCCGCATCACAAAGCTGTTTTGTGCACCTGGCAATGGAGGGATTTCCTCTCTGGCAGAGTGCATCGATATTTCAGCAACGGATTTAGAAGGGATTTTGAATTTTGCAAAGCAGCAGCAGATTGACCTGACGGTGGTGGCACCGGATGACCCTCTGGCACTGGGTCTGGTGGACAAGCTGGAAGAAAACGGTTTGCGCGCATTCGGCCCCCGGCAGGCTGCTGCAATGATTGAATCCAGTAAGGTATTCGCCAAGGAATTAATGAAAAAATATAGAATTCCTTCTGCTGAGTACATGTGCTTTGATCGGTATGATGCAGCTGCCAACTTTTTGAGTCAAGTCCCGTTTCCGGTTGTGATCAAAGCGGATGGCCTGGCACTGGGCAAGGGTGTTATCATTGCTTTCAGCAGGGAAGAGGCGGAAGATGCGATAAAAGCCATGCTGCTGAATAACGAGTTCGGGAAAGCAGGAGAGCGGATCCTGATCGAAGAGTTTTTAACCGGACCGGAGGTCTCCATACTGGCATTTACCGACGGTAAAACCATTGTACCGATGGTAAGCGCTCAGGATTACAAAAGAGCTTACGATAAGGATAGAGGACCGAATACAGGCGGAATGGGTGCTTTTTCGCCTAGCTTTCACTACACTCCTGAGGTTGCTGAATATGTCGAACAGCATATTATAATGCCCACCATTGTTGCGATGAGCCAAGAGGACAGGCCCTTTCAGGGAGTGTTGTATTTTGGTCTGATGTTAACACCATCCGGTCCAAAGGTATTGGAATACAATGCGAGGTTTGGGGATCCGGAAGCACAGGTAGTCCTGCCGAGATTACAAACGGATTTGCTGGAAGTGATGGAGGCTGTAATTGACCGGCAGCTGCACAAGCTGGAAATCACCTGGGATGACAGAGCAGCAGCTTGTGTTGTGTTGGCTTCAGAAGGTTATCCCGGCAGCTATAGGAAGGGGCTGCCCATTAAAATAAAAGAGCAGCCCGAATGTCTTTTGTTTCATGCCGGAACAAAAAAAACCAAACAAGGTCTGGTCACCAATGGCGGGCGTGTGCTTGGTGTGACTGCATTGGGAGACAATCTCAGCGAAGCTCTTCAAAAAGCATATCAGCAGGTTGGTGCCATTGCCTTTGAAGGCATGCATTATCGTAAGGATATCGGTAAAAGGTAAACAGGGAGCAATTGCTCCCCGGATTAAATATGGTTCCGGAATTCATCAAAATCAATTTCCGGATAGTCATCCAGTGCATTTATGGAAAAGCGATCGTATTCTCCTGGTGAAAGGACGTTCAGTCCATGAGAGATTCCAGGGGGAAAGATGGAAGGATCCAAAGCTCCGTCAATAACCAAAAAATCCTCTTCATAATGATCGGGTTTCATGCTTTTCACCTCCGAATGGTTATCGATCATCTTGGGATTTGGTACTAGTTTGACCACCATATTTGGATTTTATGCCATTATGAAATGGTTCAGCGGCAATAAACAGAATTGTTCAGGAGTCTGCGCTGCCATTCGCAGCAAGGCTTCAGCAGAAGAGTCTTTACACTGCAAAGTGGCTTTAGCTGGATCATATTTTTAACAAAACAAAAAGAGGCTGAAAAATGGAAAAGGGTTATATACAAGTATACACCGGCGACGGAAAAGGAAAAACCACAGCTGCCCTGGGGCTGGGTTTGCGTGCAGTGGGGCATGGCTTGAAGGTGATCATGATTCAATTTATGAAAGGTATGCACACCGGTGAGCTGGTATCCATACGAAAGCTGGAGCCTGATTTTGAAATCCGCCGCTTTGGAGAAACAAAAAAATTTGTGTTTTTAATGAATGACCAGGAAAAAATGAATTTATCCCGCAAAATTCAAGAGGAAATAAAGCAAATCCACTGCATCATGGAGAACCACTCCTGTGACATCCTGATTCTAGATGAAATACTGGGCAGTATACAGGCAGGGTTGGTATCTTTGAAAGATGTATTGGATATCCTGGACGCCAAACCCGGAAACATGGAGTTGATTTTGACCGGCAGGACTCTGCCTGAGGAGATTGAGCGAAGAGCCGATTTGATCACAGAAATGAGGGCTGTCCGGCATTATATGGATTCCGGTATACCAGCCAGGAACGGCATTGAAAAATAAATAGTATAGCTGATAATATGAGTCTGCAACGCAAGGAAATACGCGAAAAAAACGCCTTGATCGAATAAATCGGCTGTCAAGGCGCTTTTTTATACCTCCATCCAAGGCATTTAAGTTTTACCAGGTTATGCAAAGCGATGAGGGTTTTCTATAAACGGAAGGCTGCTATAATTGCTTCCGAAGCTGCCTTCTCATCCCTGCGGGGGATGACCAGGGATATCTTTGTTTCCGAGGTGGTAATCAGCTTGATCCCTATACCTTGTTTGGCCAAAACTTCAAAAACCCGTGCGGCCACTCCTGATTGTCTCTCCATACCGGGACCTTCCACTGATAATTGCGTAATATTTTCAAATACGTCGGTTTGAATTTCCGGATTGCTCGTTTCAACCTCGGCAATTGTATCCACGGCTTGCTTTAAGTTCTGGCCAGGCAGGGTAAAGGAAAGATTGATGTGGTCGTCAACAGGAGCAGTCTGGCTGATCATATCAATATTAATGCCCTGTTTTGCCAGGCTGCCGAAAAGTTCAGCTATGAGCACAGGCTTATAGGGAAGCCGGTTCACAGTAACCATGACTTGTTCATTATTGGTATAGATGTGGGTTACGGCATCCTTATCCAGGAGAACATCAGTCATATCGTACAAGCCGGTTTGCTTCCCTGCCATATATTTGGCTGCTGTTAAAGCACCAAGTGCAAAAACCTGTCTGGAGTGAGCAGAATGGGTAACCTCAAGAATTTCATCCTGCCCGGCAAACATTACGGTATGTTCCCCTGCAATAGTACCTCCGCGGACAGCGTGAATTCCAATTTCATTTATAGAGCGCTTGTCGTTTTTAGAGTGCCTGCCGTAAGAATAATGCTTGGAGCGCAGAAACACCTGATTCACAGCATCTGCCAGGGCATAAGCGGTACCGCTGGGAGCATCGATTTTCTGATTGTGATGCTTTTCTACTATTTCAATATCAAATCTGTCACCCAATACCGCAGCGGCTCTCTGTATCAGTTCATACATCAGGTTGATTCCAACAGATAGATTGGCTGCTCGAAAAACAGCTGTCTTTTTGGATTGCTTTTCGATTTGCTCCAAATCAGAAGCTGACAAGCCGGTAGTAGCAATAACCAGGGGTATGGAGGCTTGATCAACAAACTCCAGCAGCCTGGGAAGAGCAGCGGAGACGGAAAAGTCCAATATCACATCCGCCTTTTCTTTTACAAGTGAAAGATCCTGGTAAACCGGGAAGGGGCTTTTATGAGAACCCGGATACCGATCCACTCCTGCTACAATTTCAATTTCCTTATCTGCTGCAGCCGCAGATGCAATCACCCGGCCCATTTTACCATTACAGCCATGCAGAATCAGTTTTATCATCTGTAAGACTCACTCCATATCTTTTATAATAATCCATATTCCTTCATACGTTGTTTCAGGATCGTGAGGTTTGCATCCTCCATGTCAGTCAGAGGCAGACGCAGCGGTCCCATATCAAAGCCCATCAGATTCATTGCGGTCTTTACCGGGATGGGATTGACTTCGCAGAACAGAGCATGAATGAGGGGAAGCAGCTTCAACTGAAGCGAAAGGGCTTCTTCTCTGTTTCCATTCAGAAACGTGCTAACCATCTCATGGGTATCTGCAGGAGCAATATTTGCTACGACGGATATGACGCCCTTTCCGCCGGCTGCAAGAAGCGGCACAACCATATCGTCGTTACCGGAATAAATATCGATTATATCTCCGCAGAGGCGAAACATTTCCAATACTTGAGCGATATCTCCGCTGGCTTCCTTTATCGCCTGGACATTTTTAATTTTGGATAGTTCGAGCATAGCCTGCGGTGAAATATTGTAACTGGTCCGGCTTGGTACATTATAAATGATGATAGGAATGGATACCGCATCGGAAACACTGCGAAAATGTGCGATCAAACCTTTGGCATTGGTCTTATTATAATAGGGATTCACTGCCAGCAGCCCGTCTGCACCAAGCTCTTCTGCTTCGACGGAGGCCCGGATTACTTCTGCGGTGCAGTTGCCTCCCACACCTGCAAGCACCGGCAGTCTGCCCCCCGCTTTTTCTACAGTAAATCGAATGACATCTCTTTTTTCCTGTTGTGTCATCGTAGTGGGCTCACCAGTTGTACCACAAGCCAGCAGGGCATCGGTACCCTGGTTGATTTGAAAATCAATTGCCTTACCCAGGGCATCAAAATTGACTCCGTTTTCTGTAAATGGAGTTACCATAGCAACACAGGAACCCGTAAATAAACTCATTAAGCCGTCACCTTCCTTCCGCTTCTTTGCTTTCCCAATAGGAAATCAAGTGTTGTGCGATCTGTATGGTATTGGTAGCAGCTCCTTTACGGATATTATCCGCTACCACCCAGAGGTTTACTCCGCTGTCTACGCTTTCGTCCCGGCGGACTCTGCCAACAAAGACATCGTCCTTATCCTGAGCTTGAATAGGCATAGGGTATTGATTCCTGGCAGGATCGTCTGCCAGAACCAATCCGGGGGCGTCCGATAAAATCTGTTTCAGCTCAGACAAATCAAATTCTCTTTCCAATTCCACATTGATGGATTCACTATGGCCGTGGAAAACCGGTACCCGAACGGTTGTTGCAGTGATGCGCAGGGATTGGTCACCCAGGATTTTTCTGGTTTCTTCGATCATTTTCATCTCTTCCTTGGTGTATCCGTTGTCTAGAAAGACATCGATATGAGGCAGGCAGTTGCTGAAGATAGGATGCGGGAACTTTTTGGGAGCATGACCCTGAATGCCTTTCTCCAGATCAGAATAACCATCCATTCCTGCACCGGATACTGCCTGGTAGGTAGAATAGACAACCCTTTTGATTCCGTAATGATCATGCAGCGGCTTTAGGGCTACCACTGCCTGGATGGTAGAACAATTGGGATTGGCAATAATTCCTTTGTGTTTCAGGATATCCTGAGAATTGACTTCGGGCACAACCAGTGGAACCTGGGGGTCCATTCTCCAAGCACTGCTGTTGTCGATAACTACGATACCTTTGGAAGCTGCAATGGGAGCAAACCTCCGGCTGGTTTCGCCGCCGGCAGAAAACAGGGCAATGTGGATATCCTTACCGTCAAAGCATGATTCGTTCAGTTCTTCCACTGTGTATTCACGACCCATAAAGGGAATCTTTTTCCCAGCGGAGCGTGCTGATGCAAAGAGATAATAGTTCGCTACCGGTAATTGTCTTTCCTCCAATACCTGCAGGAATTTTCGACCTACCATACCAGTGGCTCCAACCAGCGCTATATTATACTTTTTCAATGTAGTTCCTCCTGTCAAAAGATGTATGTCAGTAATCAGGATATGCAATGAATGGGCTGCAGTATTCTCCGTATAACTTGTATATCAAAACAAAGCGGCTGATCTCCACCAGCCGCCCCCGTAACTTATGGATCTGCTTTCAGCATTTCTTTTCTCTCGCAAGCAATATGAGCTTGCAGATAATATAAATGAATCATGCTTTATTATCCATTGACGAGGCAGTAAGCGCTCCACCAATTGCTTGATGACAGTCTGGAAGTTATTCACTTCCGGACCAGAAAACAGCGGGAGGGCCGCGGCTTTCTTCGGCAGCATTTCCTTTCTTCCATCTGTCATAGAATCCCTTCCTTCTCGGATGGATTACTGATAAATGCTGCAACCTCTAAACTACCAACATATTATAAAACTTTTTTTCAATCATACCATTGCAGGCATCAAATGTCAATTCCATGAATTTGCTGTTTTGTTCTTGTATGCTCCTGCTTGACCCTGAAAGAGCATGTCTTCATTGTTTCTTATTGATGAAACAAAGAAAGCCTGCTACAATGGTAATAATGATTTGTCTCATTGAGATGAATAGGGAAGGATTGTTTGCATGTTTGGCGGATTTTTTAATCGAATGTACTATGGTGACCCCCGGAAGCCAGAGTTAAAAAAGGAGGATGTGAAAGGCAGCCGATTTAAGCTGTTTACAACGGTTCTCTCTGTTCGATTCTGGCAGCTGATGCAATTAAACCTGCTGTATTCCATATTTTGGATTCCTGCTTTTTTGTTAAATTTTGCCCATGCAGTGATGATGCAGGAAACCGGCCAGGTCATCAGCATCCCGTTCTTTTTGTTGATGATTCCCTGTCTGATGCTTACAGGACCTGCAACAGCAGCGGTATCATACATCATCCGTAACTGGGCCAGAGACGAACATGCATGGGTATGGAGCGATTTTAAGGATGCCTGGAAGGAAAACTGGAAACAGGGGCTTTTTGTCATGTTGATGAACGGCATTTTCTTCTTGCTGTCTAATATTGGTATTTACTTTTACGGTTACAGGTTTGAGGAATCCGGAAGCTTTCTGTTTCTATACATGAAATACTTTATGTTCCTGTTTATTTTGATGATAGCCATGATGAATATGTTCATCTTTCCTATGATCGTAACCTATCGGCTGAAATTAAAGGATATTATACGTAATGCCTTTATTCTTACCATGGTAAAGCTGCCCTTTACCTTTCTTATTTTTCTGTTTTCTGCTGCATGGGTTGTTCTATCACTAGCTTTTCTTGCATCCCTGCCCTTCTTTGTTGTAGGGTTGACTTTTCCGGCTCTCATCATCTTGTCCTATGTAAATTGGATTTTTGATATATACATCAATAATCGGATTATGGAGCAAGAGCAGGAACAAGGCGATATATCAGCAGAGCAGGTGAAAGAGGTATAACCCGAGGTGCTTTTTCCCATACTATTCCATGAGGAGGGATCGTATGACACAAAAGGCAAAACCTAGAAAGCTGGAAAAACCGGAAGACCCGGTGAAATTGGAAGTTGCAGCAGAGCTTGGCCTGCTGGAAAAGATCAGGGAGCATGGGTGGGGCAGCCTGTCGGCAAAGGAAACCGGACGCATCGGAGGAATGATTACCCGCCGCAAGCAGCAGGAAAAAATCAAAGCAGCAAAGCAAAACAGGAAACCTTCACACTGAAGGTTTTCTTTTACGAATGTCAGGAGGCTTTTATGTATCAGGATTTTGCCAATTACTACGATCGGTTTATGAAAAATGTGAACTATCGGAAGTGGACCAGTCAGGTCGAAAAAATTTTTCAAAAATATGAGAAACGCCCTAAGACCGTTGTGGATCTGGCTTGCGGAACCGGAGGAATAACCAATGTTTTGGCTGGGAGAGGGTATCAGGTAACCGGTATCGATCTTTCGGAGGAAATGCTGTTTGTAGCAAGAGAAAAGGCCAGAAAGGCTGGTTTACGGGTATCCTATGTATGCCAAGATATGGCAGAGCTAACCCTCCATCGGCCTGTTGATGCAATTCTATGCATGTGCGACGGCTTTAACTACATCTTGGATAAGGGCAAATTAAAGCAAACCATGCAAAGAATAAACCGATACTTGAATCCGGGGGGGATTCTGGTCTTTGATATCAGCACCTATTATAAACTGTCATCCATACTGGGCAATCGTACCATGGCGGATATAGATGAACAGGTCAGCTTAATATGGTTGAATCATTTTGATAAAGAAACCAGCCTGCTCGAAATGAATCTCACCTTTTTTGAGAAGCAGGGCAGCTTGTACAAAAGATCAGATGAAACCCATTGGCAGCGTGCATATCGAACAGAAGAGATGGTGGAGCTTCTCAAGAAATGCGGCTTTCTACACATTGCCGCTTATTCAGCCAATGATCTGACCCCTCCCGGCAAAAGAAGTCAACGGATTCTTTTTTCGGCGATTACTAAAAAAACAGGATGATTTTGAATGAATGCACGTTAAGCAGTTTATAATAATAACAAGATTTGATGCAAAATATCGAATTGACACGGTTGCTTCGATATGGTACACTAGTCAAGAATTATCTTTTAGGAGGATTGTTTTAAGTGGAAAAAGGCAGAGTCAAATGGTTTAATGCGACAAAAGGCTTCGGTTTCATTGAAAGAGAAGACGGCAGTGATATTTTTGTTCACTACTCCGCCATCAGTGCAGAAGGCTTTCGTACATTAGCAGAAGGACAGGAAGTCAGCTTTGATGTGGTTGAAGGCGATAAAGGCCTGCAGGCTTCCAATGTTCAGTTGGTTTAAATAGATAAGTTTGAGCCAAGACTACCCCGGTGATTTCTCACCGGGGTATTTCAATAAGTGGAGGAATATACATGGATTATGTAGTAAGAGGAGTTGCGGGACAGGGGAGTATAAGGGCGTTTGCTGTGAGAACAACGCAGCTGGTTTCGCAGGCAGCAAAGATACATGGCTTGTATCCTGTTGCCGCTGCAGCTTTGGGACGGGTTTTAACTGCAGCAGGAATGATGGCGGTGGATATGAAAAACAGCAGCAATGTATTATCTATTGTAGTAAAAGGAACCGGCCCCCTAGGCAGCATAGTCAGCGTGGCGAAAGCAGATGGCACCTTAAAGGGATATGTGGATTATCCGCAGACTGATCTGCCGTTGAATGAGGCAGGTAAACTGGATGTGGGAAGTGCGGTAGGCAGAGAAGGAAAATTGACCGTAATCAAAGATCTGGGGCTGAAAGAACCTTATGTTGGCCAAATTGATCTGGTATCGGGAGAAATCGGTGAAGATATTGCCAATTATTTTTGGGCGTCAGAGCAACAACCTTCTGCTGTAGCGCTAGGTGTACTGATAAACCCGGATTTGTCGGTCAAAGCAGCCGGTGGATATATCATCCAGCCGTTACCTGATGCCGACGAAGAAATCATTAACAGGATTGAAAAAAAAATAGCAGAGGTGCCTGCCATTTCTACCTTGGTGGAGCAAGGGCGTACCCCTGAGGAGATATTGGAAATACTGCTAGGAGAGTTTGAATTAAAGCTGCTGGGAAAAACATCGTTGAAATTTAAATGCGACTGCAACCGGGAAAGGCTGGAACGGGTGGTTTTGGGGCTGGGCAAAGAGGAACTGGAGGATATCATTCAGACTGAGGGAGAAGCCGAGCTGACCTGCCATTATTGCAACACCAAATACCATTTCAGCAAGGAACAGTTGGAATCCTTGCTTGCACATGCATAGTTGTTGAATTCTTCTTGTCAGCCTGAATCTTTATAAACTGCCAAAGGTATTCTCCAAGAACAAAGGATTGGCATGTCATTTATCGCAGCGATCCAGATGATACCTTGGTTGCAGATGTAAGCCGTGATGTGGTATAATACGGCTATACCATGGCAGCCTGGAGGGAAAAATGGCTAAGGAATTATTTGCAGGCAGATTGAAGAAGGTAGTTCCTTTTGAACAGGACGGCTCCTTTTTTAATCGAAAGGCCAGAAAATACATCGAGAACAACAACTATATTCATGCGTTGAGTTATTACCGGAAGGCAGTTGAAAAGGACCCGGAAAATATGGAATATTCGCTTGATCTGGCAGAGGTCTTTTCAGAAATGGGTTATTTTCATGAATCCAATCTGATTCTTTTTTTTATTTTGCAGAAGGATCCATCCCGCACTGATTGTTATTTTGCCATGGGTTGTAATTTTCTTGGTCTGCAGGAGTTTGGCAAAGCCGAGTCCAGTCTGGAAAAGTATCTGGAGCTGGATGAGTATGGTCTATTTTCCGAGGAAGCCCAAAACCTGCTTGAGGTGCTGCAAAGTCAGGAATTCTATCTTGAATTTATAAATGATATCAATCCGGATAAAGATGAAGGCATGGCATTTGCCAGCAGGGGCAAGGATTTCCTTGACAAAGGCGACTACAGGCGTGCGGTTCGCGAGCTGGAAAAGGCAGTCAGGATGGATCCCGCTTTGATTTTTGCCAGAAACAATCTGGCATTGGCATATTTTTGTACAGGCAACCTGGATAAGGCGATAGAGGAAAGCAGGAAAATCCTTACAGATAATCCCTACAATGTGCATGCCAACTGCAACATTGCACTCTTTCTTTGTGAAAAGGGTGATAGGAAAGCCAGCAATCAGCACATGGAAGCGGTTATGAATCAAAATGTAAAAGACCCGGAAGAAATGTATAAAATTGCGGTGACTCTGTGCGAAATGGGTGAACACGGGAAAGCCAACCTGCTGCTAAAGAAGATGCTCCAATATAAACCTTATGACACCAGCGTTTTACATTATATGGCGGTTTCCTGTTTTAACCTGAAGCGATTCAAAGATGCATTTACGTATTGGGACAAGGTGGAAAAGCTCAATCCCAACAATACCATAAGCAGCTATTATAAGCATTTTGTAAAAAGTGTTATGAAGAATGAGAGGGAATATTCTGAGCTGCCCTATCATTTTCAGGTGCCTTATGATGAAATTATCCGCAGGGTCAAAACCATTCACGATTTATTAAAGCTGCCCAGCTCTGATTTGAAAAGCAAATGGAAAGACGGAGATGGACTGGAATCCCTGTTGAAATGGGGATTGAATCTCAACGATCTGATGATAAAAAAAGCCATTCTGAATGTAGTGGCTTCCTTTCGTGATGACAAGGCTGAACAGTTCCTGCGTACTTTTGTACTTCAAAAATCCGAAGGAAAAGAACAGGTCGAGGAAGCGCTGTCCCTGTTAAAGGAAATGAATGCAAAAGAGCCGTATTTAGCATATATGGATGACAATTTTGTGGAAGTCAGTGTAAGGAATGGCAGCATAACCCCTTCAAACGATGATATCTTATTGGAAATTCCAAAACAGGCGATCAAACGATTAAAGAAATATTATCTTGTTGACTGTGAAGATGATATTCAGGATATTTGGAATTGTGTTGTCTCCCACTGGGAGATGAATGGGTTGCCTCAAATCCGGAAGCCGCAAGGCTGGTCGGCAGCATTGGAATTGTATTACCGCACCAGAGAGGATCTGCCTGTGAACAAGACCGAGATGGCAGCTTCCTGGCAGATATCGTATTCTACCATGATGAAGAATTTTCATTTTATCAACCAGCTGATTGACGAATTCTGGGATCAAATGAATTTGTAAAGGAGCGGGGTATATGGAGTGTGTCGTGGAGGTTGTCAGTATTGAAGAGGAATATGCTGTGGTTGCCTTGGATCAGAAAACCTGGAACATGCCTCTAGCTATTTTGCCTGCACACAGCAGACCGGGGGATATTCTTCAGATTCAGGTAGGTTTTTGTCCCTTTCGCACGCTGGCACATATCAAGTAAATAAACAATCAATGGTTTCCAATCCTGCGTCATAAGCTGCCCCTTCCCCTAATAGACTGCTATTAGATGAAGAATATCAGGGGGAAAGCATGAGACGCAGCAAGCGCTTGTTATATGACGGATTCCGAATTGCCATGGCCTATATTGGCACGGTAGTTGGAGCGGGTTTTGCAACCGGACAGGAGATACTCCAATTCTTTACCCGGTATGGATTTCCCTCCTACTGGGCAATTCTGTGCTCTGTCATTTTGTTTATTGTAGTGGGAAGAAGCATTATGTTTTATGGAGGAAAGCTTGGAGCCAAATCCTATGGAAATGTAACCAACTACATATTTGGCAAAGCTGCTTCCTTTGTCAATCTTTATCTCGGGATTACCTTTGTATTCATATGCGGTGCCATGTTTGCCGGAGCGGGCGCTCTTTTTGAAGAACAATGGGGCATTCCCTATCTGATCGGTGCTTTTACAACAGCCTTGTTAACCCTTTTGATTACCCTTATCGGTATCAGAGGAATACTCGTCGTCAATTCCATAATCGTTCCCTGTTTGATTGTCTTTAATCTACTTGTTTTTATCCATACAGTTGATAAAGGATTTCAGCCTGTAGTAACAGCTCAACGGATTTCTCCGGGAGAAGTGTTTGCATTGCTTCGAACAGGTGCTGCCTATGCCTCATTTAATCTGGTTTTGTCCATTGGTGTACTTGCACCCATGGGTGGAGAAATCCGCGACAAAGCAGCCTTAACTCGGGGAAGCATTCTGGGAGGAGGCCTGCTGGGTTTGCTGCTGATGATAGGAAACTATGTTTTGCTTTGTTTTATTCCGGAGGTGTTTCACAGAGAAGTTCCCCAGATGATCGTGGTCAACCAAATGGGAGGCATTTTTACAGCAATCTATGGATTGGTTATATGGGCGGAAATTTTCACTACAGCTGTGGGAAATCTGTTCGCCATACACACTGTGGTAAGGGACAAATTCAGATCCGTATCCGCCCTTCCTGCTGTGGCTGCTTCCCTTATGGGGCTTATCCTTTGTCTGCTGGGCTTTTCCAATATTGTTTCATGGTTTTATCCGATACTGGGTATGATAGGGTTTGGATTGTCTGCTGTCATTCTATTTCAAACATTTCGAGGGCTGTGTTTATAAAAGGATAAATATCAGCCTGTTTCAATGTTCTTGGTAAGGTGTAATATGAGAAGCAAAGGAAGATTCAATATGGAAAGGAACGAGCAGCAAATGAAGGAAATCATTTTGGCCGGCGGTTGCTTTTGGGGCGTAGAAGAATACTTTTCCCGTATACAGGGAGTGACGGATACCAAAGTTGGATATGCAAACGGTCATGTGGAACACCCAACATACCGGCAGGTTTGCACAGGCAGTACCGGTCATGCCGAAGCCTGCCTGATAAGGTTCGATGAAGAGATCATCAGTCTGGAGGAGTTGCTGAAGCGTTATTGGCTAATTGTTGAGCCTACCGTGAAGGATCGTCAGGGACCGGACATCGGCAGTCAGTATCGAACGGGCATTTATTATCTGAATGAAGCAGATTTACCGGTTATCCAAAAGTCCGTAGAAGAAGAACAGAAAAAACATGAGAAGTCCATCGTAACTGAGGTACAACCTTTGGATTGCTTTTATCCAGCCGAGGAGTACCACCAGAGGTATCTGAAAATGAACCCAGACGGATACTGTCATATCGACCTCAGTCAATTTGCTTGGTAAACAATCAGGCCTTCCAGCATAAAGACTCTTTGGAAGGCCTTTTCCTGTATATGAAACTGCCTGCGTTGTAACCGCTACTCCAGCTTTGAGCCGGACTCCGTCTGCTCCATAGCTGGGAATGGTTCGATGCGTTCAGCGTGGGGCATATGATAAATGCCGAGGAAAACATAGGTAATGGCAGCACCCCAATAGATGATAAACATAAAACCGCGCAGAGGTCCACCCAGCAGAGAATTGGCCAGCTTGATCAGCATGGGGAGAGTAGAGGCATAGATGGCAACATTCCACTGGTTCAGGAAGGTCAGCCTTTGCCGGAATATGGAGGCTGCAATCATGGCTGTCAGGCTGAGCATCAGAATTCCGAAAAGCTTACCTGCAAAGGCGAACAAAAACCAGACAGCGCTTCCGATTACAATCAACAACTTCAAAGCGGGCAAGAACCGGACAATCTGACTCTTGCTGATCTGCAGCGGTGCCAGCACGGAAAGGTCTGTAATTTCGGTTTTGCCCATTTGTACGATCACCAGTTTATCTTCGGTTATCAGCATACCGTTGATGACACCACTGAAATCATCCATCGTGGTTTGACCGGTGGTATCAATCACCATTTGAAAACCTTCATCTTCGATACGAAAGGGCATTTTTCCCGCGAAGGAGAACTTACCGTTGGACAGGCTGAAATCCGGTACATGATCCACTATTTCAGTCTGAAGAAAATCGATTGCACTGCTTAATTGTGCTCCGATATAGATGCTGCCTATCAAATAAACCAATAGAAACAACAAAAAGATATAAAGAAAGCTTCTGCCCCCCTTGGTGCGGGACAAAGAGTGATAGGAACGGAAGTTCCATAGACTGTTGCCAAACTGTTCAATGAGATTCATGAACAACCCCCCTGTTTCATTTATTTATCTGCAATCAATTACCATTTGTTTCTATAATTTAGTATATAGGGCTAAGTGGAAAATAACAATTACTTTTCCTCTCTAACCAAGGTTGACTGGATAAGAGAAGAGTAGTGCTTCTTAAGCATAGGAATTAAACAATCAGGCTGATTCCTTGATGGATGCTCCAACACCCATTCATAAGCCAGGTTTAGTGCTTCACCGACAATTTTTGGATCCTGCTGCCCAAGTCCGGCGTTAAGCACATCTTTGCCGTTGATGGACAATTGATAAAAAAAGACAGGGTCTTTTTGCCTTACAATATCACGAAATAATTCCAGTGCCTTTTCAGCTCTTCTGTTACCAGTCAAATCCTGCTTGATTTTGCTAATCTCTCTGTACCAGCTCAGGCAATGGTCAAAATCCTGCATACCCATTCCTCCGATCAGTTTTCGTATGGAAAATGAAGTGATATCCATATGGGAGATTGCAAAATAGGCTTGTAACATTTTTGGTATGTGATTTATGGTCTTTCTGTCATATCTTAATTGGATCATTATGTTTCTTATTCCATCCAGCCTGCCGGCATCTGCAAAATCTTCGGGATATAGCATAGAAAACAGGGTAGAGAGCCGATAAACCAGATTGGGAGTTATACGCTTAATCATTTGTGCGCTTTGCTTATTCAGAATCAGATGAGGCTTTAGTCCGTCTTTCGTCATCCTCTTTCTCACATACAAAAGGAAGGTGAGAGCTCCGGTTTCCTGTAACAGCAGCAGGCCTTTGTCTGGATGCGGCGCAAGCAGCAGGCTGTCCCATTCGGACCGCAGCCTCTCTGCAGAGACCTTTTGCAGCAGCGGACAACAAGCTTTCATCGCTTTTCTGGTCTCATTATGAATCTCAAAATTCAACTGAGCTGAAAAACGAATGCCTCTCATGATTCTCAGCGGATCCTCGGTAAAGCGCTCCACAGGGTTGCCCACTGCGCGTATCAAACGATTCTGCAGATCTTCTCTTCCCATAAAGGGATCAATTAGTCCAGAGGATTCGTAAGGGTTATAAGCCATGGCATTAATGGTAAAATCCCTCCGGGCAAGATCCTTATGGATATCGGAGACAAAGGCAACCTGATCCGGATGACGACTGTCAGAGTAATCCGATTCTTTGCGAAAGGTGGTAATTTCAATTAGGACGTTGTCAATGTTAACTGTTACGGTACCAAAACGCTTACCCCCAAACCGGACAGACTCAGTGGAAAAAACTTCCTCAATTTGGTCAGGCAGAAGCGAGGATGCAATATCATAATCCGTTACTGATTTATTCAGCATCCAATCTCGGAGAGCCCCGCCTATCAAATAGGCCTGCCCGTTTGCCTTCATTATTTTCCGTAATGCAATCTCAACAGCTTTGGGTAACCTCATATTTCCAGCCTTTAACCTCTTATTTTCGTTATCTCGGTTATCTGTCATAAGACAAACTATCTTCCACGCCCGATTTGATGCAGACTGCTCAGCTCGCTGCCGGGGTAATAATGAAGAATAATATCCTGCCATGTTTTACCGAGCAGGGTTAATCCATAAGCCCCGTACTGGCTCATTCCTACTCCATGACCATAACCGCCCCCGTGAATCGAGATCTCCTTCACATTGCCCTCTGCATCACGACTGTAATCAATATAGGCAAAAGCGCTGGGCAGTATAGGAAAGTCCCTTCGTATTGATCCATCATGGCACAACAGCTCAATAGGACCTTCACTCAAGCGGTTTACAGGCTCCAAAGCCCGGCGGATATTATATTCCTTGGTAATTTTAAATATCCCATGGGTTGTGGAAATCTCCAATTCCATCATGTTTCCTCCTTCCCCTCTATGCAGCACTTCAATATTTAACAGCGTGCCGATATCAGGGGGGATTTCTTCGCTTTCATAGGATCCATCAGCTGTTTTGGTCAAAATGAATACAGGCTGCTGCTCGTAAAGCACAGGCAGAGCATAAGACAGGATGGCTTCCATCTGCTGCCGGCTCATTTTCACTTCCCAACGGAAAAAGGGCGAAAACTTATCATAACCGGACAAGGTGGTTTGATCCAGGAAAGCCCGGAAATTTTCTTCCCTGTCCAGATCAGGTACATTGCCCTCATATTGGGCCTTTGCTGTAAGATAGGGTATTTCTTCTGATGGAAATTCATTTTCAGCATTGCTCCATACCTCATGAAAGTTGGCTGTGTAACCACAGGATGTTGAAAAAAAACGTGTATCCACAATGTGACCGGAGTATACCGGAACCATGCCGGCAGTTTCATTGACAGCATGGGTTGCCACATCCTGTTCACTGATATTGTTATAAACCTGACTGGCTACACTGTCATCCAGATGTGCACCATAAGCCCGATATCCGGGTGACTGCATAGCTCTGGCAGCATATGCTCTGGCAGCTACTGCCTGAACTTTCAAGGCTTCCAGTCCGAACTTGACCGGCATCTCACTTGGAACGACTGAATAGAGGTATTCCTCCAAATCAACCTCATTAACCAAGGTCAGAAAGCCATCCATCATGGCTGTTTCCAGATACCCTCGATAGGGTGTTCCCATCCTTGGAAGGGCTTGTTCTCTATAGATGGTTTTAACATAAAGCGGCTGGCCGGTCTTGCTGCGAATATGCCACCGAAACAAGGAAGCAGATAACAAATCACCGTTTTTCCAAACTTCGATTCCATGTTCGGAAGGTCGGAATTCCGCAGTTTGATTGCTTTCAAAAGGAATCTGAATGCCGCTTGGCAAGGAAAACACTTCAAAATCATACTGGCTGGTGATCTCCAGCTTGTTGTGGAGGCTGCTGGTGTAATCACTGTTTTTCAGCAACACCCGAATCGAATCATAGTTTTCAAAGGGATGGGTCAACACAGCCATTCTGCCGATCTGGTCGGCGGTTTGATAAAGCACTGCTTGTGTAACTCCGATGGGCAGGAAGAAGCAGCCTTTGAACTGTATGGAATGTCCATCTTCTACAAAGACAGGAAACTCTCCCTGAATATCAAAATAGCCCAGCTCTTTGTCTTCCAGGGTTGTATTGGAAAGTGATAAAATTTTGGTCAGCTTTACAGGCTGTAATGGCTGAAAGTCGATAAGAACGCCGTCCAAAGTGGTAAAGCTGATCGGCTGTCCAATATTGATATCGGCTGTCGATGGTGCAGATAGCTCCAGGCTGTCCTCACCTGTCTGGATGATGGAATGCATAAGACTTCCCTCGGATTTACTTGCTGAGGTCGGGATTCCATGGGTATGAAAGACCATTTCAGGAAGTCTGGATATTTTCCATTCTTGATTATATTTTATCATATCCAGATAAAACTGGACATTACCTGTGTGGAAGGGAGCAGAAACCCATACTCTGCTCTCATTTTTTCCGCTTGATTCAACTCGCTCGATATCAAATTGGATGATTTCTTCCTGTATCAAATAGTCTGGAAAGGAGTGATTATTTAAATGGTTTAATAGATATTCATCGTAATTTCTTTGCGCGGATACAGCTTGAAAAAACTGATTTGCCAATCTCTTTTGAGGTGGATGAAATAAACGAATTAACAACGGAGCACCTGCCGCTGCTGTAACAAGTAAGGTCAGGAACGTAAATAAAATTTTTCTTTGCAGTGCTTTATGTTTCATGGATTCACCTCATCTATCATATCATTTATACCACATTGCAGGGTAAAATATAACCTGCTTTCCATCCTGATCACTTCGGAAAAAAATTAATCGTTTCATGTGGAGAAGCCAATGCAATCGTGCTACAATAATATTATACAAGGGGGGATAGCATGCCATACAAAAGAGCAGCTAAATGGGTACTCGCATCAATACTAATTCTGTTGAGCATTTTTTATAATCATACTCCTGCTTACGCGAAGCAGGAAGCATCCTATTCCATTTCGGAATATACCTCAGAGATCACTTTGAATTCAGACGGCTCCGTCTATTTTGAAGATACGGCTACGTATCGTCTGCTAAGTGAATCGGTTGAATTCATTAAAGCCATTCCCATGGCATACAGCTCAAAGGCGGATGGAATAGAGGTTTTCAGATTGCAGAGTGCGGGGGATGCCGAAGCGAATCCGCAGCTGATACAGCTGCAACAGGCAGATCAGCCTGACAGTGCTGACGGAGAAACCTATACCTACCAGCTCGCCAATGCAGAAGAGGACATTTATCATATTACCATACCCTTTAAGGGAAGGAAACGGGAGGAAGTCACTTTTGTTTATCGCTACAAGATGATGGATACCGTATTTTTGTATAACGATACGGCGGTTTTCTTTTGGCAATCCTTCATGCCCGATATGGAGATGAACGTAGAAAATGTACAGATTCAAATTTCTCTGCCCGAAGCTGTTTCCCCTGAAAAATGGAGCGGATATGCCAGAGGTGCTGTCTATACACAAAAAGAAATACTTGAAGACGGCGTCTTTCGAATATCAGCTGACCGGGTTCGAAAGGGGGAATACCTGGAATCCATCCTGTTGCTTCCCAATTCCCTCTTTCCCGATGGAAGAAAGATTATAGACAATTATGCAGAACAGGATATTGCGTCTGATATGGCTTCATGGGAGGATCAAGCCTCTCGTACCAGGAGAGAAGAGGAACTGAGGTTTTATGGCGGCTGGGCAACGGGGTTACTGGCGGTTTTGCTGTGCATTGGAACCGTATTGCTGCTTTATTTAAAAACCCGAACTGATCAGAATGACCTGGATCAGCAGGAAAACAGGAATGGCATTCCGGATGCCGCTATTTCGCCAGCTGAGCTGGGTGTGCTGATAAAGGGAGGAAAGGCAGGAGCTCGGGAACTCTTTGCTACGGTTTTATCACTGATTCGGTTTCGGTTTCTGGAATTGCAGCACAGGGAAGAGGGGGAAGGCTTTTTCATCTTACGGGAAGATATTCCCAGAGACAGACTGAAGCCCCATGAAGAATATGTATTGAATTGGGTTGCTTCTGATTTAAGCCATGGGCAGGAAGTTCCTTTGACTGATGTAAACCAGGTTCTAACTACTTATGGCAGAAGTCACAAGAATAAGATATCAACCTGGGAAAGCCTTGTATATCAAAGAACAAGAAGAATGGATTTTCATGAGAACATTTCTAAATTGAAAATATGGGCAATGGGAACCGTGCTCGTCAGTCTGCTCGCAGCCATACTGGCCTGGGTTATTATGGATAACCAGTGGGCTGGTTTACTGGCAGGCTTATTTGCCTTGGCGCTTGCTGTCTATGTGATCCCGCTGAAAAAAACCAGCAGGAGTGGAAGGACTTTTCAGGCAAACTGGTTAAAATATAGAGACGAACTGTTGACAAAGCTGAGCGATGAGCAGAATAAGCTTCCTTTGAATAAATGGGAAGAGGAGCTTATTTATGCTGTGCCACTCGGAACAGCTGAGGAAATTCTGAATGAACTGCCTCAAATGTATAATGAGAGTGAATTTGAAGATGGTAACCTCACCATATTATACAAGGACAATGTCCCATGGTTGTCTCATATGTTAGAAAGTACGAAGTAAACTAAAAGTCAGATATCTTCATTTACATCATGGGAATTTCAATATATAATAGAAAAAGTCGTACAAACTGTATGGATTGATTGGAGGTGAGCTCCTCCTGTACGAATTTGTTTAATCACGAATTTGTATCAGGTATGAAAGGAGCTGTTAACAGATGAAAAATCGTAAGTCTGTCTTTTTTATTGTATTGGCTGTTGCTGTTTTAATGGCCTATGTTGCCATCAACGGATTGGTACTGCCCCTCGGACGTTCTTTAGAGCTTGTGGTTCCAGGAACGCCGGATATGCGTTACGGAATTGATATTCGAGGTGGTGTGGATGCAGCTTTTGAACCGGTGGATCTGGATCGAAACCCCAGCAAACAAGAACTGGAATCTGCTCGTTCCGTTATTGAAACCAGGTTGGATAACCTGAATATCCTGGACCGTGACGTAACCATAGATGAGCAAAACGGTTATATAATTGTAAGGTTTCCCTGGCAATCCACCGAGACGGACTTTGATCCAGAAAGAGCGATTGCCGAATTGGGAGAAACAGCCATGCTGACCTTTCGCAACGAAGCGGGAGACGTATTGGTAACCGGCTCGAATGTGAAGAATGCCTCGGTAGGCACCAACCCCGAGACCGGTGGCTATATTGTACAGCTTGAATTTGATGATGAAGGTGCAAAGCTGTTCAGTGATGCAACAAAAGAGCTTATTCAAAAACCAATTAACATCTATATGGATGATACCTTAATTCAATCTGCCATTGTTAAAAACCATATTCCCAATGGGGAGGCCTACATTGACGGTATGAGAGGGCTGGAGGAGGCTAAGGCCTTGTCTGACAAGATCAATGCCGGTGCACTTCCCTTTTCGCTGACATCCCGCAACCATTCCACCATCAGCCCTTCTTTGGGCAGTGGAGCATTAAAAACCATGGTGTTAGCCGGTGTGGTCGCTTTCCTGATAATTTGTATTTTATTGGTGATCTACTACCGCCTTCCAGGATTTGTAGCTTGTATTTCTCTGATTATTCAGATGTCAGGAGTGCTGCTGGCGCTTTCGGTGCCTCAAATCACCCTGACTCTCACGGGGATTGCCGGTATCATTTTATCCATCGGTATGGGGGTTGACGCCAATATTATCATATCGGAGCGGATCAGTGAGGAAATCAAGTCTGGAAAAAGCTTAGGCTATGCCATTTCTCTGGGCTTTAAAAACTCTTTCAGCTCTGTATTTGATGGAAACATAACCATGCTCTTAATCGGTGTGATTATGATGGCTCTGGGTTCAGGCTCCCTGCTATCCTTTGCCTATACCTTGATTACCGGTATTGTATTCAATTTTGTGGCTGGTGTAACAGCATCCAGACTGATGATCTATTCCCTTAGTCAGTTTGATTTTTTAAGAAAACCTCAGTACTATACCTGCTTGACAAAGAGAGTCACCATTGAAAAGTTTATAAACTTTTTTTCCAAACGTCGAATCTTTGCCAGCATATCCTTGGCTGTTATCCTTATCGGAATTGTTATGAGCTTTGTAATAGGTGTGAACCTTGACATTCAATTCAAGGGAGGTTCTCTGGTAAAATACGATTATACCGGCGAAGTTGATTCGGACCGGGCAGCAAGTATCGCATCCGGTATCATCAATCGTGCTGTCAGTGCTCAAACCACCACCAGTCTCAATACAAATCAAAAGCAATTGGTGATAAACATCGCAGGTGATTTTGGGCTGGACGCAAAGGAGCAGGAGGAAATGGACCAGGCTTTGAAAGCAGAATTTCCAGACATGAATCTGAAGCTATCCGAATCCTCCATGGTTGAACCCTTTTTCGGGAAACGCTTCCTGACCAACGGAATCAAAGCCATTGCTTTAGGAGCGCTGGCCATTCTAATCTATGTATGGCTCCGTTTCCGAAGAATAGGCGGCCTATCAGCAGGTTTTATGGCATTGGCTGCAATTTCTATTGACTTAATGGTGGTGTACACAGCTTATATTCTATTCAAGTTCCCGATAGGGGATTCTTTTGTTGCTGTATTCCTGACAATAATCGGATACTCCATTAATGACACGATTGTTGTTTATGACCGAATTCGAGAAAACTCCAAAAAATATCCCAAGGATTCCATCGAAACCATTACCAATCTGTCTGTTACACAGGTCTTGGGGCGTACCATCAATACCAGTGTTGCTGTATTTATCAGTATAGGCCTGGTGTTTGTTCTGGCTGCCATAAATGGTATCGAATCCATACAAAGATTCGCACTTCCTATGGCAATCGGTGTCGTAAGCGGTTGCTATACATCGGTTTGTCTTGCAGGACCACTTTGGGTTGCGCTGAAAAAAAGCCGGGGCACCGAAAGCAGGATGTAACAGGAAACAAGGAAAAAACAGCTTCAAAACGGAAGCTGTTTTTTTGTTGCACCAACTGATTGTCTTTTGAGTCAATAAAAGAACACTCTTTTCATAAAAAAGAGTGTTCTTTAATGGCTAAGGACGGAGCGGTTGATACAATATCATCGCTCGTCCTCAGAGGTATACAAATGATTGTGGCGCACTTAACACCCCAAAATCATTTAGGCTCCTTGGACTTTCGTAAACAGTAATCTCGCCTAAAATAAGCGCATATGCCTTCATGGTACCTTCAAAATATTGTCTGAACTTACTTTGTGTTATTCCTGCATCTTTCTTTGTTCTCTCCCATATATAATCCGGACTACCAGACAGAAATCCTTCTAATTTAACTTCTCCAATTACTTGTTTCACTGGATTTGTAGCGTAAATTACTAGTTTGCTGACTTCTTCTCTTGGTAATCTTTTGCGATATTCGTAGCGTTTAATACCAGCAAAAATTTGCTCCACATATTCTGGTTTTATGGACAATAGTATTGCTTGCATATGTAGTCACCTCCAATATCTACTTAAATTCGTTTCCGCTTCTTCAACTATAAAGTTAAACTCGTTATCAGTGATCTTTGTAAAAGGACGTGGTCCATCCGGAAAAGAAATAATTTGATTATCCCAAAGTGTTTTTAAGATTGGTCTTTTATTAAAGCTTTTTACAAATATGAATTTCAAAATAATTTGATTTGCACCATATTTATGCCAAAACGATTCTAGCTCTTCTTTTGTAAAAATGCTCCTGTTTTGACAGTGGAAATCGCGCTCGCGGAGAGCCACCGCCGCGCACGAATAGAGCCACCCGCGCGCTGGGATTAGAGCCACCGCCGCGCACGAAAAGAGCCACTGACGCGCTCAATCAATAATCTCTCCAAAAGCAAATCAAACTTCTGTAGAATTTAATTGCCGTTTGAGAGCGGCAAATTTAATTTTAGGAGGTTTGAGATGGAATCAAACTATCAACAGATCGTGCGATCTGTCTTCAATGGCATCAGTCAAAGACAGGCCGCAAAGTTGCACGGTATATCTCGAAATACCGTAGCCATTCTCGTGAGGTACGCTCACAGTCAGGGCTGGCACAATCCAAAAGATCTGGACGAGCTGACAGACTTAGACTTTGAGCCTGCCATGCAGCGCAAACCGGGTTTTGGAGAGAACAGAGACGAATCATACGAATTGCCCGACTACGAATACGTCCACAGCGAATTAGCCAAACAGCATGTCACACTAAGACTCCTCTGGGAAGAGTATGTAGAAAACTGCATTCTAAACGGTAAACGCTACTACATGGAGACTCAGTTCCGCCGTTACTACCACAAGTATGCCAAGACACAAAAGGCCACCATCCGCCTGCAGCACAAACCCGGCATAACTATCCAGGTCGACTGGGCGGGTTCTAAGATTGCTTACTACGACGAAGATGAGGGAGAGCTCTGTGAGGCGAGTCTTTTTGTAGCTGTTTTGCCCTGCAGTCAACTTATCTATGCAGAAGTGTTCCGAAACGAAAAGCTTTCTAGCTGGATCGCAGCGCATGTCAATTGCTTCCGATATTTCGATGGTGTGCCTAAGACTGTCGTTCCGGACAATCTCAAGAGTGGTGTTAGCAAGGCCGTATTCTATGAGCCTGAACTTAATCGTACTTACCGGGAGATGGCAGAATATTACGGAACAGTAATCCTGCCTACAAGAGTTCGCAAGCCAAAAGACAAGGCAGCTGTAGAAAACTCAGTGAAGATCGCATCACACAGGATTCTGGCAAAGCTCAGAAACAAGACATTTCACAATTTCTTTGACCTGCATGAAGGCGTAGCCCATGCATTAGAAAAAATAAACTCAACTAAGCTAACAGGAAAAAGCGTAAGCCGTTGGAATGCCTTTAATAGCGAAGAAAAGGACTTCCTGCTTACGCTTCCTCCCCAACCATTCGTCTTGTCAGAATGGTCAGAAGCCAAGGTACAGCCCAATTGTCATATTGCTTACCATGGCTGTTTCTATTCAGTTCCCTTCGAATATTTAGGTGAAACCATGGATATCAGGGCAACAGATAGAACTGTAGAAATATTCTACCACCATCAGCGAGTTAGTTCACATCAAAGATCATGGGGTAAGACCAGGTATGTCACGGTAAACGATCATATGCCACCCGGAAAGCTTTTCTTTGTTGACTGGGATGGTGAACGTTTCCTTAAGTGGGCAGGAAATATCGGCCGATCCTGCAAAAAGGTTATACAGCAGGTCCTGGACAAAGCGGTCATAGAGCAACAGGCCTACAGATCTTGCTTTGGCATCCTGGGACTTAAAGACAAGTACTCCGGCAAGCGTCTGGAGAATGCTTGTTCATACCTGCTTGAAGCAGGCAGCTCTCCCACCTACAGCCAAATCAAGAGAATACTGGAGCGAGATGAGGATCTTGTATCCAAAGATGAGGAAAATAATCACACAATAAAGCCTAAAGGCTTCAGCCGCGGTGCGGATTACTTTGGACAGGATTAGGGAGGATAAAAGCATGTTAAGAAATGAAACCATAGAGAAACTTAAGACTTTGAGACTACCGGGCTTTGTTGAAGCTCTGGAAGAACAATATACATCGTCTACTTTTAAAGAAATGAGCTTTGAGGAACGACTGGGACTTCTGGTTGACAGAGAGCAAAGTAAGAGAAAGAGCAATCGCATAAAACGTTTGTTGCGTCAGGCTAAGTTTCAAAACTCGGAAGCCTGTGTGGAAAATATCAATTACAGTATTGAGCGTAAACTAGACAGACAGGTCATTTTGGAACTTGCCAGCTGTCAATATCTTCGTCACGCAAGAAACATCAACATCTTCGGAGCTACAGGTGCAGGAAAAAGCTATCTGGGACAGGCTCTGGGGCAAGCAGCTTGCAGGCTTGGTATTGCCACTCGTTACATTCAGTTACCTGAGCTGCTGGATGAGTTCAGAATAGCAGAAAGCAGAGGATTGGAATATTTAATGAAAGTTAGGAAGCAGTACACTAAAGCACCTTTGCTCATCATCGACGAGTGGCTTTTATTTAAGATTGATGAGCGTGACTGCAAACACTTGCTTGGACTCATCGACAGGAGACATTCAAAGAACTCCACCATGGTTATCTCGCAATTTAATCCGGATGAATGGATCAAACAAATGCCAATACAGGTGGCAGCAGAAGCTATAACAGACAGGCTGACGTCTCAAGCCTACTCCATTGTGATTGAAAGCAAGGAATCTATGCGAAAAGCCGCTAAATAACAGGATTACAGCCTAAATGGCTTTCTTGGCGCGCGCGGGTGGCTCTATTCATCCGCGCGAGTGGCTCTTAAAGAGCGCGGCGGTGGCTCCCATCGAGCGTGGTTTCCAGACAGTGGCCTAAATATTCTTCTTTTGATTCGAAACCAGATAGAACTTCATCTACTATAGCAATAGATGATAATACTCCCGTATATCCGGCTCTTCCTCTATCGCCTGTTCTATAAAAGATAATGATATCGCCTGGGTAAATATTCCTCTCTCTTGAAAATGATATGTAAACTTTTTGCAGTGCATACCTGTATGGCGTTTTCTCCAAAAAATCATCTTCATTTTCATTTTTTAAAATAGAATCAGGAATTAAGGAAGTGTGGTATTTAGGATAAATAGGTAAAATAAATTTCTGTCTTTTATAATACAAATTAGGAAAGTTTTCTTTGACTGTTAGATTTGGATTATACACCTTCATCTGTTTAGTCATTACGGTTTCGCCGGTGCTTCTTTTTACTCCATGCTTTTGAAATCCCCATCTGTTAAGCAGTTCGGAAAGCATTTGGAGCTCGCCACGATTTTCGAACAATGTAATATATATTTCATCAACATTTCGCTCAAGTGCATTATCAAATATTATTTTTACAAATCTTTCTCCAAGTCGAAATCCTGTCGCTTCTACCTTAAAAGTGCCTACCTTAAGCCGTTTCTTAGGACTGAATAATGGTTCAATATCTGAATAATTTTCATATTCATCTTCGGTTTTCATATATAGAAAACCTAAAATATCCCCTTTATCATCCTGACAGATATATGCTTCTTCATTACATTTTTTTGCAAACCATTCGTTAAAATTTAGATAAGCATCACGAAGGCTGTTAAAGAATTTATTGTTTATGTCTATATCACCAATGATAACCTTTTTGACGGCTAGCATTTTATATTCTATGAGGTTAGGATTTGCGTTTGTTGCATAGGAGATAAAGGCGTTAATCGACCAAACCTTATTTTCGAGATTTATTAATCTCGCTTTTTTACGTAA
>DURK01000069.1 GCA_012837325.1 Clostridiales bacterium
TCCGAATACTTCCACTCCAAACTGATGAAATTCCCTCAGCCTTCCGGCTTGCGGCCTCTCATACCGGTAACAGGGAGTAATATAAAACATCTTTACCGGTTGCGGGTTGGCGTAAAGCTTGTGCTCGATATAAGCTCTGGCAACTCCTGCCGTTCCTTCCGGCTTTAGGGTGATGCTCCGCCCGCCCTTGTCAAGGAAGGTGTACATCTCCTTTTGAACAATATCAGTGGTGTCCCCCACGCCCCGCTCAAACAATTCCGTATGCTCAAAAACCGGAGTGCGGATTTCCTGATATCCGAATGCCCGGGTTATGTCCCGGATGGTATCTTCTATATAATGCCATTGATAGACATCCTGAGGCAGAATATCCTTGGTGCCCTTAGGCGCTTTGGTCAACATTTGTATTTCCTCCTCCTTGCGCAGTGATTCTCAAAAAACAAAAACCTCTGCATCCCGAAAGGGACGAGAGATTATAACCCGTGGTACCACCCTGTTTGAAGAAGCTGCCGCTATGAGCATCCTCTCCCACTTGAGTGATGATAACGCTGATCAGCGGGGCTGCCTACTGAATGTTCAACAGACCAACTCCGGAGTGTCTTTCCCCTGTACTCTTGCCGGAAACGCTTTCAGCTGATGCATTTCCTCTCTGATGCCCTTATACCGGGTACTCTCTCCATCATCGCGATTCTTGATGCGGATTTTCTTGTATTATAATCGGCAAACCGCGGATTGTCAACCGCTGCGCAGTACATTCTGCTTTTTCTCTATCATTTCCCCGATGCGGGACAGGTATTCGTCCAGGTTCTTTACATTAGCAATTCGTTCCAGCCTGTCTTCCCGGGGATAATAGATTTTGCTGGATGCGCCGGCTCCGAAAGCCCAAATGTCCCGTTTCTCATCCATAAAGTGAATGTTGTACAGGCATTCCTTCCCTGGGACGGCATATCCTGTGTTTTCCAGATGATCCAGCATATATTTCTGCCTGTATAAATAATAGGGTGCCATTCCCAGTTTGTCTATCCATTTTTGACATACATCCGCCATTTCCTCTGCCAGCCCTTTTCGGGAAGGATCGTATTGGGCAAAGGACTCCTTAAAGGCGGAAGCCCGTTTCACTGCCAGGGTATGCACTGTAATATTTTCCGGGTGCAAGGCTGCAATTTCCTTCATGGTATGCTCCATGTGCTCCCCTGTTTCTCCGGGCAGCCCCAGGATGACATCCATATTGATGCAGTCAAATCCGATTTCCCGGGCTTGCCGGCAGACCTGAACAAGCTCCTCCACGGTATGCTTTCTTCCGATTAAATCCAAGGTTTCCTGGTTCATGGACTGAGGATTGATGCTGAGCCGGTTTACGCCATATTCCTTCAATTGCAGCAGCTTTCGATAATCCAGGCTGTCCGGACGGCCGGCTTCCACCGTGTACTCCCGGATGGGAAATCGGTCAAGTATCTCCTGCCTCACCAGCTTCAGCAGCTTTTCCAGATGGGAATGCTCCAGAACGGTAGGGGTGCCCCCGCCGATGTATACCGTATCCACTTGTGCACCTTTTCTCTGCAACGCTTCCATGACAGCTGCTATTTCCAGCCCCAGGCATTCCAGATAGGCTTGCATTTTATCGCTCACCCTGCTGATCAGATCTGAAGGAAAGGAACAGTAGTGACAGCGGCTGGAGCAGAAAGGGATATGGATGTACACCGAGGCTTTTTTGTCCTCCCGATGATCCAGTAAAGGCTTCTGAATGTCAGCTATACGCATCAGCAGATCAGCTTTCTCAGGGTGCAGCTTGTAAACTTGAAGAAGCTCCTGTCTGGTGTCTGCTTCATTCAGCCCTCTGCTTCGCATTTCGTGTACCAGCTTCACCGGCCGGATGCCGGTCATGGCCCCCCACTTCGGATGCTTTCCGGTATGCCGGGTCAGCAGGTCAAAAACACACCCCTTCAGCCCGTTTTTAATCAGCCTGTTACTTTTCCTGGTTTGGCCTGCTTCGGGGAAAATATCCTTCATGCTTTGAATCGGTACAGCCTGTTTATGCTCACACAAAAGGGTCCCGCCCCTTTGCATGAAGGCGAAAAAGACAAGGGAATCGGAATGTTCCCTTGTGTATCCTGTTTCCAGTACCATATCCTCCACAGGCAGGTCTGCATGGATTTTTCCATCTTCCACACCAAGACCGCTCTTTGACAGGGCAGCTACCTGCTCCCCGGGATAAAACACCTTAACCAGCTCTGCTATTTCATTGTCATAGGAAACCTGCGAAGCTTTGACCCAAATCATTCAAAATCCAAATCCTCTCCAGCCTGTAAAAACGGGTTTGAAATGCGTTCCTGACCCAGGGTGCTGAGCCCTCCATGGCCGGGATAGATGACCAAATCATCCTGCAGAATCATTAATTTTTCTTGAATGGATCGAATCAGGATCGAATGGCTGCCGCCAGGCAGGTCGGTTCTTCCGACAGAGCCAGCAAACAGGGTATCACCTGTAAACAAAACCCCTCCACCAAGATAGCATAATCCACCAGCAGTATGGCCTGGTGTATGGATTGCCTTTAAATGAATGTTCCCGATTTGAAGAATCATGCCATCCTCTACCATTAGATCGGCCTGTACCTGAACCGTTTCCCCGCCTGTAAAGATGGACAGGTTTTTTGCCGGATCAAGCAGCATAGGCGCATCCCCCGGATGTATCCCGATCTGTGCCCCGGTCTTATCCTTCAACTCCTTTACTGCTCCAATGTGGTCAAAATGGCCATGGGTCAGCAAAATATACTTGGGATGCAGCTTGTTCTTTTGCACCAGTCCCAGTATCTTATCGGCTTTGTCACCGGGATCGATAATGGCACATTGATCGGTTTCTTCACAATATGGGATATAACAGTTGACTCCTAAATTTCCCACAATCAGGGATAACGGCTTCAATTGGGTTTCCTCCTAGAATATCTTTTTACTGTCCAGCAGCAGGGTGACCGGTCCGTCATTGATCAGGTCAACCTCCATATGAGCCCGAAACACACCTTTTTTAACCGGAACCCCTTGATTGGATGCAATGTTGCAGAACTCCTCGTAAAGGGCTTCTGCGGTTTCCGGCGAAGCTGCTGAGGAAAAGCTGGGACGGCGGCCTTTTCTGCAGTCACCGCATAAGGTGAACTGGGAAACCACCAGCAATTGTCCGCCGATATCCTTGACGGACAGGTTCATTTTTCCCTCATCATCCTCAAAAACACGAAGATTGACAATTTTGTCTGCCAGATATTCTGCATCCTGCCTGGTATCCCCTTGCTCTACCCCCAACAATACCAAAAGCCCTTTTTGAATCCGGGAAACCTCTGTATCCTCTACCCGGACACCGGACTGCATGACTCGTTGCACGACCGCTCTCAAACTAATCTCTCCTTGGGTTGTATGCCGGCCCCAAACCAGCTCTGATTTAACTCGCTTTATGCGTTTACCCGATATACATCAACGACATCCGGTAAACGGTTCAAGTATCTCATTACCTTTTCCAGCTGCTGCGTATCCAGGATCTCCATGTTCATGTTGACAACCATCAGCTTGTTTCTTGCTGTTCGGGCATTGATGGCGGTTACATTGATCTTAATGTCTGCAACAGCATTGGTCAGATCTGCCAGCATAGCCCTTCTGTCCCGGGCTACGATCTGGATTTCTGCATTGTAGGATGCCTTGTGCTTGCTCTCCCAGCTGACTTCGATCAACCGGCTTGTTTCAACAAATTCATCCGCCAGATTGATGCAGTCGGCTCGATGAACGGATACTCCTCTGCCCTTTGTGATATATCCGATAACCGGATCCCCGGGAACCGGATTGCAGCATTTTGCAAAACGAACCAGAACATTATCCACACCCTTGACACGAACCCCATTGACCGGGCCCTTGTCAGCCCTTTCAGGCTTCCGCTCCTTTACAGTGCTTTCCCGTTCCTCCTGTTCGTTGGCCTTTTTGTATTCATCTGTCAGCCGGGTTAAAACCGGCCCGGTACTGATACCGCCATAGCCTAGGGCAGAATACAGATCATCCATGGAAGTGAAGCCGTATTTTTTGAATATCCCTTCGATCCATTCATTTCGAATGAGCTGGGACAAGGTGTATCCACGGCGTTTTGCTTCCCGCTCCAGCATCTCCTTACCTTTTTCTATATTCTCTTCTCGTCTTTCCTTTTTAAACCATTGCTTAATCTTATTTCTGGCCTGGTTTGTTTTTACAACCTTCAACCAATCTCTGCTGGGGCCGTGATTAGCTGCCTGAGTAGTTAATATTTCAACAATTTCACCAGTCTTTAGATTGTAATCCAGGGTTACAATCTTACCATTAACCTTTGCTCCAACGCATCTGTTGCCTATAGCACTATGAATGGTATAAGCAAAATCCAGTGGAGTGGCACCTTTAGGTAAGTTGATTACATCGCCCTTGGGTGTAAATACAAATACCTCATCTGTGAACAAGTCGATTTTCAGGCTCTCCATGAATTCTCTGGCATCCTGAGAATCGTTCTGCCATTCCAGCAGTTGCCGCAGCCAGGCCAGCTTTTTATCTATATCATAGGAAGTTTTTCGACCTTCCTTATATTTCCAGTGAGCAGCAATACCATATTCAGTTGTACGATGCATCTCCCA
>DURK01000006.1 GCA_012837325.1 Clostridiales bacterium
ACATCAAAAGACATAGCCAAAATGATAGACCACTCTCTGCTTAAGCCAGAGGTGACTGTCGAGGAGGTAAGGAAAGGCTGCCAAATCGCAAAAAAATACAAAGCGGCTTCTGTTTGTGTCAAACCTTGTGATGTAGCGGCAGCCAAAGAAGAGCTTGAGGGTTGCGATGTGCTGGTATCTACTGTCATCGGGTTTCCTCATGGTTCCAGCAAAACCAGTATAAAAGTGCTGGAAGCCGAAGAGGCAATAAGGGATGGAGCAGTTGAACTGGATATGGTACTGAATATCGGCCGGCTTCTTTCCGGAGATCTGGACTATGTGAAATCGGATATTCAGGCAGTCGTAGAGTCAGCTCATAAAAGCGGCGCGATAGTAAAAGTCATACTGGAAAACTGCTATTTGACAGATCAGCAGAAGGAAATTGCCTGCAAGCTGTGTGAAGAGGCCGGTGCAGATTATGTCAAGACCTCAACTGGATTCGGTACAGGTGGTGCGACAATTGAAGATGTAAAGCTGATGAGAAAGGTGTGCAGTGAAAAGGTAAAGGTAAAAGCTGCAGGCGGCATCCGAACCCTGGATAGTACATTGGCAGTAAGAGCAGCTGGTGCTGACAGGATTGGGGCAACGGCAACCGAGGTAATTATGGAAGAGGCAATTCTCCGGGAGAAAGAAAAGAGGTTGTGATACAGCAAGACTTATACCTTGTACGATATGGTGTGTAATCATCTGACGCTTTCGTTATGCATAGCGATAAAGAAATTTGACTATTAATTCTGAAAATGATAAAGTGTATACAACAGCAGTATTTCATGAAGAAAAAACAAGCTGAAGCTGAACGGATTCTCATCTTCAGCTTTTTAATGTGTTTCATCTCTAACATAGAACACAATTGATATGGAGGAATAGAGTTGGATTTCTTAAACAAAGAAGTGACACACCAAAAATTTGGCAAGGGAAGGGTAGCGGAACTTTCAGAAACATGGGTAGAAATATGTTTTGCCCAAGGCAGCAAGCGATTTGTTTTTCCTGATGCCTTTGGAACCTATTTGACACTGACTGATAAGAAGGCTGCAGAAGCAGCGAAGGAATTAAAGCAGAGGATCATGACGGAAAGAAAGAAGGAAGAGGAAGAGGACAGGAAGTCGAGGGCTTTGTACCAGCAAGAGCGGAAGCGTCTGCTGGAGAGAAATAAAAAATTGAGCAGCCTGAAAATTCACCCCAGTTCGCAGGTTGTTTTTTGGTGCAATAAGGATGAGCAAAGCAAGGTTTTTCATGAATGGGAAATATTTGCAGGCGTGATACAAAGCGGAAAGAGCAAAGGCCGTATAAGAAAGCTGAGCAGACTGTCCAGGCATAGTGCCTGTTTGATTACGGCGAGAGATTCCAGTATGTCGGAAAGTGACAGAATGATAACAGGCATTTTTATGGCAGATGATGACTTTATCGGAAATCAATGTGAAGATGGGAAAATATCTGCCCATCCGGAGCATAGACTGCAGTTTTCTGAAAGGGAATCCCGTAAACTGCTTTTTTGGAACTATTATGTGAATGAAAGGTTTCCAAACAGGATGACATGGAACGCCGGCAGATATCGTTACTTGGATAATATCTGGGTTGCCCAGATCTTGAAGGATGTGATTTCATTGAAACAAAAATCCAATGACAGAGAAAAAACACAGAACTTTTTTCAATACTTCTGCGAGCTGAATCATATAAAAGACGACGAAATACCTGATCCAAATGGCGTATTAAAGAGAAGATAAGGACAAAGTAAGTGTGCAGACCTCAAGTCCATACGAGACTCGGGTCTGCTTTTTTGCTCATAAGAAATACACACTGCTGTCAGGTTCTCGGTTTGCCGTAGAAGAAGGCTGCCATGAGACCAGGTCCGGCGTGAGTTCCAATGGTAGAACCGATATATGTATAATATACATTTTTGAATCCTATTTTTTGTTGTAGTCCATCACCAAAATCCCCGGCCTTTTCCGGAATATCCGAATGACAGATGTATAGTGTTTGGCTTTGAGGATCAATTGACAATTCCTCTACAATCTCATGAATTCTTCTGATGGTTGCTTTTGTACCACGAATTTTTTCTTGCACCAATAGATGCCCTTCCTTATCCAGTCTCAGGATGGGATTGATTTTGAGAGCTGTACCAATGACAGCGCCAGCACGGCTCACTCTGCCGCTTCGATAGAGATATTCAAGGTTGTCTGTCGTATAATAGGTATTTATTTCAATCTTATGCTCTTCCATCCAATCCACACATTCTTGTGGGGTTTTTCCCCGGTCCCGAAGTTCAGCTGCTTTGATTGCAAGCATCCCATAGCCTACCGAAGCCAAAGTAGAGTCAACCAGATAGATTTCCTGATCAGGATATTTTTCTTTCATAACTTCCATTGCAAGAAGTCCATTGGAATAGGTACCCGATATTCCACTGCCAAGACATATATGTACAATAGGCAGATTTTTAGAAAGCAAGCTTTCCCAAAATGCAACGAACTCATATACATTTACCTGGCTTGTTTTCGGCAATAACCCTTCTCTGATTTTTCGATAGAATTCTTTGAAATCCTCCTGGTTCATTGTGTCTTGATATGCTTCATCACCAAAGTAGTATACCAGTTGTAAAGGATAGATTTCCAGTTCCTTGCACAACGACATCGGAAGATCACAACCGGAATCTGTCGCTACACAAAATTTCTGCATGAAAATGCCTCCTTCCTTAACTTATTTTACCAATAAAAACGACATAAATCAACGATGGAGAGCGATGCAATATAAATATGTATACAATGTATCACGAAATATCCCGAACGCAGTGAAACATTACTCAGCGACGCTTCATTTATTCTAAATATCAAACTTGGACAAAAGCCGACAGCATGGTAAAATAAATGAAAGTTCAGGTGCAAGCATTCACAATCTCACCTGGAAGATACTGTTTTAAGGTTGCCCGGAAGAAGTTATAAGATGGAAAAGACAGGGCTACTTATTTAGAAAGGCAGACATTAGGATGAAAGAACGGGCTAGCGGTATTCTTTTGCCGGTTTTCAGCTTGCCGTCGGATTATGGCATTGGCACCTTCGGCAAAGAAGCTTATGAATTTATTGATATACTCAATGCAACCAGGCAAAAGTATTGGCAGGTCTTACCCCTTTGTCCAACAGGCTATGGCGACTCACCTTACCAATCCTTTTCAACTTTTGCAGGCAACCCGTATTTTATTGATTTGGATATTCTGGTGTCAGAAGATCTTCTGTCAAAAGAAGAATGTGATGAAGTGGATTTCGGTAGTAACAACTGCTGCATAGAGTATGAAAAGCTTTACCATGGACGGTATGCTTTACTAGAGAAGGCATTTGAACGGTTTGTGAATTGGGAAACTAAGGATTATACGGAGTTTATCGAACAAAATGCTCTATGGCTGCACGATTATTGCCTTTATATGGCGATTAAGGGTCGATTCAACCATACCGCCTGGTGGGAGTGGGACGAGGATATTAAATTTCGTCAGTCTGATGCACTACAACGGTACACAGAAGAATTGGCTGAAGAAATCAAGTTTCATTATTTCCTGCAATATTGTTTTATCAAGCAATGGAAGGCACTCAAGAAATATGCAAACGAGAAAGAAATACGAATATTTGGTGATCTGCCGATCTATACAGCACTGGACAGTGCTGATGTGTGGGCAAATCCCTCATTATTTCAGCTTGACAAGGGCTTGAATCCCCAATATGTTGCTGGTGTGCCTCCTGATGCCTTTTCAGATCAAGGGCAGCTATGGGGGAATCCGCTGTACAATTGGGAATATCATAAGAATGAGGGATACCATTGGTGGATAAATCGAATTGCACACGCAACCCGGCTATTTGATATGGTACGGATCGATCATTTCAGAGCCTTTGACGCTTATTGGTCCATTCCCTATGGGGAGGCAAATGCAGTTGTCGGAGAATGGTGCCAAGGTCCGGGTATGGATTTGTTCTTGGAGATGAAAGGAAAGCTTGGTCACATTAACATTGTTGCAGAAGATCTGGGTGTTCAAACAGAAGGTCTTCATAAGTTGCTGCAGCAAACCGGTTTTCCGGGAATGAAGGTGCTGCAATTTGGAATAAACGACGGGGAGGACAGTGAACACCTGCCTCACAATTACACAAACGAAAGCATCGTGTATACCGGTACACATGATAATTCCACCTTGCTGCAATGGTATAGGGATTTGAACGGCACCGACAGAGCTTTCTTAAATCGGTATTGCCGAGTGACATCTGATAAACCAAACTATGATATCATCGCCACCATCTTTCAAAGTACAGCTAATCTCGTAATCATTCCGCTGCAGGATTACCTGGAGCTTGGCGGGGAAGCGAGAATAAACAGACCTTCAACCGTCGAAGGAAACTGGAGGTGGCGTCTTGATAAAGGCCAGCTTCATACCAAGATTCAAAACAGGATCACTGAGTTAACAAAAACCTTTTTCCGGTGACAAAAACCACTTCTTGGTTGACATCTTCCCTAGATCCTTTTAAGCTTAGTTGGTAGGTAGACACTAGCAGCAGTATTCGCAGCAATAGAACCAGTTTTTATACAAAATATTTCACACAAACATTTTATGCAGGAGGTTTCTAGTAATGCAAGTAAGTCTCGATTGCCTGCCTTGTCAGCTCAGACAAATTTTGGAGGCAGCCAGGATGGCAACCAATCAAACAGCCATACAGGAAAAAATTATGGAGAATGCTTTACAGCTCAGTATGGACTACAAGAGCTTCAGCGATTCAGCAGACATGGGAAGGGCATTGCAGCAGATCATTGCAAAGCATACAGGTGTTTTGGATCCATACAGGAAAATTAAAGATAAGAACATAAAAAAATCGTTGGAAGTGTATCCACTGCTTCAGCGTTTTACAGCCAAAAAGGATGAAAGGCTGTATTGGGCACTTAAGACGGCGGCAACCGGAAACATAATTGATTCAGCTGTTTATAATGATGTCAGTATTGAAGACTCACTGATGGGGGAGCTTGAAAAGGAGTTTACGATCTGCGATATTGAGAGATTGGAAGAGGAGCTGAAGCAGGCAGGGAGTCTTCTGATTATCGGCGACAATGCAGGAGAAACTGTATTTGACCGGGTATTAATTTCGCAGCTGGAACACCTTGATATAACCTATGCAGTAAGAAGCGAACCGGTGATCAATGATGCTACCTTGGAAGATGCTCGCGCTTCAGGGCTGGAAGATTGTAGCAGATTGATTTCCACCGGCTGCAACGTTGCCGGTGTAATCCTTGATGAATGCAGTGAGGAATTTCTGGACATTTTTTATGGAGCAGATATTGTAATTTGCAAAGGACAAGGCAACTACGAAACACTTTCGGAACACAAAGGGCGGTCCATGTTTTTCCTGCTGAAAGCCAAATGCTCTGTACTGGCAGGATTGCTCGGGGTTTCCATCAATGATTACATCTTCAAGTGGAATGGTGTTGCAGATGAAAAGCTGAATAAATCCTAAGGCAGCCTGGAAAGCCTGAACCAGGCAAGAATCATGGCTTATGATGAAAGGAAGGAGTGGTTTATTGAAGATCCTTGCGCTTGATATTGGCGGGACGATGATAAAATCAGCTATTGTAGATGATCATGGCAGAATCGCCATGGAAAACGAGGTTCCGTCAGAAGGAAAACAGGGAGGAGCCAAACTTCTGGAGAACGCATTCAAGCTGGTATCAACATACAATGATTATGACCGTATAGGTATCAGCACTACCGGACAGGTTAACCTGGCTGATGGATCAATAAAATATGCAAATGATAATGTACCGCAGTTTATCGGCACCCCGATCAAAGAAATATTCGAAAACAGGTTCGGGGTACCCACTGCAGTTCTCAATGATGTTCATGCGGCAGCTTTGGGGGAGGCTCATTATGGTGTAGGGAAGAGGTTCAGTGATTTTATTTGCCTGACCTACGGTACAGGTGTAGGCGGGGCGATCATTATTGAGAAAAAAGTCTATTTCGGCGGATTTGGTGTAGCTGGTGAATTCGGACATATCATAACCCACCCGGATGGTCTAATATGCGGATGCGGACAGCGTGGATGCTATGAGCAGTATGCGTCCACTACAGCTCTTGTCAAGAAAGCAACGGAGGTTAACCCGGAGTGTGTCAATGGGCGGATCGTCTTTCAAATTCTTGAAAAAGGCAGCAAAGACATAAAAAGGGTGGTAGACGCCTGGATTCAAGAAGTAATTCTTGGTCTGCGTTCTCTGATTCCCATATTTAATCCTTCCTGTGTCGTTATGGGCGGGGGAATTATGAGAGAGGATTATATCTTATCCTTTATCAATGAAAGAATCTACGATTATCTGAATCCGGGGCATAGAGGTGTAAAAATCATTAAGGCAGAGCTGGGCAATCATGCAGGGTTGCTCGGAGCAAGTATTTACGTATCGGATGGAGGCAAAAAACAATGAAGAAGAAAATTATTGATAGAATTCGTGGAAAGCTGATTGTGTCCTGTCAGGCGCTGCCTGACGAACCTCTGCACAGCTCTTACATTATGTCCAGAATGGCCTATGCAGCAATGCTGGGCGGTGCGGGAGGAATCAGGGCAAATACAGTGGAAGATATTATGGAGATCAAAAAGACCGTAGATCTGCCTATAATCGGTATCATCAAAAAGGTTTATCCCGGACTGTGTGAAAATCTTTATATAACCCCCACAGTTAAGGAAGTAGATCAACTGGTTGAATGCGGTGTTGATATCATTGCATTGGATGCGACAAGCAGACCCAGGCCGGATGGGAAAACATTGGACGAGATGTTCTCTGTTATTCGACGAAAGTACCCTGATCAACTTTTTATGGCCGACTGTTCCAACTTTGAAGAGGGCATCCATGCTGAGAAGCTCGGCTTTGACTTTGTCGGCACTACCTTGGCCGGTTATACTGATTATACGGCAGGAACAAAGCTCCCGGACATCCCATTGATGAAAAAACTGGTGGAGAATTTGTCCACTCCGGTGATTGCCGAAGGCGGGATATGGTCTCCCGAGCAGTTGAAGGCCGCCATGGATGTTGGTGTTACTGCAGCAGTGGTAGGCTCTGCTATTACAAGACCTATGGAGATCACCAAGTACTTTATTAAGGGATTGAGGTAACCGCTGTTTATCAGCGGTTCTTTCTTTATTTATCACTCCAGCAGTGTAATCGATTCTCTGTCAAACTCGATCAATCCATCATTTCTCATTTTTGCCAGCTCCCGTGACAAGGATGTTCGCTGTACACCGATTTTCTCTGCAAGTGCTTTTTTTGTCATATTCAGTATGATATGGCTGGATTTCTGTTTTTTGCTTTCGTAGTTAAGGTAATACATAACGCTTTCACGAATTGTTTTGTTGGTATAATGCTTGATTTTATTTCCCAGGATATAAGCGTTATCCGAAACGACTTCCAGATAGGCTCGTAAAAAGAAGGGATTTTGGCAAAGCAAATCGAATAAGGCTTCTCGTTCAATCTCCAATATTTCTGTAGTTAATTGCGTTGATATGGTCATAGGATAATAAGGCTGCTTTGAGAATACAAGGTTGCCGCCTATGATATCATTTGTGTTAAACTCGGAGATGGTAAGCAGCCTTCCGGACTCATCGATATGATCAACAGCTATCTTCCCGGATAAGATGACTTCAAACTTCGTACACTTTTCTCCATCAAAATGAACAATGCTGTTTTTCTTATATCGTGTTACCTTGAACGTTCCATTTCTAAGCTTGTCAAGCATGTCTTCTTCTGAAAGGGATTGAAGCAGGGGAATTTGTTTCATCAAATAAATATTGTGGAGCATAATTTCTTCTCCTTATAGTTACCGTGGTAACACCTTTATTTTTATTATACAGCTATAATATGTATAAATCAATAAATGGGGGATTGCATGAAACATATTGTAACCTTGATTCGAGTCTTTTTTTTGTTACTCTTCCTTTTTCTGGTCATTAACGGTAAAATGATGCTTTGGCTTGCTTTGTTCGGTTCTGGTCTTATTGCAGCGGTCTTATTTGGCAGGGTATATTGTGGTTACGCCTGTCCAATGAACACCATTATGATTCCAACAGCATGGCTTTCCAAAAAGCTGGCATGGCAGACTGATACATCTCCTGAATGGATTTCTTCAGAAAAATTTGGATGGTTTGCCTTAATCGGCAGTCTTGTGCTTATGTTGTCTGCCAGACGGGTTTTAGACAGAAATCTTCCAATATTGCTGATCTGGCTGGTTGCAGCCCTACTGACAACACTTCGATACAAACCTTCTGTATTTCACAATCAAATCTGCCCTTTCGGGGTGCTGCAAAAGGCATTTGGAAGATTTGCCCTAATATCTAAAAAGGTAAAGAAAGAAGGCTGTATCGGATGCACGCTTTGTGAGAAAGTATGCCCATCCAATGCAATCATTGTAGAGAAAGAGGAGAAAAAGGCAGAAATCAACAAGGAATATTGCTTTCAATGTACAAATTGTCAGCAGATATGTCCAGCAGGCTCTATTCAATATACAAAATGACCAAAGAGGGAGAAAAAATCCATCCGGGGACTTGAATTGCTAAAAAAATCGGTTGTTCTAATTGTGAAGAAGTTCTAATAAAGGGCTTCTTCATATAATTTCTTGGTTTCAGCTGCCATTTTTCTTATATCGAAATAGTCTTCGGCTATCTTTCTCGCTTCTACTCCGGCTGCCTGAAGGGATTCTCTATTCTTGTGAAAATACAACATGTCTTTGGCGATCTGAATTGGATCCAGTTCCGCACAGCCATGTTTCAAGGATCCACTGAGCTGAGGCTGCCTTCCATGTTCAAACCATTTGGATGTAACCAAACCTCCATATCCTTCTGCCAGCAGAAATCCGGCATTTCCGCATGACATGGCTTCGCGCAGGGAACGACCTCTCCCATAGGCAATACTGCTCCATTGCAGGATGGGAAGGGGATCATGGATCCATCCGTGGTATTCCAGGCCATGTAAGTTTGGGCCTATGGGGTTACCGATTATTTTTGCTTCAATTGGAATCCCCTTTTTTCTCAGCATATTGATGGATGCGGCGAGACATCCAACTCCCCGGGCAGCACTGCCGCTTGTCCTTCCGATCCAGACCAGCTTCAGGGTTTGATCAGTAATCTTATTCTCATTCGGCTTGTAATACTCTGTGTCAATCCCATTAAAGATGATTCTTACTTTCTTGCGAAATTCGTTTCCACTGGAGGCAGCTACTTCCGGTCCGATGGCAATCACCCTATCTGCAAACCTGAGGGTATCACTATAAGGCCTGCTCCAGTCCATGATTCCGTGTAAAGTTATGATAAGAGGAATACCCAGCTTTGATTTTATGAAAGCTGCATGCTGAAAAACAAGGGGTGAGTGAGCATGAACCATTTGAATTTCCCGATCACTTAATTTTGCAATCAAATCTGCCCTGGATTCAAAATAAAAGCAGGGAATGCCGCCAAGGGAATGTTCCATGACGTCAAGATCGGATTTCGAAGTTTGGAAGAGAATTCTGGCATTGGCGTCATGAATGAAGCCAATCAAAGGCTTTACACCAATATTCTGAAGGTGAACAGCCAGATCTCTTACATGGGTAAATACACCGCATTTCGCCATAATCGATAAGAACAAAACCTGCAATGGTAACACCGCCTATAAAAAACAAATAAAGCAGGAAAGCGTTTAATGCTATATATTATGTTTTGCTGTAACACCATGTTCTTTGGCATAAAGACCATGCAAATATTTCTACCCTGTTCTTTTGTCCTTTCATGGTTGTTAAATTATGAAGGCTGCGCCACTGCGCAGCCCTTTCATCAGTTATGTGAACTCACTCTTCCCCAAATAACCTGAAACCACTTCCATTACCGAGAACAATCAGAAGGAGAATGATCGCTATAATAATCAGGGTGTCATCGTTTCTTCTGCTGCCATGCTTGCAGTCATCAAATCCAAAGCCCATGAATTCACCTCCCATCGCTGTAGTTATATACCATTGTATGTAACAAAGCTGGCAGAGGTTAGCTGTTAATTTTATTAGCCCATTGTATAAAGTTGTCTATTACGTCATCCAAAAACTTGATGGTGGGTTGATGCATCATCATCCCATTCTCATCAATTTTATCTTCAATTTGGTTGATAAAGACTTCGTTGCCTGGCATGGTTAAGGCTGAGACTCCTCCGGAATTCAATATCTGACGAAGATGCATCTGTGCTCTAACTGTTCCCAATACCCCCGTAGAAACGCCAGCTATCATAACAGGTTTGCTTATCATTGCTCGTTTTCCCCTGGAAAACCAGTCAATTGCATTTTTCAGCACGCCGGGTACGGAGTGATTGTATTCCGGGGTAATAATGATTACCCCATCACTATTTCGAACCTGCCTCTTATATTGCTTTACAATAATGGGAAGATCGGATTCAAGGTCCTCATTGTACATAGGAATATTCTCCAGAGTCATCAGCTCCATATTCAGTTTATGCTGGTATCGATCCAAAATGAATTGTGCCAGTTTTCGATTATTGGACTTCATACTGATACTTCCAAGAATCACGATCACGTTTAATTTTTGCATACAAAACACCTTCCATTTTATGTGAGATAAAGCCAGGCGGATTTGCAGTCAGCCTGGCTCACAAGTCTTAGTAAAACATACATTCTATGAAGTTGTCTATCGAAATTCCTGTAAAGTATTCGCCGAATTCTATGCTTTGCAGCACCTTGCGAATGACTTGCTCTTGAAATTGATTGTTTATAAGCAATTTTTCAATATCCGAGGTGTTTTCTCTGCCGAAATAATCCCCGAAGATTCGTAATTCCTGAAGGACTCCAGCCTTTACATTGAATTTCAAAGAAAGGTTCCCGCCTTCAAATCTTTGGCTTTTTTCTACTTCAAAAGCGGGGGACTCACCATAGTTCCATTCCCAGGTTTGATACTTCCTGTTCATCAAATCATTCACAGCTGCCAAATCAGCTTCTGTCAAGATATATTCCTTTTCTTTATATTCATCATCGTTCAAGATGAATTTTAATAATGTATCCTTGAACTCATCAACGGTGATTTTCTCTTTCAAGTAAGGGTACACATTGGTCACTCTGCTGCGTACAGATTTTATCCCTTTAGACTGCAGCTTGTCGATTTTTACGTTAAGAGCTTCCTGCACAACGGATAAATCCGAGTTGAACAGTATGGTTCCGTGATGAAGAAGCCTGTTTTTTGCGTAGTGCTGCGCATTTCCTGAAAATTTTCTGCCATCAATTGTGATATCATTTCTCCCCGAAAACGCAGCCTGTACACCAAGCTTTGCCAATGCGGATACAACGGGCTCGGTAAACTTTTTAAAATTGCTGCTCACATCCTGATCGCTGTTTACAATAAATGTGTAATTCAGGTTGCCGAGGTCATGATAAACGGCACCGCCGCCGGACATTCTCCGGACAACATTGATGTTGTGTTCCTTTATAAATTTGTAGTTGATTTCCTCAATGGTATTTTGGTTTCTTCCAACAATAACAGAGGGTTCATTTTGCCATAGGATGACATATTCTTGATCGGGATTAAAATGATAGAATACATATTCCTCCAAGGCCAGGTTAAAACGCGGATCATTGCTTTGGTTTCTTATACTAATCATGATTTTTCCTCATTAAAGTTATTTTTTTAAATATAAGATATAACAATAGCTGTGTCAATTATGAGACACATTGTCAGTGCCGCTTCATAATTAAGTTAAGCTTTAATTACTCTTATTGTCTTGTTTATCTGCCAGCTCAATAAATCTTTCAATGTCCTGACTGATCAGATCCAATGAGCTTCTCCAGAAGTCGATGGAATGGACATCAATTCCAACCATCTTTGCTACGTCTGCTATGTTATTCCTTCCGGTAGCGTTAAGCAGCTTATCATACTCCGGTACAAACTCTTTACCTCGTTTCAGATACTCAGAATATACGCCCTTTGCGAACAACAAACCAAATGCATAGGGGAAGTTATAAAAGTTTCGCTCAGCTTGATAGTAGTGAGATTTGTTAATCCACATATAAGGGTGAAGGTAGTTATGATCCAGGCCATCGCCATAAGCTTGTTTTTGGGCTTGAATCATCATCTCCTTCATCTCCTCCACTGACAGAGCATGGTCTTTTCTGGTTTCAAACAAGGCACTTTCAAACAGGAAGCGGCTGTAGATATCTACAATCACCTGACCGGCATCGGAAACAGAGGCCTCCAGAATGCCAAAGGCTTGCTCCGGTTCAGCTTCATTCAGTGCAGCGTTCATTACGATGGTCTCACAGAATATGGAGGCGGTTTCAGCAATCGGCATGCTGTAACTGCTGTTCAAAATGGATTCATCCTTCAGGCAATGTCCGTGATAACCATGACCCAGTTCGTGCGCCAGGGTTGTTACACTGCTGAAGCTGCCGCTGAAATTGGACATGATCCGGCTCTCTCCAATGACAAAGAGATTGGAGCAAAAGGCACCACCGCGTTTTCCTTCCCGCTGTTCCGCATCAATCCATCTTTTCTCAAAGGCATTGTCAGCAAACTGTGCAAGTCTTTCACTGAAGGTGCGAAAGTTTTTTACAATATAGTCCCGTGCTTCTCCGTAGGTGAAGCTCTGTTCACATGCCCCTATCGGAGCAAACAGATCATAAAAAGGCAATCCATTCTTATGACCCAGGATTTCCGCCTTTTTACGGTAATAGCGTCGAAAAACCGGCAGGCTTTCACGCATGGCATCCAGCATGGCATCCAGCGTATCTCGGTCAATCTTCGAATTGATTATGGTCTCCTCTAAAGGGGAAGCATAACCCCGCAGCTTGGAAACAGTAAGCACTTCGCCCTTGATCCCATTTAAACAAGCGGCAGAGGACTCTTCAATCTTTCTGTAGGCATTCAACTCGGCTTCATAGGCCTTCTTTCGTATTGCAGCATTTGCATCATAGGCCATATTGCGTACAACCGGCAGGGGCAGGCCTTCAGCCTTCCCGTCAATTTCCAAATCAACCAGCAGGGTGGAAGTGAGCAGGTTATGCAGCTTTGTCCAGGCCTTTGACCCGGTATGTGACATTTTTGCAATGATAATCTCCTGCTCTTCTGATAGAAGATATTTGGATCTCTCAATGATTTGCTTTAAAAAGTAGGTATGCTCTCTTAACAAATCCGATGATTGAATCACTTGATCCAGATTTTCAAGGGAAGCAAGCCATTTTTCAAAAAGTACCCAAGGTTCAGTCAGCTCATTATACTTTACCTGCAATTTTTCTATGGTATTCAGTGCATCCTGATTTCTGGCCTCCACACTTGAAACCAGGGCAGCATATGACATCAGCTTTGAAAACAATAGAGATAATTGGATTTCCTTATTTATGTACAGTTCAATTTTTTCTACAGGATTTTCAAAGCTTTTCAAACTGAACTTTGCCCACTGCTTTACTTCTTCAATGATCTGATCCAGAGTGCTCAGATCCTCTTGAAAGTTTTCCGATTGGAATGATGGGTAAAGCTCCTCCAGGCTCCATCTCATGTTTTGATTCATATAAAAAAACCTCCGTTTATTCCTATCTTTTTTGATGGTATCATAACACCAAATCGACAACAATCATAGCACGTGTATAATTGCTTAATACCAGAATAGTATATCATATAACCTGATAAAAAATGCCTGTTTTTGCTATCGATGTCTAAATTATAACAGAATTGTCTACAATATTGCTATCACTGAATGTTTATTGCAGCAAGAGAAGCAGGGCACTGGCTGTGGTTGGCTTGTGTTGACAATCAATATTTAAGTTGCTATTCTAAAAGTATATGGTATAGAGGAAGCAATTACGTTTTCCGGCAGAAAACTGGAGGTATTATGAGAGTGAAAAGAAGGCAGCAAAGAACTGCTATTTCAGCCATTCCGGTGATCATAGCAGCTGCTTTGCTGATGTTTACCAGCAGTATTGCATATGCAATATTCAGACCCAGAGTCGTAAGTACTGTAACAATTGAAGTGGGCAGTCCCATGGTAGATGTCAGTGAGTTTTTACGGGATAAAAATGAAAGTGGAAGATTCAAATCGAATATTGATCAATTGAATCTGAAAATACCGGGTGCTCATGAAATCGAAATCATAATCGGTGAAAAAACGTATACCTCACAACTGGTGGTTCAGGATAGTGTCGCTCCGGTCGGCGTGCCGGTAGATGTGCTGATATTGAAGGGTGACGAAATTCAAGCGGATGCCTTTGTTAAGGATATTTTTGATGCCACGGATGTTTCTGTATCGTTTAAAAGAAGAGTCAGCACAAAAGTACCGGGAAATCATACAGTGGGTATTGAGCTTTCCGATACCAGTGGTAATCACACAACGCTGTATGCCACGCTGACTGTGCTGGATGTGAAGGAATCCATACAGGTAGAGGCAGGTTCTACTTTGTCACTTACTACTTATGACTTTGCAGATCATGGCAATTGGCCGGTTTCCTTTATTACCAATCTAAATGCACTGGATTGCAGCAAGCCGGCTCAGCATGTGATTCACCTTGATATAAATGGCAGAAGAGTATCATCTGTCATCGATGTGGTAGATACAACACCGCCTGCAGCAACCCTTTCCGATCAGGAGATTTATTTGGGTCAATCCATCCAAGCGGATGCTTTTGTTTCTGATATCGATGATGTTTCACATGTAAACTGCTCCTTTCTTAAAGCTCCTAATTTTACCAGAAAGGGGACAACGGAAGTAACCATCATATTAGAAGATGCCTATGGTAACAAGTCACAATATAAGGCGAAGCTCCTGATCAAACCGGATACGGATCCACCGGAATTTTTCGGAATTCAGGATATTATCATATTTGAAGGTCAGGCGGTGTCCTATAGAAAAAACGTTACTGCAATAGACGGTAAGGATGGAGAAGTTGATTTTCAGGTCAACTCCAGCAATGTCAATCCCAAAAAACCCGGAGAATACGAGGTGATTTACACTGCTGTTGATGAAGCAGGCAATGAAGCCATGGAAAAAGCGATTGTAACCGTTAAAAAGATGGAAGTAAGCGAAGAAGCGGTAAATTCCCTGGCAGATGAAATATTGGATAACATCACAAAGCCGGGCATGACAAAGCGAGAGATCGCCTATGAAATATTTAAGTACGTAAAAGGATCCATAGCCTATACCGGAACCTCGGACAAAACCAGTGTCGTTAAGGAAGCATTCCGGGGAATAAAATCCAAGGTAGGAGATTGCTTTACTTATTATGCTCTCTCAGAGGTCATGTTGACCAGAGCAGGCATAGAAAATATGCGGGTAACCAGAGTAGGCGGCAAAACACAGCATTATTGGAACTTGATTAATTGCGGCGACGGGTGGTATCACTTTGATGCAGCGCTAAACAACGATGGCGCAGAAACCTTTATGCTGACAGATGCAGAGATGGAAGAACTCACTCGAAAAAGGGGACGGAATTACTATGTCTTCGACAAAGACCAATATCCTGCAACACCGTTGAACTAAGGGGGGAACATCACGAATACTTTGGGCATCATAGGCGGCTTGGGCCCTATGGCCACTGCCTATTTTTATGAGTTGATTACCAAAATGACTGATTCTTTAAGAGATCAGGATCATTTAGACATAGTAATCTTCAGCAAACCCTCCATTCCCGACAGAACCTCCTATATACTGGGGTACAGCAAAGACAGCCCGTTGGATCCGATGGTAACCGCCGGAATGGAACTTGTAAAACTGGGTGCACAGCATATAGCCATCCCTTGTATCACAGCTCATTATTTTCATGATGAACTGTCACAGAGAATCAAAGTACCTGTTTTGCATGGGATCCAGGAAACCGTCCGCCTTTTAAAGGAGTATGGTATCAAAAGAGCTGGCATTATGGCTACTGATGGGACAATCCAAAGCAAATTATTTCAGAAGGAGATGCATAAAAGCGGGATGTCTACAGTCATTCCCGATGAAATGAATCAAAGATTTGTTATGGATTTGATTTATCATTGCATCAAGTCAAATTTACCAGCAGACATGTATAAATTCAATAATGTGGTGATGCACTTGAAAGAAGACGGTGCGGAAGCTATTGTACTGGGATGCACTGAGCTTTCTTTAATCAAACGGGATTATCCGATTGGCTTCGGTTTTCTGGATGTAATGGAAGTGCTTGCCCGGTTGTCCATTCAGAAATCAGGAGGATGTGTCAAGGAAAAGTATTCCAACCTGTTGATGCAGCAAGAGAGTCGTTCAAACGGACTTTGACAACCCCCGATATAAAAGGTTACAATGGTTGTATTGTTTTATAAAAAAGAACCAGGCGATGAAACAAAAATCGTGAGAAAGGCGTCTATAAACATATGCAGAAAAATGTATTGGAGTATCTGGAGAACATTGTAAATATCGTTCCAGGTAAGGCAGCTTATGCAGATGATACTACCCAGATTACCTTTGAGGAGGTTTTTACTCGTTCCAGATCGATAGGTACTTATCTGTATAATCAAGGCCATACCAATGAGCCCATCGTTGTTTTTATGGGCAGACATCCCAGAACCATTGTTGCCTATTACGGCGTAGTATACAGCGGCAGTTATTATGTACCCATCGATGAGGAAATGCCCCGGCATCGAATTGAGCTGATATTTCAAAGCCTCAACCCAACAGCCGTTGTATGCGATCAGGAAACACGAGGTTCTTTGGAGTCTTATGGGTATGAAGGAAAGGCCTATCTCTATGAGGATATGATACAAGCTGAGGCAGACGAGGAAGTAATAAACAGTATAAGGGAAAGGCAGCTTGATATTGATCCCCTTTATATTGTATATACTTCCGGATCAACAGGAGTACCAAAGGGCGTTGCTGCCTGCCATCGCTCTGTTATTGACTATATAGAAGGGCTGTCATCGATTCTTCAAATAGATGAGAATACGGTATTTGGGAACCAAACTCCGCTCTATGTGGATGCCTGCCTCAAGGAGCTGTATCCGACACTGAAGTTCGGAGCCACCGCTTATATCATTCCGAAAAGTCTCTTTCTGTTTCCCCTGAAGCTAACCGCTTTTCTGAACGAGTATAAGATCAATACCATTTGCTGGGTGGTATCCGCTTTGACTATGATTTCAGCTTTTGGTGTTTTGGAGAAGGATCCTCCCCGATATCTTCATACCATTGCTTTTGGCAGTGAAGTATTTCCTATCAAGCAGTTCAATTTGTGGAGGAAACACCTCCCTCATGCCAGGTTCATCAACTTGTACGGGCCGACAGAGGCTACTGGTATGTCCTGTTATTATGAAGCGGATCGGGAGTTTCTTGCTGATGAGGTCATTCCTATCGGAAAGCCTTTTCCGAATACGCAAATCATTCTTCTGAATGAGGACAATCAGGTACCGAAGCAGGGTGAAACAGGGGAAATTTGTATCCGGGGGACCCGTTTAACACTGGGTTATTATAACAGCTTTGATAAGACCAATGAGGTGTTTGTACAAAACCCCTTAAACAAGGCTTATCCTGATCTGATATACCGCACAGGGGATTTAGGCAGGTACAACGGAAGAGGCGAGCTGCTGTTTGTTTCCAGGAAGGACAACCAAATCAAGCACATGGGGCACCGTATCGAGCTTGGGGAAATAGAATCCGCTGCTAACTTGCATCCGGATGTACAAGCTGCCTGCTGTATTTATGATGACCGCAGGAGCAAAATCGTATTGTTCTATACAGGCTCGGTAACAACATCAGAAATGGCACAATTTTTAAAAGGCAAGCTGCCAAGGTATATGGTGCCAAACAGGTTGAAAGCCCTGGAAAGAATGCCTTTGACTACCAACGGTAAAATCGACCGTGTGGCCTTGAAGTCATCTGTATCGCAATAAAAGATTTTAGAATCGGAGGGAATGAAATGGAAGCTCTATTGGAAATTTTAGAAGATCTGCATCCGGACGTAGACTTTGAATCATGTGAAACTTTGATTGATGATAAAATATTGGATTCCTTTGACATCGTAACCTTGGTTGCTGATATCAGTGAGGAATACGACATTACCATCCCGGTAGAAGAAATTATTCCGAAAAACTTCAATTCAGCAAAAGCTTTGTATGCTTTGGTGGAAAGGCTGATAGATGAAGGATAGAAGGGTGACCCCATATGCATTTTGCATCATATGAATTCATATTGTTTTTAGTTATATTAGTAGTTGTTTATTATACAATACCGAAAAAATGGCAATGGATGCTCCTACTGGCTGCAAGCTATGTATTTTATAGCTTTGCCGGTATTGAGAATTTTGCCTATATTCTAACGACGACGGTTACAACCTGGTTTGCTGCCATAAGGATTGATAAGCTCAAGCAGCATCAGAACGACCACCTTGACCGCAATAAGAGTGCAATGTCCAGGGAAGAAAGAAAGAGCTACAAGACCGAAATCAAGGCCAAACAAAAAAAATGGCTGGTTGCATGCCTGGTCCTAAACTTTGGTATTCTGGCAGTATTGAAATATTCCGGCTATTTCTCATTCGGCAATCTGAACCTGGTTATGTCCCTTGGTATATCCTTCTATACCTTTCAAGCCATGGGATATCTGATAGATGTTTACCGTGGCATCTATGATTCTGAGAAAAACCTGGCCAAACTGGCCCTGTTTGTATCGTTCTTTCCTCAGTTGATACAAGGGCCCATCAGTCGATTCAATCAGTTGAAGGAAACATTGTTTGCCGAGCACGCATTTGATTCCCGGAAATTTTCCTATGGGTTGATGAGAGTTCTTTGGGGGTTCTTCAAGAAACTGGTCATTGCGGATAGGCTGTTTGTACCGGTTTCTACTATGATCTCCAGTCCTGGTGATTACCGAGGCGCATATGTCTTAGTCATTATGTTCTTTTATGCCATCGAATTGTATGCTGACTTTACCGGCGGCATCGATATCGCCATTGGGGCAGCTCAACTATTGGGCATCCGTTTGGAAGAGAATTTTGAACGTCCTTATTTCTCCAAGTCCATAACAGAGTATTGGAGAAGATGGCATATTACCTTGGGAACATGGTTCAAGGATTATTTATTTTACCCTATTTCTGTCAGCAAAACCATGTTGAATCTGTCCAAGAAAGCCAGAAAAACATTAGGAAATGGCATAGGTAAGCGCTTGCCAGTATACACAGCTTCCGTTCTTGTGTGGCTTACCACCGGTATCTGGCATGGTTCCAGCTGGAATTTCGTCGTATGGGGCCTGATGAACTGTCTGGTGATTCTGGTGTCTCAGGAATGCGTTCCCCTTTATGAAAGATTTCACAATCGGTTTTCCGTTCAGCATACCGGCTGGTATCGACTGTTTCAGGTAATTCGGACTTTCTGGCTGATGAGCTTTATTCGTACCCTTGATTTGTATCCCCAGGTAGGAACCACCTTCCGTTTGTATGCATCCATCTTCACCGAATGGAATTTACCCGAGCTGTTTCAGGGCGGCTTGATGCAGCTTGGGTTGACCGGAGCGGATTATGCAGTGCTGGCAGCTGCAACAG
>DURK01000070.1 GCA_012837325.1 Clostridiales bacterium
CGCTGAGTTAAATTATCCAAAAACTGATGGTGTTGCCTGTCCGAATATTGATAGTATATAATGGCCGTATACATATTAGAGGAAAGGAAAAGCGCCCTTGTTGGTATGGTACTGTTAAGAGCAGTAACATCAAGGACGCCTCAAACCGTATGGTCATTATATCAGATTACAAGCTGGAAGAAAAGGTCGAAGAGAAAGTTTTTATGTAAGGAGTTTGGAGCCGTTTCTCTGTCCTTGCTGTAGGGATAATAAAGTAAAAGTAATCGGGAGCAGATCAAGGAAATATCTGAAAGAAGATGCCTCGCAGGTTACACTGATAATTCGCAGGCTGCGCTGCCTAGGATGCAATAAAATACATCACGAATTACCGAACATCCTAGTTCCATACAAGCGGTACAAAAGTGAATGTATAGAGGCAGTAATTGTAGAAGATAGCAATACCCCTGTAACTGTAGCATGCGATGAATCCACGCTTCATCGATGGAAGTACTGGTTTAAATCCTTAAGTGAGTATTTTGCAGGCTGTTTGCAGTCGATAGCAATACAAATCGGGAAAGAAACGGAAGAAACTTCAAAGCCAAAATCCGTCCTCCATAGGATATGGCAATACGTAGGAGATGCTCCGGGATGGCTGGCACGAATTGTCCAACCACTTGTTAATTCGAATTTATGGGTACATACCCGTTCTGCATTCCTGTCTGATTGTGTATAGTTTATGCTTGTGTTGAATCAAACAAAGGGGGTATTCAACATGAGAGATCAGAGAAAAGCAGCAGACATAGCCCAACAGCGGATGGAACTGATATCACCGTTATTGTCAGAGGGTCTGGATCGTGCAAAGGCCAGGGAGCTCAAAAGCAGTATATGTGAGCGAACCGGTATATCGGAGCGTACTCTTCGGAGGTATGTAGCTCAATACAGAGAATCTGGATTTAACGGTCTGAAGCCGAAGGGAAGAGAGTCCGGAAAAACAGAGGATGCTATTCCTGCCCATGTGCTGGAGCAGGCCATTCTTTTGCGTAGGCAAGTTCCTAGCCGCAGCGTAACACAGCTAATCGATATCCTCGAGTGGGAAGGGGTTGTGGAAGAGGGCAGGATCAAGCGCAGTACCTTGCAGGAGCAATTGTCCAACCGCGGCTACAGTTCCAGGCAGATGAAGATGTATACTTCCACAGGTGCGGCTGCTCGCAGGTTTCAAAAACGCTATCGTAACAAGCTTTGGCATTCGGACATCAAGTATGGTCCATATCTCCCTATCGGCAAGGATGGAGAAAAAAAGCAGGTGTACCTAGTACTATTTGTAGATGACGCAACCAGGTATGTCCTTCATGGGGAATTTTATCCGACCTTGGATAAGGTTATCGTAGAGGATTGCTTTCGAAAATCGATTCTAAAGCATGGAATTCCTGAGTCTACTTTCTTCGATAACGGCGGTCAGTACAAGAATAAATGGATGACCCGGGCATGTGCCAAGATGGGCATCCGCCTGCTCTATGCTCGACCTTACTCTCCAGAATCGACCGGAAAAGTTGAACGGATTAACCGGATAGTCGATTCCTTTCTCGCAGAATCTGCCTTGGAGAAACCGCAAACACTTGAGAAATTGAATGAACTGTTCCAGGTTTGGCTTACTGAATGTTACCAGAACAAGCCACATTCTGCGCTGCATAATGGTATGAGTCCGGAGACTGCATACCGCAGCGATAAGAAGCCTCAGAGATTTATTGATCCGGATACCATAGCACAGGCATTCTTACACTTTGAGGAGCGAAAAGTTGATAAAGCCGGCTGTATCAGTTTTGAGGGACAAAAGTACGAGGTTGGTCTTTCCTTCATTGGCTGTACGGTAGATGTGATCTATGACCCGGCGGATACAGATGAGCTTACCATTGAGTATGAAGGCCATAACCCATGGAAGGCAAAGAAACTGGTTATCGGCGAACGGGCTGCCCAACGACCGAAGCTTCCTGAACACCTTACCAAAGAGAAAGCAGACTCATCTCGCTTGCTGAGAGCTGCAAAAAAGAAGAATGAGCAACGGGTAGAACAATATATTCCTGCTGTCTCCTACAGGCGTGTGTCCAAGGGTGGTGATCATTATGTTTGAGGACTTTTATGGATTTGAGCGCACCCCTTTTACACGTAATATACCTACTAACCAGTTGTATCAATCTTTGATACTGGAAGAAGCATTAGGACGGCTTCAATATGCCGCAGATCGTCAAATGTTTGCTGTCGTTACAGGAGATTGCGGTACTGGAAAAACTACGGCTATCCGCCGTTTCCGAGATATCTTGGATTCATCGAAATTCAGTGTTATGTATTTGGCGGATTCCAAGCTGACTCCCAGGCATTTCTACAAAGGATTGCTGGAGCAACTGGGATGTGAAGCAAAATTCTACCGTGGAGATGCAAAACGTCAGCTGCACAAAGAGATTGAGCTTATGCAGGGAATCCATAAATTAAGGCCTGTGGTCATAGTTGACGAGGCTCACCTATTGGACCGGGAGATGCTGGAAGAAGTTCGTTTCCTGCTGAATTTCAAGATGGACTCCCAAAGCCCCATGGCTTTGATTTTAGTAGGGCAGTCAGAGCTTTGGGAGAAATTTCAGCTCCAGGCTTATGCGGCCATCAGACAGCGCATTGATATTCAGTGCAGACTGAATCATTATGATCGAGCTCAAATGGGTGAATATGTACACAGACATTTAGATTATGCAGCCTGTGACAAGGAGATTTTTTCTGATGCAGCACTGGATGAGATATTTAAATACTCCACTGGCTCCGCCAGGCTCATAAACAAGCTTTGCACCCATTGCCTTCTGTATGGCGCCCAAAATGGTCGCAGGATTATTGATGACCATATGGTAAAGCTGGTAATACAGGGGGAATTGGCATGATACAATTCCACTGTTCCTATTGTTGGGATGATGGCAGCAATGATGTCTGGAGCGGCACTGTTGACCAAATTATTGACTTTGGCAGCCATTATGAGGTGTTTATCTTAAGCCGATCCAGTTTGCGGGTATTGATCGGAAAGTCGAGTTCCGGATTGTTTGCTTGTCTGCCTGATTTTAGTGCCGGTTGTCACCTGAGTACCCTTAAAGATATATTTTACAACAGTGAAAGGCTAATTCGTGTATTGGACAATGTGGTGGATGGTAAAACGGTTGCTTGTGCACTAAAAGCCCTGGAATCAGTTTTGAAATTTAATTAGTGGTTGGGTGAAGCGGATAGCCTTCGGCTATCCGCGGTTGCCTTTGTTCATCGGACTCTCGTTCCAGCAACCATCGGACAATTAACGGCGTCTAGTTATGGACAAATTAAGCTGGCTTTAACAATTGGGCCTCTTTGCAAGGATGTCACGGATTGCGCAATTGTAATGAATGCTATTACAGGGTTTGATTCCAATGACCGGGCATCAGCAAACGTCCATTATCCGGATTATACTCAGTTTTTGAAAGATGGCGTATCCGGTATGCGAATAGGCCTTCCTCAAAAATGGATGGCAGGAAGCCTGAAGGAAGATGTTCACACTGCAATAGAAAAAGCTGCGAAAATGTTTGAGAGTATGGGAGCGAACATAGAGGAAGTGTCTTTGCCCCATATAGAATATGCGGTGCCTGTATATCTTCTTATTTCTTCTGCGGAAGCTTCCTATAACCTGACCGGGACAAAAG
>DURK01000071.1 GCA_012837325.1 Clostridiales bacterium
GGCAATAATACTATAATTGTCTCTGGCCATGGTAATCACAACTACCATCAATCCATCTTGTGACAAATGCTTTCTGTCTCGTAAAACGATATTGCCGACATCACCTATTCCCAAACCATCAACCAATACTCTGCCTGCAACAACAGAACCGCTGAGCCTGCAAGTATTTGCTGTAAATTCAATAACACTTCCCAATTCTGCTATGACAATATTTTCTCTTGGCATACCCAATGATTCAGCCAGCTTTGCATGCTGCTTCAAGTGGCGATATTCACCATGAACCGGGACAAAATATTTGGGTTTAACCAGTGTATGGATCAGTTTTAATTCTTCCTGGCAGGCATGACCGGATACATGGGTGTCCATCAAACCTTCATAGATTACATTGGCACCCTTTTTGAACAAGAGGTTTACAATCTTTGATACAAGCTTTTCATTACCCGGAATTGCATTTGCCGAGATGATGACAAGATCGTCCGCCTTAATTTCCAGCTTACGGTGTTCGGAAGTAGCCATTCTTGCCAAAGCCGACATAGGTTCTCCTTGACTGCCGGTAGTCAGGACAACCACCCTGTTATCAGGAAAACTGCTAATACGGTCAATATCCACCAGCATATTCTCGGGCATATCCAGATAACCCAGCTCTGTAGCTACATTGACAACATTAACCATGCTGCGGCCGGATACACAGAGCTTCCTGTTATACTTGGCTGCTGCATTAATAACCTGTTGGATACGATGGATGTTGGAAGCGAAAGAAGCAATAATAATTCGTCCTTCTGCATCTTCAAACATATTTTCAAATGTTGCCCCTACCGTCTTTTCCGACATGGTATAGCCAGGGCGTTCTACGTTGGTGCTGTCGGCAAATAAAGCCAATACGCCTTGCTCCCCGAGACTGGCAAACCTGGCCAGATCGATTACCTGCCCATCTATTGGAGTGAAATCAACCTTAAAATCGCTGGTATGGACAAGGATACCCTCCGGAGTATGGATGGCAAGCGCTACGGAATCGGCAATGCTGTGACTGGTTTTGATAAACTCAACCTTAAAACTGCCCAAATCGATGATATCCTTTGCTTTAACTATATTCAAAACCGCAAAGTCAATGCCATGCTCTTCCATTTTATGCTTAACCAGCCCAAGCGTAAGTTTCGTACCATACACAGGTACATTTATTTGTTTTAGCACATAAGGCAATGCACCAATATGATCCTCGTGTCCGTGGGTCAGTACGATTGCCTTGATTTTATCTGTGTTTTTTTGTAGATAAGTGATATCGGGAATCACTAGATCGATTCCAAGCATTTCATCCTCAGGAAAGCTGACGCCGCAGTCTATAATAATGATGTCGTCTCCGTACTCCACCACCGTCATATTCTTGCCTATCTCGCCCAGCCCTCCCAATGGAATGACTTTCAATAATTTATTTTTTGATGACACTAACTAACTCTCCTTCTCTTTATACCATTGGTAAATTTACGTTCGGTTTCCATTATTTTTTATTATACTGTATCAGGTTGTGGTCTGCAAGCAGACCAACCTAATTATGGTTTTCGCGTGATTGAATTTCTTGGATTCGTTTTTCATAGAAAACCGCTAATTCTTCAGCAAATTCTTCATTGAATCCTTCGCTGTAAACTCTACATATCGGCTCTTCGGAATCTGGTAAAATCAAAGCCCAGCCCTTGTCATTGCTGATTCGGACACCTTCAAACATTTCGACCGAACCATTCCTTTTGGACTCCTCTTCAATCAAAGAACGCATAACTGTTCCTTTTTTATTCCAAGGGCAGTGGATTTCCTTTTCTTTTACATAAAAATCAGGAATTTCCCTGGTCAAGCTTGAAAAAGTCAGGTTGTCCAAGGCCATTCGCTCCAACAACCTTGTCAACAGCACAGTACCATCAAAATACAGAGAAAACAGACCTGTTCCCATGGTTTCCTGCATAATGGCCTGCTTGCTGGACTTGGTACGTACCACGTTGCAATCATATTCTCTGGCAAGCTTGTCTATGATGTTTGGTGCTGTATACGGTACCGCAATCCTTCCCTCAGGTTTGTCCTTTAAATAAATCAAACTGATTAGAGCATTTTGCATTTCCTTTGCAAGCTGCTTTCCTCTTTCATCAAACAATATGACTCTTTCCCCATTATGATCCAATTTACACCCAAGATCATAGAAACCTGCCTGCATCTCTTTCTCCAAATGATCCTTGCATTTCACCACATCACAGTCCAAGTCATCCAATATCCTATGCAATAGATAACTGCCTAATCTGCTACCGCTTGTGGAAACCAGTACTCTGTACTTTTTTCTGCGGATGGTTTTTACATCAACTGCATCCAGCAAGGATCGGATATAGAAAATTGGAATATCATCTATCTTATTCACTTGCTTAATGTCCTGATAATCCTGTCTTGGGTAATCATCGCGGATATATAGGTTTTCAATTTTTCTTTCTGCTGCAGGAGAAAGATTGTTGCCAGTGGAATCAACAACGTGAATTCGAGTATTCCCGACTTCGGTGAAAAATAGATGAACACCTGCATCCAAAGCCAATCTTGTTACGGCATAACGTAGAATCGGGGTAGTCAATCTTCCCAAATCATAGACTTCCGCTCCTGTTGACATTAAGCCGGATATCAAACCATATTTCAACATCAAATTGGTTGCATGGTTGTCGCAGCTGACGGCTGTTTTCTTACCTGGACCGAGAAAAGAACCAAGGGATGCTCCTATGCGGGAAATGGTCTGCGGGCTTATTTCAATGTTGGCTGTTCCACTAATGCCATCCTTTCCAAAAAGCGAACGACTGATTTTTGTACCCCAGATTAAATTAGATTGTACAATGCTGGCTTCTTCTATTGTTTTATTCGGCCAGATTTTTACTTGAGGCTTGACAGTCGCTCCCTCATTGAGCTGACAACCTTCTCCGACCACAGCCCCTTCAAAAATTGAAACCCTGTTTTGTGTTTTCACCTTGCTGCACAAGGCAGCTCCGCGAATTTCAGTTCGTTTTCCAAGTATCACATGATTCCACAGAACACTTCTCTTTATTGTAGCTTCTTCTCCTATACTGCAATGGGCACCTATTACTGTTTTAGGTCCGATATGAGCCCCTGCACCGATTCGGCTGTAATCCCCGATGTAGCACGGGCCTTCCAGCTTCACATCCTGGTCAATTTTCACTCCTATCCCAACAAAAACATTTCTGCTTCTTTCAGTTGCTTCAAAGCGATGGTTGACCCGGCCGCACAGCATATCATAATGAGCAGTTAGATATGTCTGGGAGTTTCCAATGTCACACCAATACTCATCTGTAATGTATCCAAACATGGCCTGTTGATCCTTCAGCAGCATGGGAAACAAATCCTGGCTAAAGTCAAACTTCCTGCCGGCTTCAAAATAGTCCAGCACCTTGGGTTCCAGGATATAAATCCCGGTATTTACCGTATCACTGAAGACTTCACCCCAATTGGGTTTTTCTAAAAATCGGCTGATTCCTCCTGATTCATTGGTTACCACTACGCCATAATCCAAAGGTACTTCCACTTGTTTCAATACCAGAGTAGCAACAGAATCTTTTTCCTTATGGAATTGCATTGCACGCTGCAGATCGATATCCGTCAAGGCATCACCGCTGATCACCACAAATGGCTGGTCTAAAAAATCACCAGCGTTTTTTACACTTCCTGCGGTTCCCAAAGGAGTTTCCTCAATAAAATAATGCAGTCGGACATCATATTCAGAGCCATCCTGAAAATAGTCCATTATCTGTTCCGGGCGATATTGCAGAGTAACACCAATTTCCCTGATGCCATGCTTTTTTAACAGTTCGACACTGTAAGCCATAACCGGTTTGTTCATAACTGGAACCATGGGCTTGGGCAGATCACAAGTCAACGGACGAAGACGGGATCCCTCTCCCCCTGCCATTATTATACCTTTCATGGAATCATCCTTTCACTTTCCTGCTAGAACCAGTAAAAAGTATAATAATAGTATGTTCACTCTGACTTTGAATATTCTGCCAAGAGTCCTATAAGGAAAAGACGGGAAGCATCCCGTCCAGATTTTCATTTATAATCATCGATCAATCATCTATCTGTTGCAATTCACACAACAACCCGTAAACTGTACCTTATGATCCTCGATATGGAAGTGATATTTCTCTTGTATTTTACTTTCCAGTATATCCAACAAGTCTTCTTCAACCTCGTATACCTTGCCACATTTTATACAAATCAAATGATGATGATGGTGTTCTTCATCAGGATGGTTTAATTCATATCGGTTTCTGCCATCGTCAAAATTATGTTTCTGAAGGATTTGTAATTCTTCCAAAAGCAGCATGGTTCGGTATACCGTAGCAAGACCAACCTCCGGGCAAAGCTTCTTTACTTCCAGAAAGACTTCTTCTGCACTCATATGCTTTCCTTTGTTCTGAATAATGACATCCACCGTAGCGCGGCGCTGAGGCGTCAGCTTGTATCCTTTAGCCTTTACCATCTGTTTAATCCGATTCGCTTCATTCACGATTCTTGTCACTTCTTTTCTCTTTCAAAAGCAGCTTATTTTAACTTCGCCAGCTCTGGTAACAGCTCATCATTCAGAACCCGGATATGTGTGCCCTTCATTCCAAGGGAACGGGATTCAATTACACCAGCACTTTCAAACTTGCGTAAAGCATTTACGATCACGGAGCGGGTAATACCAACACGATCTGCAATCTTGCTTGCAACCAAAAGTCCTTCACTCCCATCCAATTCATTGAAAATATGTTCCACAGCTTCCAATTCAGAATAGGACAGTGTGCCGACTGCCATTTGAACAACAGCCTTTTTTCGTGCTTTTTCCTCTATTTCATCTGTTTTTGAGCGCATAATCTCCATTCCTACCACAGTTGCACTGTATTCTGCTAAAATCAGGTCTTCAGTAGTCATTGCCCCATCAAAACACTCGAATATCAGAGTACCCAGCCTGCCTACTGCGGACTGCACAGGTATAATGGTTATAAAAGCCTGCTTGTCACCATTGACGCGGGTATTAACCTGTGATTCGCTAATATCCAGAAGATTCTCATTATACTGATCGGTAAATCGGAATCCTTCTGTATCAGACTCTTCAAAAGGCAGGGTACTGTTTTCGTAGTAAAGGGTTCTGCTCAAAATTCGCCCTTTTCTGCTTACAACAAATATATTGCATGCTAAGATTGGACTTAAGGTGTTGGTCAAGTCAGAAAACACAACCCCATCCGGACCGGATGACTGCAATATTTTGTTTAACTTTCTGGTATTCTCTAATAACGCTTGGGACACTGGTCGGTCACTCCTCATCTTTTGTTATTTTACGTTATAAAATATATTTATGCATATCCGTTCCCTTAATAACTTCATGCAAGTTTTGGCGTACAAAGGCTCGGTTGACGGTTATGGTTTGTTCCTTAAGGTCCTCCGCATGATAGGATAACTCTTCCAAAAGTTTTTCCATAACGGTATGTAACCTACGGGCACCGATATTCTCTCTGCTTTGATTCATCATAAAGGCGATCTTTGCAATTTCATCAATCGCATCATCAGTAAAAATCAATGCTACTCCCTCTGTATGCATCAGAGCTATATGCTGCTTGATGATGGCATTTTCGGGTTGAGTTAATATCTGCCGGAAATCTTCTTCTGAAAGGCTTTGCAGTTCCACTCGAATAGGAAATCTGCCTTGCAGTTCCGGGATCAAATCGGATATCTTGGAAACATGAAATGCTCCGGCAGCAATGAACAGCATAAAATCCGTCCTGATTGGACCATACTTCGTCATTACAACGGTTCCTTCAACGATAGGAAGAATGTCCCTCTGAACCCCTTCCCTGGAAACGTCCGGACCATGTCCAATTTCCTTTCCTGCTATTTTATCGATTTCGTCGATAAAGACGATGCCTTTCTGCTCTGCAAGATCCACTGCTTCGTCTATTACCTCATCCATGTCAATCAATTTCTGGGCTTCTTCCTGTTCAAACAGCCTGCGCGCGTCCTGGATACTGGCTTTCTTTTTTCGAGTTTTCCTGGGAAACAAATTTCCAAACACATCCTGTATCTGGATCAACATGTCCTCGTTTCCCATACCAGTAATAACTCCTGCTCCTGGATATCGATTCTCGTCTACTTCGATTTCTATGAGTGATTGCTCCAGTTTGCCGGCGCGCAGCATTTGGCGGTACTTTTCTCTGGTACTCTGTCTGGTCTCATCCCTGGATTCAGTGGACAGGATTTCTGCATCAACGGTTTCATCGGAGGAATCCTGAAACAGCCCGAAAGGGGTAGAGGCTTTCTTTTTTCTTGGAGGAAGCAACGTATCAAGCAGGCGTTCTTCTGCTGCTGCTTGAGCTTTCTCCTTAACGCTTTCCATCTTTTCTTTTTTAACCATCCGAATGGATGCTTCCACCAAATCTCGAATGATGGACTCTACATCTCTGCCGACATATCCAACCTCTGTAAACTTGGTAGCTTCTACCTTGGTAAAAGGAGCATGAGCAAGCTTTGCCAAACGCCTTGCAATTTCTGTTTTACCGACACCAGTAGGTCCGATCATGATAATATTTTTCGGTGTAATTTCCTCTCTGAGCTTCTCATCCAGCAGGCTTCTTCGATATCGATTACGAAGTGCTATCGCCACGGAACGTTTGGCATCAGTCTGCCCGATAATATAACGATCCAATTGGCGTACTATTTCCTTAGGAGTCAGATTCATTCAGCTCTTCCTCCTTTTGAATTTCTTCAACATGAATATTGTCGTTGGTGTAAACACAAATGGATGAGGCAATTTTCAGAGATTGCTTCACAATGTCTGCTGGTTTCATTTTGGTATGATGGACTAACGCCTTGGCAGCAGCCATTGCATACATTCCTCCTGAGCCGATTGCGGCGATGTCATCATCAGGTTCAATTACCTCGCCGGTACCGGATATGACCAGTAGATTGTCTTGATCCATTGCAATCAACATGGCTTCCAGTTTCTGCAGCACCTTATCAGAACGCCACTCCCGAGCCAGCTCTACCGCTGCTCTTTGCAGATTTCCGGCATATTCCTCCAACTTGGCTTCAAACTTATCGCTTAAAGTAAAGGAATCTGCCACTGAGCCTGCAAAGCCTACTATCACACGGTCATTATAAAGACGGCGGACTTTCCTTGCACTATGCTTCATGATGGTCGCTTGTCCCATGGTGACCTGCCCATCACCGGCAATGGCTCCCTTACCATTTCTCCTTACCGCAACAATTGTCGTACCTTTCAACATGCGGGTTATTTCTCCTTTTTATGCAAATCATTGTAATATTAACATATCCATCCGGAATATTCAACTTAATTGGACTCAATTCTGTATTTTCTGACAAGTATTCGTTTAAATCAAGCCATCTATTTTATTTAAAGCTCGCTTTGCCAACTCCATATTTCTTTCCCTCTTGTTTCGGATTGTTCTCCCCAAAGGCGCAAGGATACCAAAGTTTGCATTCATAGGTTGAAAATCCTTGGAGGCGGTATGAGAAGTATAGTAAGCCAACGCTCCTATAACTGTATGATCAGTAAAGTCCACCGGGCTTTTTCCTTTTATGATTCTAGCTAAATTAAAGCCTGCTGACAACCCGCTGGAGGCAGACTCCACATACCCCTCAACTCCTGTGATCTGCCCGGCAAAAAAAATATTGGGATGACTTTTCAGCCTGTAAAATTTATCCAATAGCTTGGGAGAATGAATGAAGGTGTTTCGATGCATGACACCATATCGGATAAAATCAGCATGCTCCAGGCCTGGAATCATGGAAAATACTCGCTTTTGCTCCCCGAATTTAAGATGTGTTTGAAAACCTACCAGGTTGTACAGGCTGCCTCTTGCATCGTCCTGCCGAAGTTGAACAACCGCATAGGGTTCCTTTCCGGTATTCGGATCGGGCAGACCTACAGGCTTCAACGGGCCAAATCGGATGGTATCTTCTCCTCGGCGAGCCATGACTTCAATAGGCATACACCCTTCAAAAACCTTGTTATCTTCAAAATCATTAATAGGCGCTTCCTCTGCGTGAATCAATTCCTGGTAAAAGTTCAAGTACTGCTCTTTGGTCATGGGGCAGTTGATATAGTCATCCTCTCCCTTTCCATAGCGGGATGCACGGTAAACTTTGCTTAGGTTCAATGATTCATAAGTGACAATAGGTGCAGCTGCATCATAAAAATACAAATAGTCATGTTGGACCAGCCTTCCAATGCCTTCCGAAATAGCAGATGAAGATAAGGGACCGGTGGCTATGACAGTCGCTTCATCTGGGTCAATGGAAACCTCTGTAGCTTCCTGCCTGATTAGTTGTATGTTGGGGTGTTCTAAAATCATTTTCGTTACATATGCAGAAAAATCATTTCTGTCCACAGCCAATGCACCACCAGCTGGAACGCGATGGCGATCGGCGGCTTCCAGAATCAAGGAATTCAATCTTCGCATTTCTTCCTTTAATAATCCAGCTGCACTGTCTATTCGATCAGCTTTGAGTGAATTGGAACATACCAGCTCCGCTAATTTTCCTGTTTCATGGGCTGGAGTCATTTTATTTGGTCTCATTTCGTAGAGTTTGACATGTATTCCTTGAATGGCAAGCTGCCAGGCAGCTTCACAGCCTGCCAAGCCTGCACCAATAACGCAAGCCTTCATTCGCATCATCCTTGCACTCAAATACAATTATAAACATTACTCCAAATCGTCTGCCAGCTCTCTGGTAAACCCGCATTTTTCATCAGTACAAACAACCTTTTTCCGGCTGGATGTTCCTTTTTGTACCATCAAGCTGCCACATTCGGGACACTTCTCTTTTACCGGGAGATCCCAGGATACAAAATCGCAGTTGGGATATTGAACGCAACCATAAAACTTACGGCCGCGCTTTGATTTGCGCATAACAATTGCACTGCCGCACTTAGGGCACTTTACATCTATTTCTTCTACTATGGGCTTGGTGTTTTTGCATTCTGGAAAGTTGGGGCAGGCAAGAAACTTGCCATAACGTCCGGTTTTGATTACCATATTACTGCCACAATTTTCACAAATCACATCAGATACTTCATCCTGCACTTCGACCTTCTCCAATGATTCATCGGCATAGTCCAGATATTTCTTAAATGGATCATAAAAATCTTCAAGAATTTTACGCCAAGCTATCTTGCCCTCTTCCACCATATCCAGCTTTTCTTCCATTTCGGCGGTAAACTGGTAATCCATGATGTTGGGAAAGTACTCCATCATAAGTTCATTTACAAGAAGCCCCAATTCTGTAGGAAACAATGCTTTTCCCTCACGGCTTACGTATCCCCGGGACAGTATGGTGGAAATAGTAGGAGAATAGGTGCTGGGACGCCCAATACCCATATCTTCCAATGCACGAACCAAGGATGCTTCTGTGTAACGAGGTGGAGGTTGGGTAAAATGCTGCTCAGGCTTCCATTCCATCAGATCCAATTTTTGGCCTTGCTCCAGAAGGGGCAGATTAACGTCCTTATCCTCGCTTCCTTCGTCATTTGCTTCCATGTAAATGGCAGTATAGCCAGGAAATGCCTGACGAGATCCATTCGCTCGAAAAGAATAATCTCCTGCCACAATATGAATGGTCATCACTTCGTATAATGCCGGTGACATCTGACTGGCCAAAAAACGTTCGTATATCAATCTATACAAGCGCAGCTGATCACGCTTCAGTGAATCTTTAAGACGGTTGGGATCCCATTCAAGATAAGTGGGACGAATAGCCTCATGGGCGTCTTGTGAATTCTTTTTGCTTTTGAACACATTGGGCTTTTCCGGTAAATAATTCAAGCCAAACTTTTCTTGAATTGCTGCTCGAGCAGCATTTTGTGCTTCAATTGCAATGCGTGTGGAATCTGTACGAATATAGGTAACAAGAGCAATAGACCCTTGTCCTTTTACATCCACTCCTTCATATAATTGCTGTGCAAGCATCATGGTCTTTTTTGTGCTGAAGCCCAGCTTTCTGGAAGCTTCCTGCTGAAGGGTGCTGGTTGTAAAAGGTGCTGGTGCATATCGCTTTCTCTGCCCTGCATGTATTTTATCGACATAAAGTTCTGCACTTTTCAAATCAGATAACACTTTATCTATTTCCTGCTTGCTTTTGGGTTCCAACTTTTTATTTCTCAACCCATATAAAGAAGCTTCAAATACCTGGGTATCCTTGTATGATTTTTTATTCTGTGATTCTTTATTCTGTGATTTCTTTTCGGAGTTGGTGGCCGTTAGCTGATTTATTGGAAAAAAGTCCCCTTTCAGGGTCCAGTATTCTTCAGGCTTGAATTTTTGTATTTCTTTTTCGCGATCGCATATGACACGTGTTGCAACTGATTGCACTCGTCCGGCACTGAGTCCTTTTCGCACCTTTCGCCAAAGCAGGGGGCTGATTTGATATCCTACTACTCTATCCAACACTCTGCGAGCTTGCTGTGCATCTACTAGATCCCGGTTGATTTTTCTTGGTTGCTTGA
>DURK01000072.1 GCA_012837325.1 Clostridiales bacterium
GATCGAAACAAAACGATTGATATTCCCCTCGACCAGGGACAGCGATACTTAAAACGGTGTATCAAAGTAAATGCTCCTGTTAAAGTCTCAGACCTATTGGATCAGACGATTCAAGGCAATACATTTGAAGTCGTAAAATATCTGCCTGAGAAAAGCGTGGATTTGATCATTGCCGATCCGCCTTATAATTTAAGTAAGGTGTATCATGGGTATGGCTTCGCAAAAAAGACCCATGAAGATTACGAGGCATTTACGAGAAAATGGCTGGGTGCAGTCCTCCCGCTTCTAAAAGACAATGGCTCAATATATGTTTGCTGTGATTGGGAATCAAGTTTAATCATCGGTCGTGTTATGATGGACATGTGCATTGTCAGAAACCGAATTACCTGGCAGCGAGAAAAAGGAAGAGGGGCAAAGGCAAACTGGAAAAACAGCCTTGAAGACATATGGTATGCGACCATGTCGCAGAACTATACATTCAACCTGGATGCTGTAAAGATTCGCAAAAAGGTAATGGCACCATATCGTGTGGACGGGAAACCAAAGGATTGGATGGAAACAGACCAAGGCAATTTTCGTGATACCTGTCCCTCGAATTTTTGGGATGATATCACGATACCGTTTTGGTCAATGGCAGAAAACACAGCACATCCCACTCAGAAATCTGAAAAACTCATCGCCAAAATTATGCTGGCCAGCAGTAATGAAGGAGATATTGTGTTAGATCCTTTTTTAGGCTCCGGAACCACCAGCGTCGTGTCGAAAAAGCTCGGCAGGCGTTTTATTGGAATCGAAGAGAATCCGCTGTATTGTGTTTGGACGGAAAAGAGATTGGAGATGGCTGATCGGGATTCCGCCATTCAGGGGTATGCAGACGGCGTTTTTTGGGATAGAAATACATTTGGCAAACAGAAGGATGCATCAGCCAAAGGCTCAAGGTACACTGGGCGGTGAATCGTTCAGGTCATTTTCCTAGTGATCTTCCCTGTGAAAAGGTGCGATATACTTGTTTATCAACATTGCGATTGCAATACCTATGAGAGTTGCCAAAACCCTTACTCCTACATAGGATAAGACCTCTATCTGTGTACCATCAAAGTGCGCCAATGCAACCACCAAAAAAACAATGGAGCAGATCGAGCTCGCATCTTTCATTTTAAGTAAATTGCATAGGTAAATGCAGATAATAATAAATACGGGTATGACGATTTTAGACAGCCATTCTACTGAAAAAGAAGCCAGGCCTGCAAGAGTCAAATAGATATAACCCAGGACACCACCGATTATTGTGCCGACCATTCGGTCTATTCCTGCTTTTAATGTATCCTTATGGGTCTCCTTCATACATATCACTGCTGCGATTGAGGCAAACAATGCACCATTCGTGCTGAGTATGAATGAAAGGAATAAACAGAAAAAAACAGCCATTGCTGTCTTATAAGTACGCAGCCCAATTTTATATTTACCTATACCTGCTTTTCGATATTCCATCATTTGGAAGCCTCACAGTATTGAAAAAGATTCAGCAGCATGGCTCGTAATGATGAATCTGAATTCGATTGCGCAAACATTTTCGTTCTTTCATACCAGCATGCTCCAGTTTCATTTTACCGCAAATGGGATAATTATTCAATTGTATATACTGCTTTCATCCTGTTACAGGTCCTGTTCTGATTCCGTTCCTGAATAACCGCTCTTCTCCAGGATTTTTTGAAAGGCTTTTGTTGTGATGGGGGCTCCTTTTGCGGGGTCATCCTGATCGTTCATTTTGCCGGGATCTCCCATGCCGATGACAATAGGGATATCAAGCCGATTCAATATGCTTAAGGTATCGCCATAAACCTTATTGTCAGCCTTTGGGTTACCGTGTTTGTCTACACCCCGATTGACAACCTTCCCCTCCCTGGTAACCGATGCGGTCACCTCTGCACCTTCTTCCGTTTCAGAATTGGACGCAACTGCGACAACACCCAATACATCGATTTCCGGATGCCTGGCAATATCGAGTAAAACCTCCTCTCCGGGACCCAATCCTGAATGACCGCTGTCATCCACCATAACGATAACCGGATTTTTCTCCGACTCCAATATAATGCGGATTATCGCTTCGCCTGTCAAAGGTGAAGGGTTCCCGGCTGATTTGAATATCACATGTCCGCAAATATTTTTTGCTGCAACTTCTACAGCCTTTTCGGCAAAATAATCACCGTCTGTAACCAGTATCACCTTTCTTTTCAAGCGGACACCTCACTTGTTCTCGTATTTTCTTCTCTTTTGTACTGCTTCCTGTCTCACGTCTTTGGATGCAGTCAACCCTGGCAGCTCCGGGTGACGGACTTCGTTTTCATGAGGATTCTTCCCCTGCGGAATGGTTTGGTTCAGTTGATGAAAGCCTTTCTCTGTCACTTATCTCACCTCGTCCTTTAGAAAAATCCAGGGATAAGAAAAAACAAAAGAGAACCGGCTATTTTCCCAAAAATGATAGTCATAACGATTACATACAACCACTTTTTCATGCCGATTTTGTTTACTGCAATTGAGATGATATCCAGGGTTTCTGTCAATGCAGCAACGATTGTTCCAATAAAAATTCCAAAAATAAGCCCCAGCGGGATGGTAAGAAAGTCCAGATACTTTACAGTAAGATCATAGAAATAGCTAAGGCAGGAAAGCAATGCACCCAGTACGATGCTGATTTGATAAAGCAAAAGATACTCCTTCTTATTGCTCCACTGAATGATGCGGGTCGTTACACCCAGTACGACAAAAAATGCAGTGATACTGGCTCCGATGGCAAGACCGCCTGCAAAACCAATCAATACCGTAAGCAGTAATGTTGTCAAGGCTGCTTTTTCCCCTCCTGATCCCTTAGATAATCCCTTAATTCTTTTTCCGATTGATGCATTTCCAATTCCAGCGGTCCTGGATTAGCCTTATTCTTCATCTTGCTGTATACTTCGAAAAACATGAAAATGCCGACTCCGATGCCCAGGGAATAGGAGATGGAAAACAATAAGGGCTTGCTTACTTTTTTACCGCTTATTAGATAGTAAATCATTTGGTGCGCCTTGATCATATTGACATCTGAATGAAAATACATAATGGCCAATGCAGACCCAAAAAACAGCAGTAAAACGGAAAAGGCCGCTCGAATGAAGATGAGTATTGGATTCTCCTTTTGCTGCTGGACCGGTTCGTACAATGCAGAGGATTCGCCGATCGGAACTATGGAAATATTGCTCACTTGCTGGTTAATCAAGCCAATTACCTGTACGGATGTCAGCCGTACCGGATTGCTTATGCCAAATGGAAAAACAGGTATTTGTTCGATTCTCTTTCGTAATTCTTCTTCCGCAGTTAACTCAATGAAATCTCCCAGATATGCTTTTTCTCCAGATTTTTTTCGGTAGTAGGGCTTGAACTGAAAATAAACCTGGTTACCCATCTGTTCTGCCTCCAGCCTGAGATTTCACAAACTTGGCACCTGAATAAGATTTATCCTGATTGGCCTGCTGGGTTAGGATTGTCCAAATAGAAAGCAAAGCTATCAACACAAAAGCAATTGCTGCAATTGCCCAGTTTTTTATCCTTTTTTTGTTTTCCTTTTTCAAATCCATCATCCCTGCTAACACAGTTTAAGAATGCCGCCAAGGCTTTTTTTATTGTTCGCATTACCTAAATTATTATTCAAACACCAAATGGGGACACTTCTCAATTTCTTTACTTTTTGGCAATGGGGACAGTTCTCAATTTCTTAACTATTGTTGCCTTGCATTTAGCAATGGGGACACTTCTCAATTTCTTAACCATTGTTACTTTGCATAAAAGAAGATGTGAATATAAACTTAGATATTTGAGAACTGTCCCCAGAAAATTACCAAGAATTTGAGAACTGTCCCCAAAAAAGGAATAAGGCATGATTTCTGCGCTTGAGAAATTCATGCCCTAAATATAACCAAAAGTTAAAAAATTGAGAACTGTCCCCCTTACAGCATCTCCCGCATTTTGAGCAGCACCTTTTTTTCTATGCGAGATACCTGTACCTGAGAAATGTTGAGCATTTCTGCTATTTCACTCTGTGTTTTGTCCCGGAAATAGCGCATGATAATGATGGTGCGCTCACGCTTATCCAGCTTGGACAGCAGATCTTTCAAGGTGATGCGTTCCAAGGCTTCATCCACCTCGGAGCTGTCTTCCGATACCTTATCAATGAGCAGGATGGGGTTGTCCTCATCCTCATAAATGACATCATAGATGGATGAAGGGGTTCGAACCGCCTCCATCGCGTAGACAATATCTTCAGGAGTACTGTCAACGGCGTCGGCAATCTCCTGGATGCTGGGATCTCTGCCCAGACTTGCTTTCAAATACTCTTTGGCAGCTGCAGACTTATTGACCAGTTCCTTAAGAGAACGGCTGACCTTGATCATTCCATCATCTCTGATAAACCGCTTGACTTCGCCCATGATCATAGGTACCGCGTAGGTGGAGAAGCGTACGTTGTAACTGGGATCATAGTTTTGAATTGCTTTGATCAGGCCAATGGAGCCCAACTGAAACAAATCCTCGTAATCGTGTCCTCTATTCAGAAACTTTTTAACCAGGCTTTTTACCAGGGCGATGTTCTTTCGAACCAATACTTCCTTTGCCTTGTCATCGCCATTTTGTGCCTTCTCTATCAGAGCCAGGGTTTCTTCGTGAGAAAGGAGCTGCCTGTCTTCTTCCCGATATTCCGGCATGGTACTCATCAATCTCTCTCCGTTTCCTGCACATCATGGTTAATATGTTTTACCATCCTGACCTTTGTACCCTGACCCGGAGCAGAGATCACCTCCACTTCATCCATAAAGGTTTCCATAACGGTAAAACCCATTCCGGACCGCTCCAGTTCCGGCTTGGAGGTATAGAGCGGCTGTCTGGCAAGTTCGATATCCTCAATGCCTTTGCCTCGATCAATCACCTCGATCATAACGCTATTATCAGAGATCCGGGTTATGATTTGTACGATTTCGTTGGGATTGTCATAGCCGTGAATAATCGCGTTGGTAACAGCCTCCGATACGGCTGTTTTGATATCAGCAATTTCCTCCAAAGTGGGATCCAGCTGGGCTGCAAATGCAGCAACGGCCACCCTGGCAAAAGCTTCATTTTGTGACCTGCTTAAAAATTCCAGCTTCATTTCATTTTTTATACTCATGCAGATTCCCCCCTGATCCAGTCTACAGCATGTTTTACGGTGTCGAACACCTTCAAAATTCGATACAGCCCGGAAAGCTCAAGCATTCGGTCCAAGTGTGGACTGATATTGGTTATGCAGACCTGCCCGCCCCGTTTACTGATTGTTTTATACCTGCCGATAAAAACACCTATGCCGGAGCTGTCCATAAAGTGCAAGCTTTGCAAATCAAGAATCAAATGCCTGATGGAGGGATCCTTCAGCTTCTCATCCAGAAATTCTCTGATTTCTGCTGCATGATGGTGGTCCAGCTCACCCTTCAGGCTGACAATTAAAATATCTTTTTTTCTATCGTAGTCCATCAGCAAGTCTACTGCCTCCTTTGCATTCACCAATTCATTCCTGATCTATTTATTCCTCCGTGGTTTCACCGCAAGCTGCTGCAAAAGGGTGAAGATGATCTCTCAGTCCAAGAGTGCAATCAAACATTCATCCTATTAGTTATTCTTCGCCTTCTGATAATTTCCTTCAACGAAAAATGAATGCTTTTAGCAGTCTTTGCCGCAAACAACAAAAAACCCCACGACTTTTGTCGTTAGGGTTGCTAAGCACTTATGCTCTTGTTTCCGCTTTACGGCTCTATCTCTACTTCCTGAACCTCAACACGGATGGCCTGCCGTTTGTTCAAATCCTCCAGTACCTTGTTTTCATCTGTCCAGCTTTTGTATTTCTTGCGTTCCTCGTCCGTCAAAATCATCTTATCCAGGATTTCCCTGCCGGTCAGTTGTTTCTTGCTGACCAGTGTCTGCATGATCGGTTTATTTTCCAAAACAGTAAGCACTGCATAGACATACTTCATAATCCCAAACTCCCTTTTCCAATAATTAAGCACTTTTTTAGTTTACAACAAAATGCACCAAGTTTCAATGGCAATTCCCTTTTGAGCCAGCCTGTCAGTAAGCGGTATCACTCATCCCTGATATTCCCGGGCCTGTCTTCCATGTCCCCGACCAACTCCTGCTCTGTATCACTCTCCAGTGCGATTCTTAAAGCAGGCTTGAGAGCAGAAGCAATCAGCTCATTCGGTGAATCTATGACACTGAGCTCTTCAGCGATCTCCAAATCCTGAACCCGAATACTGCTTTGCCGTCCTTGCAGGTGGTGCAGCGGAACCCGGATAAAAGAAGGAATGTCTTTGGCAAAGCCTTCTACTTCAACGGTATCTTTTTGGTGCTGCAAAATCAAGCCGACTCTCTCAATAGCCTGTCGTCCTTCAAACCGAAGCGGCACTTTCGCATGAATCCTTTGATTCATTTCCACATTCATCAGGTCAAGGTGAATGATTTCACGGCTGACCGGATCCCTTTGCACCTCACGAACTTTGACAGGCTGAACGACACCATTTACCTCTACTTCAATAACAGCTGCTGTTCCCATCCGGTTGATAAAATTCTTCACCTGCTTTTTGTTAAAAAGAACCGGAGCCGTATCATGGTTTTTTCCATATAACACTCCGGGTACGTATCCCTGCCGCCTCAATTGTTTTGCCTTTGAATGAGGCATTCTCGGCGAAACTTGCAATAGCTGGTTGTTCATGGAATCATCCCTTCAAATGCAAAAATTACAGTCACTATTGTATCCACAACTGTAAGTTTTAAACATCTGAGGGTGATCCTGCTTATTTCATTTATTTGATTGTTGCTGCAATATCCTGTTTGGCTGCTTCTTTGATGATTCCGAATTCCCTGCCAAGGTCCTCCAATGCATTTAATGCTGCATCGAGATGCTCTCTGGTGTGCTCTGCCATCAGGCTGATACGGATTCTGGACAGATTTCGTGATACCGCCGGATAGAATACCGGATTCACGTAGATTCCCATTTCATCCAAGCGCCGCCCTAACTCCTTCACCTTCCAGTCGTCACCGATAATGATCGGGAAGATTGCCGTCTCAGCTTGGCCCAGGTTAAAACCCAGGCTGAGGAGGTTTTCCCTGAAATACCGAATGTTATCCCAAAGCTTATCTCTAAGCTCCGGTTCCTCCACGATGACCTTCATAGCCTCACAAAGAGAACCCGCTGCCTGTGGAGTCATGGCCGTAGAAAACATGTATCCTCTTGAATAGAATCGAAGGTATTCAATCAAATTGGAATTGGAGGCGATGAATCCTCCGACAGCACCAAATCCCTTGCTGAACGTGCCGGCAACAATATCCACCTTGCTTTCCAAATGGAAATGCTCCGGGGTCCCCCTGCCGTTTTCACCAATAACGCCGGTAGCATGGGCTTCATCAACCATCACATATGCACCATACTGGTGAGCCAGTTCAACGATTTTATCAAGAGGAGCAATGTCACCATCCATGGAATACACCCCATCTACGATAACCAATTTGGTAACATACTCGTCTTGTGCTTTGGACAGAATCCTCTCCAGCGCTTCCAGGTTGTTATGTCGGAAATATCGGATATTGGTTTTACTGCATCCGTCTACGATGCTGGCATGAACATATTGATCCAAAATGGCAATATCCTGCTTGCTCAGAAGAGCCAGCAGGGTGTTGCTGTTGGAACCAAATCCGGAGGTGTAGATAATCGCATCTTCACAGCCTTTGAATGCTGCCACATCCTTCTCCAATTGACAATGAATATCCATTGTACCCCCCAGGAGAGGAACGCTGCCTGCACCTGCTCCATACTTCAGCAAAGCTGATTGGCCGGCAACCAGCACCCGGGGATGCCGTGTCAGATTAAGGTAATCATTGGATGCCATGTAGATCATTTCTCTGACTTTTCCAGTATAATGATCAATTACCTCCATGGTTGGCCCCGAACCGTTCAGGGAGACCCGGCGATATTGATAATGGTGTTTTTCTCGGATGTCATTGGTATAGCTTTGAAAGATGGATGCTCTTTCCATGATGTCTGCATCCGGTATGTACAAAAAATCCTTCAGGCTGTGCTTAGTCGAATCCATGAAGACTCCCCTTTCTTGTTTGTGCTCATAATGTGCACACCGTTATTATACTATACTTCATCTTGATCATACAATCAAGTTGAAGCCAAATTCATGAGAGACCAGCCACCATCATTCTTACCACTTCATCTTGAACATACAATCAAGTTGAGGGATTGCAGGTATTACCATTTCAGGTATTACCAGTAGAAGATACAGATGACGGGATCATTTAAACGAAGAAAGCAGCAGTTTCCTGCTGCATTAAATGTTTGGTTATTAGTATATTTCCAGACAACGTGACTTCCACTTTGTATGGACTGTTTTTTAATTTTGCTGCTGCTTGCTAATAGCCTGCACCAAATTCCGGACCATAACCTGGATCATATCCATGTGCATATCCAGCACCATAATTAGAACCAATACCGGTACCAATGTTGGAATAATAGCCTGCTCCATATCCAGGATAATAGCCGGCTCCCAGACCATAGCCTGCGCCAGGCTGGTAACCTGCTTCCATTCCCTGCCCGGCACCATAGGGATCATAGTATGGCCTTCTTCTTCTCCTTCTGAAAAGCTCACTGATGAGAATAATGGCAATCAAATCTCTTAACAGCGGTCTTCTTCGAAACTGCTTTGTATCGATTTCTTCTTTTTCTTTTGTCTTGATATCAGCATATTGTATCAAATCCGGCATTCCCTTAATGCATGCATCATAGCAATCATCTACCATGCTTTCAACCTGTGATTCAGAAGGATATCGCATGTAAGGATTATCCATACGATCGCAGGTTCGATGAACATAGGGATAAATCCTATAGTAAATGTCGGGATACATGATAGGATGAACCATTCCATGGTCAATACAAGGGTTCATGGACGGATACATATAGCCATATCTGTCATGATACTCAATCGGATACATGAAGTCTTGTGCAGGAGTCATACCCCAGCCTTCATAGTTCATAGAAACGCCTCCTCATACTCTATTGAGCAGCATCCATTCTGCATGGTTTTCTCCGGTTGGATCGTCACCCACAGTATCTCGCTCTCAATGATCTGTCACCACAGACTATCAATAAAGATATCTTCACCAATATCATATGAGATGGGCGAATCATTCGTTCATCCTGCTTTCGCAAATGCTTGTACGATTAAATCCAAATCCTTCTCTTCCAGGGTTTCATGGGTCAACAGGCTTTCTGCTACCGCCTCCAGTACCCTCTTGTTTTTCAGCAGCAGCTCTTTCACCTCTTCGTATAGCTCATCCATACGAGTCCGGCATTCATCCAAAACCTCTTCCTGTACCTCCCGAAATCCATTGTTATACAAAACATCATAGTTCAGCAGGCCGGATTTGGCATTCATGCCAAAGCGCCTGATCATATTGAGAAGCGTCCCCGTTGCTTTTTCCAAATCGTTGGATGCACCAGTGGTGATGTTTTCTTCTCCAAAAATCAACTCTTCTGCGGCACGGCCGGCCAGTGCAATTTTGATGCTGGCTTCCATGTCCTTTTTCTTGTAATACATCCGATCAGGGGGGATATTCATGCTGAAACCGCCGGCTCCCTTTGTGCTGGGAATGATTGTAATACGGGTGACCTTGTTTTCAGGGGCAGTCAGCCTGGTTACCAGCGCATGACCCGCTTCGTGATAGGCGGTAACTCTGCGATCCTGCTCTGAAATTGCGCTTCTGTCTTTCTTCTCTGCACCAGCGATAATCGTATAAAAAGCTTTATCGATGTCTTGCGTCTGAATGCTTTCACTGCTTCGTCTGGCAGCAAGTATAGCTGCCTCGTTGAGCAGGTTTTCCAGCTTGGCACCGCTGAAGTAAACGGTCTGCTTGGCCACCTTTTCCAAATCTACTTCCTTATCCAGCGGCTTGTTTTTGGAATGCAGTTCCAGTATTCGCAACCTGCTTTTGATATCCGGCAGCTGAATTTCAATATGACGGTCAAACCGGCCTGGTCTCAGCAATGCCTCATCCAAGGTGTCCAGTCGGTTGGTCGCAGCAATCACCACAATGCCTTCATTATCCTGAAAGCCTGACATTTCTGACAACAAGGCATTTAATGTCTGATCCCGTTCGTCATTTCCTCCGCCGTCTACCCCTCCATCTCTTTTCTTGCCCAAAGCATCAATTTCATCAATAAATATGACGCATTTGCCATAGCTTCTGGCTCGCTTGAAAAGATCACGAATTCGGCTGGCACCTACACCTACATAAACCTGTACAAAATCAGAGCCGGATACCGCGATGAAGGGAACATCGGACTCTCCCGCTACCGCTTTGGCCATCAAAGTCTTTCCAGTTCCTGGAGAACCATAGAAAATAACGCCTCTTGGCAGTCTAGCTCCATAACGGGCATATTTTTCAGGATTCTTTATGAAATCCACCAATTCCTGCACGCTATCCTTTGCTTCCTCATTGCCTGCAATGCTGCTGAAGTTCACATTGACGTTTTCAGGCAGCACTGCATTGAAAAGGGATTTTCCCGCTTTGCCCTGGGTTTGCTTGAAGCCCTTTCGGTTTACAGCAAAAATCAATACACCAAACAGACTCAGGGTAGCAATCATGCTGAGAATCTGATTTCCTTGAATCTGGTCGTTCATTTCATCAACTATAATATCCTGCACCAGCAGGGATTCCTTCAGATTTTCCGTTCTGGGATTGTCGGTTACAAAGGTCTTTCCATTTGTATACTCACCCTGCATCTGATCAGAATGATTGAGATAAACCTTTTCAATTTTTCCTTCTTCTACGGCTTGGAGAAATTCGTTATAGGTTATTTTTTCGTGCTCGGGTTGTTGATTCAACAAGATTCCTGCCAATACAGCGCCGATGATCAACACGGCGGCAATGATGTGAAACTTATTGATTTTACCGGGCTTATTGAATTTTTTCACCGCAATCCCTCCTTTCTATCTTGATCTGGTTATCCAGCGCAAAGCTGTCCAACTGGCTGCCAGCAGCTGCCAATAGCTGCCAATAGCGGCCAATAGTCATCTTATAACTGGCTGGTTCCCGTTTAGTTTACATAATATCAGACATAAATGTATTATAACATGAAAATAAAAGAGACGTAACCTGTTATCACCTGGTACTTTCTGTTATGTATGCCTTAGATGTGTGCCTTTAAGGTGTATGATTTCATCAGGCAGCAATTGTTTGCTGATGCTTACTGGTTACCATCAGCACCTATTAATGC
>DURK01000073.1 GCA_012837325.1 Clostridiales bacterium
AATTAAATTTGCATAAAAAATATCTATTATTGCAAGTGTCTGTAAATTCTGATATCATAAAGCTGGGAAAAGAAATGAACAGGGAGGGATAGGCAAATGATCCAGACAATCCTTTATATAATGGTATGCTTGGCTGCCGCTGCCGTGACAACACTGCTGGTCAACCGCAACAAGTCCTATCACCATTTCATGATACGCCAATGCAATATGGGAGACGAAGAATACGATCGTATTTACAGCACTCCTACTCTGGCTGGATCTCAGTGCGAACAATAACCATGGGAAAACGACATACGAAAGCATAAAACAGCACCTCTCAAAACAAAGGAGGTGCTGTTTTGTGTCTAACTGATGTTCAGTGATCGAAATCGAATTCCTGTTTTTTCATATTCCCGTTAGACTATCCTGCAAATGGTTAGTATAATAAAGACAATAGTTGATGAGGGTTTTAAAAAGCCTGTCAAGGATAAAGGAGGATGGTTGTGGGTTTTTTGGAAGTTGCCAAGAAAAGATGTTCTGTGCGAAGCTTTCTCCCCAGAGAGGTAGAGAGAGAAAAGCTGCTGCAGGTATTGGAAGCAGCACGGGTTGCCCCCTCTGCAGTAAATTTGCAGCCCTGGCAGATTGTTGTGGTGCAGGATACACAATTAAAGCTGGAATTATACGAAGCTTACCCCAGAGACTGGTTTGCAAAAGCTCCCATAGTACTGGTGCTGTGTGTCGACCATGCTGTGTCCTGGAAGCGTCATGATGGGAAGGATTATGGAGATGTAGATGCTGCGATTGCTGCGGATCATATCACACTGGCTGCGGCAGATCTGGGTCTGGGCACCTGTTGGATTGGGGCATTTGATGAAACAAAATGCCGCAAGGCTTTGAATCTTCCCCCGAATATGGAACCGGTTGTCATGCTGCCTATGGGGTATCCGGCCAAAACCGATTCGCCGGACCGGCATCAGATTCGTCGAAAAAGCCTGGAGGAAATTGTTCGTTGGCAATGACACGGGAATCCGATGGACAAAAACATTGAAGCATAATGACGAATGAAGTAGAATAGAATTGTTATACATATTTTAACATAGGGGGTAATGTTATGCTAGAAAAGCAGCAACTGGTAGACGTTGGCAGATGGTCCGGGTTTGTAGGAATTATTACTCTTATAAGCGGAATACTTAGCTGCATCACCATTGTAGGCATCATTCCGGGTGTGGTTGCCATCATACTCGGCCTGAAGCTCAGAAACGTCAAGCGTTTTGCGGAGGAAGCTGCATCCAGCCTGGATGAGATGTCACAGACCAGCAGGCTCAACCTGATGCTCTCGGATCTGTCCGGGTATTTCAAAATACAGGGCATCCTGATTATCATTGGTTTGGTACTGGCTGTTATTGGAATCATTGTTGCAATCGCTGCGGGAATTTTCTTTTCCAACCTCAACTATAACTACTATTTCTAGCACTGCCCGATGAAGGAAAAGGGCATGGCATGAACCAACACAGAAGGTCGAAAGACCTTCTTTGTATTTTCAGCACAGCTTGAGAGGGCGAAATCTTCATGTTAAAATAGGTTGAAAACACCAGGTTGGAAGATGAAGCCAAAAACAAGGAGGCACCATTATGGATTCAGCAATTCGAAACAGGCAGCTGGCTCCCGAAGGAAGAGCCAGGATCAATTGGGTGAAGCAATATATGCCGCTGCTCAATGCATTGGAGAAGGAGTTTCAGTCGGAGAAGCCCTTTAAAGGAAAGCGGATTACCGTATCGGTACACCTGGAAGCCAAAACGGCCTACCTCTCGCTGGTACTGGCAGCAGGAGGTGCAGAGGTTTCGGTTACCGGAAGCAATCCCTTGTCCACCCAGGATGCCATCGCAGCTGCACTGGTGGAAGAGGGACTCAAGGTGTATGCCTGGCACGGTGCCACAGAGGAGGAGTACCTGACACACTTAAATCAGGCTCTTGATTTCGGTCCGCACATCATCATCGATGATGGCGGAGATCTGGTTCAAATGCTGCATTCCAGCCGTTCTGATCTGAAGGAGCATGTGATTGGAGGCTGTGAAGAAACCACAACGGGTGTGCTGCGCCTGCGGGCCAGGGAAAAAGAAGGAAAGCTGGCCTTTCCCATGGTGTCGGTAAACGATGCACTCTGCAAGTATTTGTTTGATAACCGCTATGGTACCGGTCAATCGGTATGGGATGGAATTATGCGTACCACAAATTTGATTGTTGCAGGCAAAAATGTAGTGGTAGCAGGTTACGGTTGGTGCGGCAAAGGTGTGGCCATGAAGGCCAAAGGCCTTGGGGCGAATGTAATTGTTACCGAAATCGATCCTGTGAAAGCCATCGAGGCGGTTATGGACGGATTTCAGGTGATGACCATGGAAGAGGCTTCTCCCATTGGAGATCTGTTTATAACGGTAACAGGCTGTTTAAAGGTCATTCGGAAGGAGCACTTCCAAAGGATGAAGGATGGGGTGCTGCTCGCCAACGCTGGGCACTTTGATGTAGAAGTTTGGAAGCCCGGATTGGAAGAGCTCTGCGTGGAGAAAAAGCCCATGCGGCAGAATATCATGGGTTATGTCATGAAGGATGGCAGAATTCTAAACCTGCTGGCAGAGGGAAGGCTGGTGAACCTGGCATCCGGAGACGGACATCCTGCTGAGATCATGGATATGAGCTTTGCCCTGCAGGCCTTGTGTGCCAGATATGTTCTGGAAAACCGGGACAGGCTGGAGAGGCGGGTCTATGCTGTACCTGAAGAAATCGATCAAAGAGTAGCCCGGATGAAGCTCCAGGCCATGGGAATACAGATAGACAAGCTGACAGAAGAGCAGTCAGACTACCTGCAGGCTTATTAATCAAGATAAAGAGCGAAAACAGCTCCGGAGGAGGCAGGACATGAAAACCTTAATTCAAAACGTGGAAATCATAACCATGGATGCACAAAACCCTTATTATCCCGAAGGCGTTATTTTATTCAGCGGTGATACCATTGAATACGTCGGCTGCCTTTCCGAATTGGAGGCAAATTTGGGAAAGCTCTGTATGGATGAGGTAAAGGTAGTGGATGGTAAGGGAATGCTGGCATTGCCGGGCTTCATTAATGCCCACACTCATATTGCCATGACCGCCTTTCGAGGGTACGCCGACAATCTTCCCCTTTCGGAGTGGCTGTCTGAAAAAATCTGGCCTATGGAAGACCGGCTGAAGCCAGGGGACAGCTACTGGCTTTCCTTACTTGGAGCAGCCGAAATGATCTCTGCAGGAGTCACCGCCTTCTCCGATATGTATATGTTTACACCGGATATTGCCCAAGCTGTTTCTGACTGCGGTATGCGTGCCGTATTAAGCAGAGGCTTGACAGGGCCGGATGAGAATACGGAGATGAAATTTAAGGAAGTGGAAGAACTGGCTCAGTGGCAAAGCCGGACAAAGGGCAGGATACGTATGATGATGGGTCCCCACTCGGTCTATACCTGTTCACCGGAGTTTCTCCAAACCTGCAGGCAATGGGCTGAAAGGTACCGGGTTGGAATTCACATCCATCTATCCGAAACAGCCAGGGAAGTGGCAGACTGCATGAGGCAATACGACAAAACCCCTGTCAGACATCTGTTTGATCTCGGCTTCTTTGATCTGCCCGTTGTTGCTGCCCATTGCGTTCACCTGACACATGACGATATGGATCTGATGGCCAGGTATCACGTAAAGGCAGTGCACTGCCCGTCCAGCAATATGAAGCTGGCCAGCGGTTTTGCCCCGGTTGATGAAATGCTGGAGCGGGGAATTACCGTGTCATTGGGTACGGATGGCGCTGCAAGCAACAACAATCTCAGCATATTGAAGGAGATGTCGCTTGCTGCCCTTATCGCCAAGGGTTACACAGGGGATGCCAGGGCAGTGCCTGCGCAGACGGCTTTGGAGATGGCAACAATCAGCGGTGCGAAAGCACTCTTGATGTCTGATGAGATCGGCAGCCTCAAAGCAGGGAAAAAGGCCGATATACAGCTGATCGATATCAGCAGCCCTCATTATTATCCAAAGGAAGATCCGGTGGTTCATCTGGTGTACAGCGGATACTCCGGTGACATCAATACCGTTATTATAAACGGCAGGGTTGTGATGCAGGACAGAGAGCTGGTTACCATCGATTTGGACCGGGTATGCCGGGAAGTGGATCGGATTGTGAAACGCATTCGATTATAACAACCTCATCATGTGGTTTTTAATACTACTTAAAAAGGTTTTAATAAGATAACAAAAACTGTGTAAAACTTTTGAAATAATTATTGGGTATAATGATAACAGAACAAAAAGGAAAAGGAGGTAACAGCGATGAGCGTATTTTTCAAATCCGAAGTCGGCCGGGGGATAACCGTTGCATTGATCTCAATCGGCATTACCATCTTAGCAATACTGCCGTTGTTCCTCATGGAATTCCTTCATTCATTGTAATCATTAAGAATTTTACATAGTAGAAGGCATAATCAGGAACAGCCGGAATTTCTTCCGGCTGTTTTTTATCGTGTCAGGGAGCAAACACATGATTCCCTATCACCTTTGCGGTGTCCGCGGATATCCGTTTTCGCATCCATCTGGAGGTTGCTGTTACAGGGTTCATGTAAAACAGGCAGCCGTTTGTTGGATCGTTTCCCAATATAGCATCGGATACAGCCAGATAAGCATCCAGATTTGGTTTCAGATTAATCTGTCCATCATTTACACAGGTAAATGCATTCGGCTGATAAATCACTTCCTTAATCGTATTGGGAAACAGAGATGATTTTGTTCGATTCAGGATCACTGCTGCGACAGCTACCTTACCGACATGGTCTTCTCCTCTGGCTTCGCCGTGAACGGCTTGTGCCATCAAATGGATATCCTGTGCCTTTCAATTAGTAACAAGAGAAAGCTCATGAACCAGTTGCTCTACAGCCTCCTGCTCTGTGGCTGTATCATTTGCATAAGCCAAACCCGGAATCAAACCCAAAATCAAAACAAGGCTGATAGACAAAAGGTTTTTCACATTCATCCCTCCTTTCCATTTATTATTTTCAAAAAATCAAATGATATGACTGACAATTTTTATGAATAAAAAAAGGGCATGAAAGCCCTTTCCTTTTGATTATGTCCGCATTATTCTTCTTCTCCAAATAAACGGAATTTGCCTTTTCCGCCAAACAAAAACATCACTAGAAATAGTATGATAAGAATCGTGAATATACTTCCGCTGCCGCCTCCAAACAGGCCCCCATCGCCTCCAAAGCCTTTTACATCATCCATTGACCAAGCACCTCGTTTCTCCGCTATTTTAAATGTAGATGGTAAGATCGATTCGGTTACCATTCTATACTATGACGCTCTGTCTGCAGAGGTGCATGATAGGACGGTATTTTCAGCAAGGCATCACCCACCTCATAAATATTGCCAGCCCCCATGGTAAGGATCAGATCGCCGGGCAGGGAATAGATCCGTATGTAATCTGCAATTTCTTTGAAATCGGATATATACAAGCAGCTCTGGCCCTTTTGACCAATGGCTGCCGCCAGCATGCTGGAATGAATTTCTCCCGTGTTTTTCTCTCTGGCAGCATAGATATCGGTAAGGATCAGGAAATCCACTCCATGGAAGGCCTGTGTAAACTCCTCAAACAGCATCTTGGTTCGGGTGTAGGTTTGAGGCTGAAAGATGCACCATAAACGATTATGGGGGTAATTCAGAGCTGTTTTTATGGTTGCTTTGATTTCTGTCGGATGATGGGCATAATCATCCACAATGGCAGCTTGGTTATAGGTGATGCCCTTGATTTCGAACCTGCGGTGGGTGCCTCTGAAGTGAAGAAGAGCCTGCTGCATCTTGTCGCTGGAGATGCCCAGGGTATCGCAGGCGGCGATGGATGCAAGAGCATTGTAAATATTGTGTTCTCCGGGTATCTTCAAAGTAAACCTTCCGAAGCTTTTCCCCTTGTGCTTCACAGAGAAGGAGGGATGCCCCTGCCTGTCATAGGTCATCTCTTCAGCCATCCAGTCAGCAGGGCAATGGATGCCGAAGGACAGGACCTGACAGGCTGCTTCCTTCATCAGCCTGGCCGTCAGATCATCGTCCGCACAGCCGATCAGGTAACCGGATCGGGGAATTCGATCTGCATAATCCGC
>DURK01000074.1 GCA_012837325.1 Clostridiales bacterium
ACTTAATAACCCTTAATAAGTATTATATAGTAAACCGTCCCTTTGTCAACACCATTTTAGTGAAATAATATAAATTAATACACGATTCATTGTCGAATTGTATAGAATGGGCCGCAGCAAGAGGTTCAATTGAAAAGCAGCAAAGATCTTTGAACACAAAAAACAAGCCCCCCGCTTCCGGAAGAAGCAGGAGGCTGTGTTATTTATGATTCTGTATTAATCGAAGCTCCAGAAATCAGTAACGTTGCTGCTGTCAACAACAAACAGGTCGATGTTGGTCTTAGTGGGAACTTCCTTGCCGTCGAAGTAATCCAAAGCACCTTCAAATACGAATTGTGCAAGGATCCAGGCGTCAACGTTCAAGCAAGCAAGATAATTGGGGTCATTGTTGTAAAGAGCTGTGAAGGGTTCAGCGCCATAAGCACCCATGGACAGAACCTTGACATCGGTATTACCAGCAGCCTGGAGAGCGGAAACCGCACCGAAAGCACCGTTATCAACGTCGGAAATAATGTAGTCATAGGGCTCTACAACTGCAGCAACAGCATTGTATGCCAGCTCGCGGTTGCCTTGAGAGTCATATTTGTTCAGCACTTCGATTTCAATGCCTTCATTTTTTGCTTCCTCGAAGACCTTATGCAGGCCTACGAAACGCTCCTGGCAGTGGGTAGAAACAGCATTGGTCAGCTCAATGATCTTAACCTTGTTCTGGTTGTTTTTCTTTAGGTAATCAACGAAATAATTACCGATCATGGTACCAGTTGCTTCCTGATCCCAGGTAACAGTGGTAACAGCATGCTCTTCGCCAGCATTCCAGTAACCGTCATAGATGATGATCGGAATGTCAGCTTCTACAGCCTTCATCAGAGCTTCATGGCAGCCATCTGGGGTGGTGGGGTCGATCATAAGAATATCGCAGCCGCTGGCAACCATATTCTCAATCTGCTTTGTCTGGGTCTCGTCATTCAGATCGCCGTCTTCAACAACGATTTCAGCACCGTAGTACTTACCCAGAGTTTCCAAAGCCTGGGAAAGTGCGAAGCACCACTCGTCGCCTTTGTAGACGATGGAGCAGCCGATCTTTTTGCCCTGCAGCGCTTTGGAGTCGGAGAGAGTGACGGAAGCAGGGATAATGCTGGTGTCTACGTCAGGTGTAGCAGGCTCTTCCGGCTCTTCTGGTGTCTCCGGCTCGTCTGGCTCGTCTGGCGTGTCAGGTGTTGACACATCGGGCGCGGGCTTATCGGGCTCGGTAGGGGGGGTACCTGCGCAGGCAGCCAGTGAAAAAACCATAACCAGCGCAAGTAGGAATGCGAGTAATTTTTTCATTTTTATTCCTCCTTAAATTTTTATCCAACAGGCAGGATGATTCGGGGTCTGCCTGTCAGAATATATAATCAGACGCAAAGCGCCATGATTTTCTCCTGTGTGGCTTCAGCCACATCCAGTTCACCCATTTTCCTGCCCTCGTGCATGACCATAATCCGGTCACACATGCCCAGTATTTCAGGCATTTCCGAGGATATGAGAATAACTGTCTTTCCTTCCTTCACCATTTGGTTGATCAGTCGGTATATTTCCGTCTTGGCTCCGACGTCGATGCCGCGGGTAGGCTCATCGAGGAAGAGAATCTCTGCATCCTGGAACAGCCATTTTGCGATAACAACCTTTTGCTGGTTCCCGCCGGACAAATACTGAACCTCCGTTTCCAGTGAAGGGGTGGCAACTCTGAGCTTGTCCTTATATTCATTTCCATACTGAGTTTCCAGCGCATTGCTGATCACACCGCCCCGGCTGACCCGATCCAGATTTACAAGGGTGGTATTCTTTTTGACCGACATGATTTGTACCAGTCCCTGGAGCTTGCGGTCTTCGGGTATCAAACCCAAACCATCCCGGATTGCGTCGGCGAAGGTATGGTAATGAACCTTCTTGCCGCGGACATAGATTTCACCGGAGTCAATCCGGTCAATGCCCAGGATGGCTCTTGCCAGCTCGGTGCGGCCTGCACCGACCAGACCGGAGATACCGAACACCTCGCCGGCCTTTACGCTGAAGCTGATATCTTTGAGAACATTCCCGCGTTTGAGGTTTCTGACCTCCAGAATGGTATCACCAATGGTGCCGACCTCCTTGGGATATTCCTGACCCATTTCCCGGCCAACCATCATACTGATCAATTGCTGCTTGGTTACCTCGGCAACGGGCAGGGTGTCGATATGCTTGCCATCCCGCAGAACACTTACGTTGTCGCATAGTTCGAAAACTTCATCAAGACGATGGGAAATATAAATGATGGTGATGCCCTTTTCACGCAGATCCTTAACGATGCGGAACATGGACTCCAGTTCACGATCCGTCAGAACAGCGGATGGCTCATCCATAATCAGGATCTTGGAATTGTTGTTGATGGCCTGCATGATTGCAACAACCTGTTTCTTCGCAACTGTCAGCGATTCGACAGGCACGGTGACATCAATGTTCATGCCCAGCTCATTGACAATCTCCTGGGCACGCTTGCGCATGCCTTTCCAGTCAACCATCTGAGGACCCTTCAGCATCAGATTGCCCAGGAACATATTTTCCGCCACGGACAGAGGCTCGGAGAGCTTGATCTCCTGATGAACCACACTGATTCCGGCTCTGCGGGCATCAATCGGAGTTGCAAAGCTGACATGTTTGCCATCCTGCTCCAGCTTGCCGCCGTTGGGCTGGTAAATACCTCCGAGTATCTTGATCAGTGTTGATTTTCCAGCACCGTTTTCACCAATCAGGCCATGAATGGTACCGCGCTCGATGTTCAATGAAACATCGTCCAGCGCCTTCACACCAGGGAATTCCTTGGTGATGCCTTTCAGACTTAATATATAATCTTTACCCATAAGCTACCTAACCTTTCCTAAATTCAGTCTGCTGCAGTCAGGTCGGTTTACGACTTCTTGCGGTTACGCACCACGTCAAGCGTGATTGCAGCGACCAGAACGACACCCTTCAAGACATCCTGTACGAATGGATCTACACCCAGCTGGGAGAAACCATTGAACATGGTAATCAGGAAGATACAGCCAAACATGGTACCGATAACACGGCCCTTGCCGCCGGCCAATGCGATACCGCCGATGATGGAGCCGATGACTGCGTCAAATTCGTAGTTCTGGCCATTGGTGATTGCAACAGAATTCAGGCGGGACATGAGGATCAGACCGCCGAAGGCACATAGAAGACCAGCAAGAACGAAGGTTCCAAAGTAATAGCGCTTAACATTGATTCCGGAGAAGAAAGCAGCTTCCGGCGAACCACCGACAGCATAGATATTGCGGCCTGTCTTGGTTTTCGAGGTAACAAACTGTGCGATAATGTAAACGCCCAGCATCATGATAACGGAAATGGGAATGACTTTGCCGATTGCGTTATCGAAAATATAACCACGACCGAGCCAGCCGATGGATTCCGGCATGTTGGGTATCGGAGTTGCCTGTGTCAGCAGCTTTGCCACACCAAAGCAGATATACTGTGTACCAAGGGTTGCAATGAATGCTGGGATGCGGACATAAGCGGTCATAAAGCCGTTGAATGCACCTATCAATGCGCCCAGTCCAAACATGATAAGGATTACAAGGTTTGGATCCATTCCCACATTTTTCATCAGGACTGCACCGACACAGCTGATCATGGCTACCATACGCCCCAGGGACAGATCGAAGTTGCCTGTCAGAAGGATGATGGATTGACCTAATGCGACGATTGCAACGGTAGAGCTTTGGAGCATGATGTTTTTCCAGTTTGAAATTGTCATGAAGTACTGTTCTCCATTCTTTACATAGGAGCCAATGGAGAAGATGATTGCCAGTAGAATAATTCCCACTACGGACATGTAATCCTTGGACATCACGGATAAGGTGCTTGCAAAATTTCTCCTTCCGTCCAAAGTGCTTGTGTTTGTTTGCTTGCTCATGAATTGTTCCCCCTCATTATCTTGCGCGCTTCTTGCGGCCTGTGTTTTTAACTGATTCTTCAATGGTCTGTATTTTTCTCTGCCATCGATAGAATAAAATAGATGATGGATATGTGCAAAGCCTTTCATATACTCATCTAATAAAAACCATGATTCAGAATTTAACTCTTGGTAAAAATTTGGTTTTCATCTCTTGTTTTTCATACCTTAACCTTCTATATTCATTATATTAGTTTAAGGTTGTTTCATAACCAAACAAGATGAATATACCCTCTATTTCGTGCGTAATCAATAAAATATTTAATTATTGCTGTAAATGTAAATTAAATAAAATAAATATGAATTTTCTGTTACCCCCAAGAGCAGTATGCATCATCTATATTTTCCAGAGCATACCGGATTGCACCATAGACATTTTCCTCGCTTTTCATTTTTGAACAAATGAGCTTGGGAGGAACAGGCAGGTTTGTTTCAAGCATTTTTTCCCATCTGGGGATTAAGAGCTTCCCAACGTTGGTTCCGATGCCGCCGGATAATATGATGGCCTCCGGATTGAGAATCGATGCCAGATTAATTAAAACCACACCGAAGTACATTTCGATTTTGTGAAGGATCACATTTCTTTTTTCTGCTGCTTCAGCAGAGTCCATTTCAAACAGCTCACTGAGCGAGCTGATGCCCAGTTGGGATTGTCTCAGCTCCATATCGATGGAATTTCCTGAGATCAGCTGTTCAAGAGACCCTTCTACATTATATTCTTTCAGGATGCATTCGGGAGAAGCGACGGCATAACCGATTTCACCTGCTATCCCGTTCTTGCCGGTACAAAGACTGCCATTGATAATAAGGGCACTGCCGATTCCTACGCCATAGTTTATGTAAACTAAATTTCGAAATTTTCTCCCGCAGCCCTTCCATACTTCTCCGACAGCACCCAGGTTTACACTGTTTTCAATCACAATCGGGCAATCGAAAATCTGTGTGAGCTCATCCTGAATATTGATGTGATCCCACCCTGTTGCATAGGGAACCAAAATCATTTTTCCGGACTCCTTGTCAAGCACACCAGGTATTCCCACACCAACACACATAATATCTTCCATGCTGATGCCGCATTGCTGAACCGCTTCCGCGATCAGTGCGTTCAATCGATTGACCAGGCTGTTCCCGTTGTTTTGCCTGTCTACCTTGTTGGACAGGGTAATAAGAGAATTTCCCAGCAAATCCGATATCTTCAGCCGGATTAAGGAGCGGCCCAGATCCAGCCCGACGACCAGCCCTTTTCTTGCATTAAAGCCGATAAGAGTTGATTTGCGGCCCAGCGTATTGGTTCCTTCGCCTATTTCATTTACATAATCATTTTCAAGTAGATAATTTACATGAGAAGAGACTGTGGGGAAACTCAGATTTAGAGCCCTTGAAATATCTGCTCTGGAAAGAGATCCTCGGCTCCTGAGCAATTCGATAATTGCTTTTTTATTTTTTTCCCCTAAGTTTTGTGGTGTCAGTGTTTTACCCATATAAACCCTCTTTAATTAATTACCCTTAATAAGTATTATATATTATACCACTCCTTTGTCAATACTTTTTGGTGAAATGATATAAATAAAATCCTTATTCATTGTTAGATAATGTTGAGTGAAGCACACAAGCACGGTGAAACACCTGGTAAAATCGATGGTTAACGGAACAGCCTCTCATAGATATCGTCAAACAGCTGCCTTTTCCTTTGTAAAACTTCATTTTTATGAGGATAGAATTTTCTTCCCACTTTTATCAGATCTGCTGCCTGTTTATAGTTGGAAATTTGTCCGGAAGCAACGGCTCCGATTATGGCCGCACCGAACAATGCAGCCTCCGCATTCTCAGGAATGGTTACAGGAACACCGGTGATATCCGCTTTTAATTGATTCCAGTAGTCTGACTTTGCACCGCCGCCTGATGAAATCACTTCGGACGGATAAACATCGAGATCCCTTAATGCAATGATATTCTTGTTTAGAAGAAAGGCAACCCCTTCCATAACCGCTGCTGCCAGATTTACTTCATCGTGCTCCACCTTCAATCCATAGAATACCCCGTTTGCATTCTTGTCAAATTCCGGTGAGTTCACCCCGTTTATATAGGGCAGAAAAATCAGATTCTCATCTATCTGCCTTTGAGAGGCCAGTTCATCCAGCTGCCGGAAGCTCTTGTCTTTGGCAAAATGACTCTTAAACCAGTCCAGGCATATTCCACCGCTTTCACAAACAGCCAGATAGACGTAGCTGTTGGGAAACGGCCCGTAATGACAGGGTATCATGCTCTTGTTTGTTGTAAAATGCTCAGCCATCGCGGCAATCGCAAGCACCGTACCGGTGGATTCACTAACCTTATCCTGCATGATATTGCCTGTGCCGATCATCCCAGCAAAATGATCCAGTGTACCGCAGTTCACAAGCGACTTGTCGGATATGTTAAGTTGATCAGCAACCTGCTTCCGTATGGTTCCAAGCTCAGTGCAGGGTTCAACCAGCTTTGGAAGACTTGCCGGCGAAACACCGCAAAAGTCAAGGATCTCATCCCAATATGCCTTTTGATTGATGTCAAAATAGTGGGTGAAATTATATATGGAATATTCTCCTGCCGCTACCCCGCACAGACGGTATGCAATATAGTCCTTTATCATCAGATACCTGACCTTGCTGCCTGTCAGTTCCGGTGCCTTGCTTTGCATCCACAGCAGCTTGGTAATGGGAAAGGTTTCCGCTACATAGCTCTGGCCGGTTATCTCGTAACGCTGCTGCTGAGGGAAGTGCTCTTCAATGATGGCAACTTCTCTGCTGCTGCGGGTATCCATCCAGGAAATTGCATTGGCTGCAGGGCTGTATGCTTCATCAGTTATTACCAGGGCTTCAGCTTGTCCTGTAAGTATGATGTAGTGTTTTTCCCGGCTTCCCCCAAAGGCTTCTGCTGCACATTCCTTCATTGCCTGTAAAACAAGCGTAAAATACTCATCTGCGTCGAACTCAACGATGCCGCCTGTTCCACTGTATTTCACCTTTACCCTTTTCAAGGATAAAGGTGAAATATCAGTATCATAGCAGCAGACCTTAATGTTGGTGGTGCCAAGGTCAATTGCTATATATCCCATATCAGTACCCTACTTTGTCCCAGCAGTCAAATGGTGCTGCAATTTCATCGCTTACATAAACCTGGGTCTTCATCAGCTGAAGGATGGAGCTGGGAACAAGGGGAGTAACCGGTCCGTGAAGTACCAGCCT
>DURK01000075.1 GCA_012837325.1 Clostridiales bacterium
AAGCCTGAAAACAATAAAATTGGTATATGTTTTCAAATTGTTTCAGCAGATCAGTCAATCAATCAAATCATCAATCGCTGCACCGGGGGCAACCATGGGATAGACCTTTTCATCGGGACTGATATCACATTCCACCACTACCGGTTCATTTAAGGAGAGTGCCTGCTTCAGAACCTCTTCAACCTCTTGGTTGGAGGAAATGCGCAGACCCTTGATACCGTATGCATCAGCCAGCTTCAGAAAATCTACGTCGGGCCCCAGGGTGCTTTGCGAGAACCGTCCCTGAAAGAACAAGTCCTGCCATTGCCGTACCATGCCAAGGGTATGGTTGTTTAATACCAACTGAATAATGGGTACCCGATACTTGGAAACGGTGGCCAGCTCAGTGGAGTTCATTTTAAAGCTTCCATCGCCGGCGATGTTGACCACCCTGCGATCCGGTCTGCCCATTGCTGCCCCAATGGAGGCACCCAGGCCGTAGCCCATGGCTCCCAAGCCGCCTGATGTGAGAAATGTCCTCGGTTCGGTATATTTATAGAACTGGGCTGCCCACATCTGATTCTGACCCACTTCGGTGGTGATGACGGCCTTCCCCTCTGTCAGTTCATAGAGCTTTTTTATCACGTATTGAGGGCTGAGTGCGCCCTGTCCCCGGTATTTCAGCGGATGGGTTTTCTTCCATTCCTGAACCTGTTTGTTCCAGCCGTTTTCAGCCTTTTCATGAACCTTGCCTGTAAGCTCTGTCAGAATTTCCTTCACATCACCGCATACCGCAATGTGGGCTGTCACATTCTTACTGATTTCAGCCGGATCAATGTCTATATGGATAATCCGGGCATCGGGGGCGAAGTTTTCCACTTTGCTGATAACCCGGTCGCTGAAGCGGGCGCCGATTGCGATCAGACAATCGGAGTTTGACACAGCATAATTTGCATAGCGGGTGCCGTGCATGCCGACCATTCCCAGGAAGTAGGGATGGTCACCCGGAAAAGCACCCATTCCCATGAGGGAAACACAAACCGGAGCCTTGATCTTCTCCGCAAATTCCAAAAGCTCCTTATGGGTGCCGGAAATATTGATCCCGCCCCCTGCATAAATGACCGGGTGCTGGCATTCATCTATCAGCTCCAAAGCCTTTTCCATGTTCTCCGGATTGTTGTCTGCTTCTTCATACCACTTGCCTCTGGTCTTCCATTCCATCGGCTGCCCGTCATCCGGCTTGAACTCAATCAATGCGGTTTGGATATCCTTGGGAATATCCACAACAACCGGGCCGGGTCTCCCGCTGGTCGCAATATCAAAAGCCTCCCGTATGATATGCGGCAGCCTGGCTGGATCCTTAACAATATAATTGTGCTTGGTAATCGGCATGGTGATCCCTGCCATGTCCACCTCCTGAAAGGAGTCCCGTCCCAGCAGACTGGCAGCCACCTGTCCTGTAAATACCACCAGAGGAACCGAGTCCATATAGGCCGTTGCGATGCCCGTAATCGTGTTGGTTGCTCCCGGACCGGAAGTGACCAGTACCACACCGGGCTTGCCTGTAGAACGAGCATATCCGTCAGCAGCATGGGTTGCACCCTGTTCATGGGCTGTCAGAATATGTGTAATCTCCTTTGTGTTATACAATACATCATAAATCGGCAGAACCGCTCCTCCCGGATATCCGAAAATCAAGTCTACCTTCTGTTCCTTCAAGCATTCAATTAAAACCTGCGCTCCTGTCAGCTTCAATCTGCCCGCCCCCTTTGGTTGAAATAAAATGGTGTTTTTTCTTTATTCACAGCAAAGCGCTGCAATCGCATGTGCATAAATCTTGGTATGAAGTATTAGGTCATCGATATCGATGTATTCATCCTTCTCATGGGCTACCTCCTGCCTGCCGGGGAACCTTGCGCCAAAGGCAACTGCATTTTTAATGGCTCTTGCATAGGTTCCGCCGCCGGTAACCAGAACTTGGGCCGGCTGCCCTGTCTGCTGGGTGTACACCTGCTTCAAGGTCTCTATCAAAAAGCCTTCCTCAGGAACATGAAGGGGAAGATGAAAATCGTCAAACTCCACATCCACTCCGCTGCCCGTCAGCGCTTCCGTAATGAGATCCGTAATCTGCTGCTGACTGTATGAAACCGGGTAGCGGATATTGATTTCCACTTCCCCCTGCTTCTCGTCTACCGAGATCGTACCCAGATTCAGGGTCAGTCCGCCGGACACCTCGTCCTCCAGATTCAAGTTAAGACCCGCACCCGTGGTGTCCGTCCCGATCCGGTTGTTTAAAAACAGCAGAAACTGCTCCATTTCACTGCTGCCCAGCCCCATGGTGCTTAAGAAAGCCAGCATGTGGGCAATGGCATTCCGTCCCTTCTCCGGTGTGCTGCCGTGCGCTGAAATACCCTTGGACACGATTTCGATTCCGGAATCCTCACAAAAGCCTGCTGATAAATCATAGTCAGAAAACTGCTTCATGCTGTGAAGATGGGCGAGTATTTTATCCTGATCTCCTGTGGGCAGAAAACAGCATCTGCATTCATCCGGCACCATATTGGCTCGATGCCCGCCTGTCAGCGACCTGATTTTTACCGCAGAACAGTCATCAGGAGCAAACTGCTTCTTCAGCTTGAAGGTAAGGATGCCTTTTTCCACATTGATCACCGGGTAATCCGCATCAGGAGTGACCCCAAAATCAGGCATGGTTTCCTTTTGGAAATAAACCTCCATATCCTCCCAGCCGCTTTCCTCATCGGTTCCAAATATGATGCGTACCTTTCTTTTCATCTTTCTGCCGGATTCCATAACGGCTTTCATGGCATAAAGCGCACCAATCGTCGGGCCCTTGTCATCAGAAGCCCCTCTGCCGTATATTTTCCCATCCACAATTCTTGCCTCATAGGGAGGATAGGTCCAGCCGCTGCCTTCCGGTACCACATCCAGATGACCTAAAATGGCCATGGTTTCCTCACCCTCGCCAAACTCTGCATGGCCGGCATAGCCGTCAATGTTCTTGACCTGAAAGCCCAGCCTTTCCGCCAAGGCCAGTGTGCTGCGCAGAGCTTCGTCCACCTTTTCCCCAAAGGGCTTACCCGGAAGGGGCTGTCCCTCTACACTTGGTATGCGGACGATTTCCTGAACCGAGCGGATGATCTCCTCTTTATGTTCATCGATGTATTGATTTAAGTTCATGTTTGCCAGCTCCTTTCTATAGAATGTCATTGATATGGAATCCCTTGCCTTCTACTTCCCGGGTATCGATAATGGAAAGGAAGGCAGCCGGATCGATTCTTCTTACGATATCCCTGGTTCGGGAGAGCTCCGTGATGCGGACAACCATATAAATCAGCTTTTTCTCCGTACCTGTATAAGCTCCTTCTCCATTAATAAAAGTAATTCCCCTCTTCACCTTTTTTAACAGTTCCTCTGCAATTTCCTCATATTTATCGGAAACGATGACAACCGTCTTTCGGTGGTTGAACCCCTCCTGTATGGCATCCACCGCCTTGTTGGCCACAAAGATGGCGACAATGGTCAGCATGGCCATTTCCACATTGAACAGGAAGGCAGCAACCGTTAAGATGATGGCATTAATCGCCATACCAACGCCGCCGATGCTGAAGGAAAGGTACTTGTTGACAATGACGGAGATGATATCCGTGCCGCCCAGGGAACCGCGGTTTTTGATTACAATACCCGAGCCGATCCCCGCAATTAAGCCTCCGAAAATAGCGGCCACAATGGAGTTTTCCACATCGATGACCCAGCCTCGTGTCAGAAACAGAAACAAGGAGGAAAAGAGGATGCCTAAAATGCTCAGATAAGTAAACCGTTTCCCGATAAAACGATTGCTGCCAAAGAACAATGGAATATTCAACACCACAATCGAGATACTGGTTGGAATTCGAAAGAGATACTGCAGCATCATGGCAATGCCTGTCATACCGCCGTTCAGCAGCTGGTGTGGAATAAACAGTGCATTGATCGAAACCGAATACAAAAAGCTTCCAAGCAATATGTACAGAATTCGAAATATGGTATTTCTCGTGTGCAGCTTCATAATATGCTCCTTTTCAATCGTTGTCCATTTTTTACCGAATCAAGTATACCACAAACCCATCATTTTGGTCATGGGGTCTCAATCTTAGCTTTCCCCCTTTTCATGTCCATTTGAATGTGATATAACAATAATAGACTGGATAAAAATACAAGGAGGTTTCGGAATGCATTTGTTTATTGGCACTGCAGAAGATTGCGATAAAAAAGGAGCACTGGAGATTGTAAATCAAATAAAAAACAAGCCGGACACGGTTTTGGGGCTGGCTACCGGTTCCACTCCCATCGGCATGTACCAGAACCTGGTTCAGTTCTATCGCGATGGGAAGGTCAGCTTCTCTCAGGTTCGAACCTTCAACCTGGACGAATATGTGGGAATTCCCAGGGAGCATCCCTGCAGCTATTATGACTTCATGCAGGAAAACCTGTTCAAGGATATCGATATCCCTGCTGATCACATATCCCTTCCGGATGGAAACGCCCCTGATTTAAAGCAGGAATGCGCAGACTATGAAGAGCGCATCGCCGGCAGCGGCGGAATCGATCTGCAGGTGCTGGGAATTGGCCACAACGGCCATATCGGCTTTAACGAGCCGGGAACTCCCTTCGAGTCGGTTACCCAGCTGGTCAACTTAACCCAGAGCACCATCCAGGCCAATGCCCGATTCTTTGAAAACCAAGACCAGGTTCCCCGCCAGGCTCTGTCCATGGGCATCAAAACCATCATGCAGGCCGGAAAGATCCTGCTCTTTGCCAAGGGAGCAGACAAGGCCGACATTATTCAAAAAGCCCTGCAGGGGCCGATCACCCCTGAGGTTCCGGCATCCGTCCTGCAATTGCATCCCAATCTTTATGTCTTTGTAGACCATGCTGCAGCTGCAAAGCTGTAACAGCACATCGCATACAGCCTTTTTTGTTACTTTAACACTGCCCCCGTATTGGCTGAGGTTACCATTCTGGCATATCTGCCCAGATATCCATGGCTTACCTTGGGTGCGGGGGCTTTCCATTTTTCCATTCTGCTCTTCAGCTCATCCTCCCCCAGCAAAAGGTCCAGCCTGCCCTCCGGTATATTGATGGATATCATATCCCCTTCCTCCACGATGGCAATGGGGCCGCCCGCCATGGCTTCTGGAGAAACATGGCCGATGGATGCACCCCGGGTTGCACCGGAGAATCTGCCATCGGTAATCAATGCCACGTCCTTGTCCAGGCCCATGCCTGCTATGGCTGCAGTCGGAGAAAGCATTTCCTTCATGCCCGGTCCGCCTCTGGGGCCTTCATAACGTATGACAATGACATCTTGCTTCTTGATTTGGCCGCTTAAAATCGCCTGGTATGCATCCTCCTCGGATTCAAATATCCTGGCTGGGCCCTGATGGACCATCATTTCAAGCGCAACAGCCGAACGCTTTACCACTGCACCGTCCGGAGCAAGGCTGCCCCTCAAAACCGCAATACCTCCCGTACTGCTGTATGGCTTGTCAACAGGACGGATAACATCATGATCCAGAACCTGGGCTCGCTCAATCATCTCGCTTAGGGTCTGCCCGCTGACTGTTGGCAGATCCAAGTGAAGAAGATCTCTGGATGCCAGTTCCTTCAATACCGCCGGTACACCGCCTGCTTCATATAAATCCTGCATATGATGAAGTCCTGCAGGGCTGAGCTTACACAGGTTGGGCGTTCTGGCGCTGATGGTGTTTACAATCTCCAGGTCAATTACAATTCCAGCTTCATAGGCAATAGCGGGCAGATGCAGCACCGAATTGGTGGAGCAGCCCAAAGCCATATCCAGGGTAAGGGCATTCTCAAAGGCCTTTCGGGTCATGATATCCCGTGGAAGAAGTCCCTTCTCCAGCACCTCCATGACCTTCCGGCCCGCTTCCTTGGCCAGACGGATTCTCTCACCGTAGACAGCAGGAATGGTTCCGTTGCCCGGCAGACCCATACCCAGCGCTTCCGTCAGGCAGTTCATGGAATTGGCGGTAAACATACCGGAGCAGGAGCCGCACCCCGGGCAGGCGTGGTTTTCCATTTCGTACAGCTCTTCCTCACTCATGGTTCCTGCTCGAACCGAACCAACCGCCTCGAACATCATGGTCAGATCCAGGGTTTTGCCCTTCTGCCTGCCTGCCAGCATAGGCCCTCCGCTTACCATTACAGCGGGAATGTTGACTCTGGCTGCTGCCATCAGCATGCCGGGCACAATTTTATCACAGTTGGGAATCATGACCATGGCATCAAAAGCATTGGCCTCTGCCATGGACTCGATGCCATCCGCCACCAATTCACGTGAAGGCAGAGAATAATTCATACCCCGATGATTCATGGCTGTGCCGTCACAGACCCCGATGCAGGGAACCTCGATGGGCGTTCCGCCGGCCATGCGAATTCCGCTTTTTACGGCCTCCGCTATTTTGTCCAAATGGATATGCCCTGGTATGGACTCATTCTTTGCGTTAACCACCCCGATAATCGGGCGGTTTAGTTCTTCATCGGTATAACCCATCCCCTTTAATAAAGAACGATGAGGTGCCCGATCGATACCTGATTTCATTTTGTCGCTTTTCATAGATTTCCTCCTGGTGACAAATCAATCAACAAATAAAATGGTGCTCAGCGGTCTTTTAGGCACATGAAGCACTCCCTCTTCATCCTTGTAATAGCGGGTGGTCTCCTCCGAATCCTCCGCTATGGGGCTTTCTGCCGGATAACCCAGGGCAACCACCGAATCGATGTAGTAATCCTCCGGGATGTGCAGGGTCTGAGCCAGTTCGCTTCTTTTTACCGAACCGATCCAGCAGCTCCCAATGCCATAGCTCCAGGCAGCCAATATCATGTTTTGGATTGCAGCTGCCGCATCATACCTGGCTGTTGGCTCCGGGAATTCCCTGCGAACCAGAACCACAATATAGGCAGCAGGCTTTTCTCCCTCCCCTGGGGTTCCCTTCGGTGCAATCAGGCCGCCCCAGCTTAAGGTGCGAAAAACCGGTTCTAAAAGCTCCTGCTTTTGTATGATATGAAATGCCAGAGGCTGTTTGTTAATACCGGAAGGAGCCAGCCTTCCGCAATCCACCAGCTCTGTCAGAATATCCATGTCGATCTTTTTGGGTAGATAACGACGCACCGTTCTTCTTGTTTTGATTAATTCAACCATCTGCATTGAATCTCTGCCCCTTTCGCTTAAAATACCGCCTACCATGTTATGATTTTTCCCATGCCTTCAGAAATGGGTAGGGGTTAAAGGCGCTGAGCCTGCCTCCCTTTCCGTAATACATCCCAAAGTGCAGGTGAGGCAGAAACTTGCCTGTGGTCCCTTCCGGTCCGTAACCCGTATCCCCGACATAACCGATAAGCTGCCCCTTTTTCACCTTGTCGCCCTCTTTTGGATTTCCTTCATAGCAGCACATATGGGCATAATAATAGTATATCTTGTCCTGGCCCCGGATGCCGATACGATAGCCGCCTAATTCATTCCATCCGACCTTTTCAATCACGCCGTCGCATACCGACAGAATGGGCGTATTCTCTTCAGCCATCAGGTCAATCCCTTCATGACTCCGTTCACCGCCATAAGAACGGGCATCTCCATATCCATCTTCATAGGCATATTCCACATCAGCAGCAAAGGGAAATGTCTTGTTGTCATACACAGCCCGCAGGCCGGATAAGGCCTTTATCTCCCTCTGCACCTTGCGAAGAAAGGCTTTGTCGTCATTGTAGCCGGCCAGAAGTGCGGGCAGCTGTTCTTCATCCGTCAGCCCGGTCAAATGAAGGGCGATCTGCGCCGACCGTTCCCTGGAGATTTCCGTAAGCGGAGTGCCTTCCGCCAGATCAATGGCTGCCAGGTAGTGCCAGGGTACCTCCATATCCTTTTCCAGCTCAAAATACATCGACAAGGCTGAAAAACGCTCTTCTGAAAGTTCATCCGCTTTGTATGGTCTGCTTGACCGGGATAAATTGACCAAAAGAAGAATCAAGGCTGTGATGGATAGAACAAGGATCACAAGAAACGAGACAAGCCTTTTCCAGTTAACGACATGAATTCGCCACCGAGCAGAACTGTGAACAGACATAACAACCCCCCCAGCAAGGATTTGCTTTCTGCAAACGTTTTCCTTCAAGTAAATTATATCGGCGTCCCTGCTGTTTTACAACAAGGTCTCCCAAATATTGGGATGAAGCGGGGCTGCGTCAGGAAATGTTGGCAGCGATTCGATCGCCCATCTCCTCCGTACCTGCAATCTTCATACCGGGCTGCATGATATCGGGAGTTCGAAAGCCCTGATCCAATACATTCCCAACAGAACGCTCAATTGCTGCAGCTGCATCCTGTCTGCCAAAGCTGTATCGCAGCATCATCGCCGCACTGAGAATCGTGGCAATGGGGTTGGCCTTGTTTTGCCCTGCTATATCCGGCGCGGAGCCATGGATCGGCTCATAAAGCCCCAGATTCCCTTCTCCCAGGCTTGCCGAGGGCAGCATGCCCAATGAGCCTGTCAGCATGGAGGCCTCATCACTTAAGATGTCTCCAAACATATTGGAGGTCACAATCACATCAAACTGCCTTGGATTTCGTACCAGCTGCATGGCTGCATTGTCCACATACATATGATCCAGTTCCACTTCCGGGTATTCCTGTGCCACCTTGCAGACCACTTCCCGCCAAAGCCTGGAGCTCTCTAGAACATTGGCCTTGTCTATGGACATCAGCTTTTTCTTTCGACCCTTTGCGATTTCAAAGGCCACTCTGGCTACCCGCTCCACCTCGTGGGTGGAGTAGGCTTCGGTATCCCAGGCTTCCTGTCCTGCAGAACTGTCCTGCCTGCCCCGCTGGCCGAAATAGATGCCCCCGGTCAATTCACGAACCACCATGATATTGAGCCCGTCTCCCAGAACCTCTTCCTTCAGGGTGGAAGCAGATTTCAGCTGGGGGAACAGGATCGCAGGCCTTAAGTTGGCAAACACGCCCAGCCCCTTTCGGATACCTAAAAGACCCGCCTCCGGGCGCTGATGCCCCGGCAGCGTATCCCATTTTGCTCCGCCTACTGCCCCCAGCAATACTGCATCGCTGCTTTGGCAGACCTTCAACGTCTCTTCCGGCAGAGGCAGACCGGTCTGGTCGATGGCTGCCCCGCCCATGAGAACCTCCTGATACTCAAACTCCATTTGATACACCTTGCCGACCCGGTCCAATACCTTATAAGCTTGTCTGATGATATCGGGGCCGATTCCGTCACCGGGGATGACTGCAATTTTCATATCTGCTTCATCCTTCCCCTTACGTAATCGATCAAGCCGTCAGCCTGTATAATATCCTGCATAAAGCCCGGAAAGGGTTCTGCCTGATAGGCTTCTCCCTTTGTTCGGTTCTCGATGGTGCCGGTGCTCACATTTACCCGCACCTCATCCCCATCAGAAATAGCCTGAGCAGCCTGGGGGCATTCCAGGATGGGAAGCCCGATGTTGATGGAATTGCGGTAAAAGATGCGGGCAAAGGTTTCCGCTATCACACAGCTGATGCCGGATGCCTTCAGGGCGATGGGAGCATGCTCCCGGGACGAGCCGCACCCGAAATTCCGGCCGGCAACCATGATATCCCCTTTTTGAACCCGGTCTACAAAGGTTTTGTCCAGATCCTCCATGCAATGTCCGGCCAGCTCTGCCGGGTCGCTGGTATTCAGGTAGCGGGCAGGAATGATGACGTCCGTATCTACATTGTTTCCGTATTTGAAAGCCTTTCCTTGAATCATTTCACTACCTCCTCAGGAGATGTAATTCGTCCGGTAATCGCCGAAGCCGCCGCCACAGCAGGACTGGCCAGGTAAACCTCGCTTTCCGGGTGCCCCATACGGCCTACGAAATTTCGGTTGGTGGTTGCCACCGCCCGCTCCCCTTTGGCCAAAACCCCCATATGTCCTCCCAGGCAGGGGCCGCAGGTGGGTGTGCTCACTGCAGCTCCAGCCTCTACGAAAATTTCCAGAAGGCCTTCCCGCATAGCCTGCAGATAAATCCTCTGGGTGGCAGGAAAAATAATCGTGCGAACCTTGGGATGCACCCTTCTTCCTTTCAGCACCCTGGCTGCTGTTCGCATATCTTCAATTCTTCCGTTTGTGCAGGAGCCGATTACCACCTGATCTATGGATACTTCTCCGACCTCATCTATGGTGCGGGTGTTGTCCGGAAGATGCGGAAAAGCGACGGTAGGCCTGATCTCTGGCAGATTTACATCCACAACCCTGGTATACCAGGCATCCTCGTCGGGCTGATATACCTTGTACTCCCTGGCAGAATGCTCCCTTACATAGGAAATGGTCTGATCGTCCACTTCAAAGATCCCGTTTTTGGCTCCGGCTTCAATCGCCATATTGGCCATGGTAAATCGATCATCCATGGACAGGGCAGCCAGCCCTTCTCCTCCAAACTCCATGGATTGGTACAAAGCACCGTCTACACCGATCATACCGATGATGTGAAGAATCACATCCTTGCCGCTTACCCAGGGCTGAAGCTGTCCGGTCAGGTTGAACCGGATGGCCTCCGGCACCTTGAACCAGCACTGGCCGGAAGCCATGCCGGCTGCCATATCCGTGCTGCCGACTCCTGTAGAGAAGGCACCCAGTGCGCCATAGGTGCAGGTATGAGAGTCCGCTCCGACAATCACATCACCGGGCACTGCCAGGCCCTTTTCCGGAATCAGAGCATGTTCGATGCCCATCTGTCCGATTTCAAAATAGTTTTCAATTCCCTTATCATATGCAAACTCCCGTATCAGCCGGCACTGCTCGGCAGATTTGATATCCTTGTTGGGAGTAAAGTGATCCGGGACAATGGCTACCTTGCTTTTGTCAAATACACCCTCTGCCCCGATTTTTTCAAATTCCTTAACGGCTACCGGCGTGGTTACATCGTTTCCCAGAACCAGGTCCAGATCCGCCATGATGAGCTGACCCGGCTCCACCTGCTTTAATCCGGCATGTGCAGCCAGTATTTTTTGTGTCATGGTCATCCCCATAAAAACCCTCCTGTCCATGCATAAATTCCATCTTCAAACCGCATTGGATTTTTGATCGTTGTTTTCCACCGAAGCATCCTTTTCCATAACGGATGGATGATGCAGATACAAGAAATGCTCGATGGAATCCACCAAAGCAGTCCAGCTGGCTTCGATGATATTGGCGGACACCCCTACGGTTCCCCATACCCTTTCTCCATCTGTGGACTCAATATGAACTCGTACCTTGGCAGCAGTTGCCTTATTGGTATCCAGCACTCGCACCTTATAGTCCATCAGCCGCATTTGATCCAGCTCAGGGTAGAAGACTCTCAATGCCTTTCTGAGGGCACGGTCAAGCGCATTCACCGGACCATCGCCCTCCGCGGCAGACACCTCTTCCACTCCATCCACCTGTACCTTGATAATGGCGGATGCACTGTTGTCGTCCTGCCAGTGTTCCTCACAAAGCACCCGGAAATCCTTGACATGAAAAAACTGAATATCCTTGCCCAGTACTCTTCTTACCAGCAGTTCAAATGAAATTTCCGCACCTTCAAACTGGTAGCCTTCATGCTCCAGCCGTTTTAATTCATTCAGCAGATATTGGGTTTCCGGAGAATCCTTGTCCACCCAGGGTGTGATTTCCTGAATCCGCTTCAAGATCGTGCTGCGTCCCGATACCTCGGACATGAGAATCCGCCGTTCATTCCCCACCGTACAGGGCTGAATGTGCTCAAAGGAAAGAGGATTCTTCCTTATGGCATCGATGTGCATGCCACCTTTATGAGCAAACGCACAATGTCCCACATAGGGATCTCTTTCGTTGGGTGCCTGATTGGCAAGCTCGCTGACATACCTGGAAACCGTAGAAAGATTCTGCATCTGCTCCTCCGGAATACAGCGCAGGCCACGTTTCAGCTGGAGGTTGGGTATAATGGTGCAGAGGTTGGCATTGCCGCTTCTCTCGCCATAACCGTTTATGGTGCCCTGTACATGACTGGCACCGGCTTCTACTGCCAGCAGGGAATTGGCCACAGCCATTCCTCCATCATTGTGACAGTGAATGCCCACAGGAATGGAAAACCGCCTTGCAACCCTGTCCACGACCTTGTAAAGATCCATGGGGAAGGCTCCGCCGTTGGTATCACATAATACCAGGGAGTCGGCGCCGGCCCGGGCAGCGGTTTCCAGGCATTTGAGGGCATAGGCTTCATTGTTCCAGTAGCCGCCAAAAAAGTGCTCCGCATCGAATATCACTTCCTTTCCCCGGCTTTTCAGATAGGAAAGGGTGTCTCGAATCATATTCAGGTTTTCTTCCAGCGTTGTTTTGATGATTTCGGTCACATGAAAGTCCCAGGTCTTTCCGAATACGGTTACAGCAGGGGTATTGGCTCCCAAAAGTGCCTGGATATTGGCATCCTGCTCTGCCTTGATCCCCGCCCTGCGGGTGCTGCCAAAGGCAGCAAGCCGGGCAGCTTTCAGCTGCAGCCGTGCAACCTTCTGAAAGAACTCCAGGTCCTTTGGGTTGGAGCCCGGATTGCCTGCCTCGATGTAGTCCACTCCGAACTCATCCAGCTTCTGGACGATTCGGAGCTTGTCGTTTACCGTAAAGGATATCCCTTCTGCCTGGGCTCCGTCCCGTAATGTGGAATCATATATCACTATTTTCTTTCTCAGCTTGAAATCCCCATTTCCAACCATCTCCTTTATAATAGGTTTTCTGCAGCATCTGTATATGCTGTTTCTGCAATGATATTCTGCAATCATCCAGCCTGCTTTTAAATGGCTTCTACTGCTTCATTCACTCCGTTGGCGTTTTCACTGATATCATAAAGCATTTTGTTGATGGCATTGATGTATGCCTTGGCACTGGCTTCAATGATATCCGTGCTGATGCCCCGGCCGACATAGACCTTTCCATCCTTCTCCACCTTAACGGTACCTTCCCCCAGAGCATCCTTGCCGCTGGTTATGGCACGAATACGGTAATCCTTAAGGGTGATTTCCATTCCGGTTGCCCGCTCGACTGCATGGAAGATGGCATCAATGGGGCCGTCCCCGCAGGCTGCCTCCTCCACAGTTCTGCCTTCCCTTGAGATTCGTACAGTAGATGTGGCGATCAGGGAGTTGCCGCTGGAGATATGGAAGTACTCCAGTTGCAGGGCCTCCGGTATTTGAATCAGTTCTGTAGAAATCAGCGCTTCGATGTCGCTGTCCATGACATATTTCTTTTTATCAGCCAGGTCCTTAAACTTCTGAAAGGCCTCATTGGCCTCCTTCTCGGACAGGTGGTCAAAGCCCAGCTCTTTCAGGCGTTCTTCAAAGGCATGCCGTCCTGAATGCTTGCCCAGCACCATCTGGCTCTTCTTCAGCCCGATGGATTCCGGAGTCATGATCTCATAGGTCTCTCGGTTGATCATGAGGCCGTGCTGGTGAATGCCCGACTCATGAGCAAAGGCGTTGGCTCCTACTATGGCCTTGTTGGGCTGTACGTGCACACCGGTCAGGGAACTGATGAGGGAACTGGTGCGGTAAATCTGCTCGGTTACGATATTGGTTTGAAAGTGATAATAGTCCTTCCTGGTGCGAAGGGCCATCACCAGCTCTTCCAAAGCCGCATTGCCTGCCCTTTCCCCCAAACCGTTAATGGTGCATTCCACCTGCCGGGCACCGTTTTCCACAGCTGCCAGGGAGTTGGCAACTGCCAGCCCCAGATCATTATGACAGTGAACACTGAGGACCACATTGTCGATCCCCTTTACATTCCTCTGAATCCCCCTGATCAGGGCACCGAATTCATCAGGAGTGGAATAGCCCACCGTATCAGGAATATTCAACACATCAGCCCCTGCCCGAATGACCTGCTCCAGCACCTGATACAAAAACTCAGGCCGGGTGCGTGAGCCGTCCTCAGGGGAAAACTCTACCTGCGGACAGAGGGATTTGGCATAAGCCACCATCTCGACAGCCCGCTCCAGCACCTCCTTCGGTTCCATCCGCAGCTTGTATTTCATATGAAGATCCGAGGTGGCAATAAAGGTATGGATTCTGGGCCGGGCCGCCTCCCGCAGTGCCTCCCAGGCTCGATCGATGTCCTTCTTCACGGCTCTGGCCAAAGCGGTGATGACCGGCTTGCGGATCTGCCTGGCAATTGCCTTGACCCCTTCAAAGTCTCCCTTGGAGGAGATGGGAAAGCCCGCTTCCATTGCATCCACACCCAGGCTTTCCAATTGTCTGGCTATCTCCAGCTTTTCCTGCATGTTCAGGCTGATGCCGGGAGACTGCTCTCCATCTCTTAAGGTTGTATCGAAAATAGCAACATGATTCACCATGAACTTCTCTCCTTGCCTTTACTTTTTCTCAATCCAGGGCATCATCTTTCGCAATTCCCGTCCAACCTGCTCAATCTGATGGCTTTGCTCCTGTTCGCGCATAGCCCGGAAGGAGGGGCGGTTTGCCTGGTTTTCCAAAATCCAGTTTCTGGCAAAGGTTCCATCCTGGACTTCCTTTAATACCTGCTTCATCTCTTTACGGGTTTCCTCGGTGATAATGCGTTTTCCGGTACAATAGTCCCCATACTCTGCGGTATCACTGATGGAATAGCGCATGTAGGACAGCCCGCCCTGATTTATCATATCAACAATCAGTTTCATTTCATGCAGGCATTCAAAGTAAGCGCTTTCCGGCTGATAACCCGCCTCCACCAGAGTTTCAAAGCCTGCCTTGATCAGCTCGGTTACTCCGCCGCACAGTACGGCCTGCTCCCCGAACAGATCGGTTTCGGTTTCCTCCCGGAAGGTGGTCTCCAGCACCCCTGCCCTCGCGCCGCCGATTCCTGCCGCATAAGCCAGGGCATAGTCCTTTGCTTTGCCGGAAGCATCCTGATGAACTGCAATCAGGCAGGGCACCCCCTTGCCCTCAAGAAACTGACTTCTTACGGTATGCCCCGGGCCCTTTGGTGCTACCATAAAGACATCTATATTGTCCGGTGGAGTAATCTGACCATAATGAATATTAAACCCATGAGAAAACAACAAGGCATTGCCCGGTTCGAGATTGGGCTCTATGGATTCCTTGTACAGCTTCGCCTGCTTCTCATCCGGAACCAGCAGCATGACAAAATCTGATTCCCTGGCTGCCTGTGCGGTTTCCATCACGGTCAGGCCTGCCTGCTCTGCAGCCTCCCAGGAGCGGCTTCCCTTGTATAGGCCAACCACAACATCGGCTCCACTTTCCTTCAGATTCAGAGCATGAGCGTGTCCCTGGCTTCCGTATCCAATCACTGCAATCCTTTTCCCCTTCAGCAGACCGAAATCAGCATCCGACTCATAATACATTTTTGCCATAATACATTTCCTCCTCCTTGTTTTGGCGAATATATTTCACCATCTTCATCCCCCTGTCGATGGAAATATTCCCCGTGCGGACCATTTCCAATATGCCGAAATCATCCAGCATTTCCTCCAGAGCGGCGATTTTCTTACTGTCTCCTGTGATCTCCACAATGATGGAATTGCGGTTAACATCCACGACCTTGGCCCGAAAGATATTAACGATATCAACGATCTGATTTCGGGTAACCGGCGTTGCCTTGACCTTGATGAGCGCCAGCTCCCTGGAGATGGAGTCCTCACCGATGACTGAAACCTTGATAACATTGATCAGCTTGTTCAACTGCTTGGTCAGCTGGTCGACAATGTACTCATCCCCATCCACCACGATGGTAATTCGCGAAATTTCCGGGTTCTCGGTGACGCCTACCGCCAGGCTGTCTATGTTAAATCCTCTGCGGCTGAACAGGCCCGACACCTTGGAAAGTACGCCGGGATGGTTGTCAACCAATACACCCAATACATATTTCATCCGTCTTCCCTCCTTTTCTGGATTGATATAAAATAAAAACCTTCCGCCCTATACAAGCTGTGCTGCACGTATAAGGGGCGAAAGGCTGCTTTCACGGTACCACCCTGATTTTGTCCTGCCCTCACGGGAAGGATCTCTGCGAAGTTCCATCAAACTCCCGGCCTGTAACGGGACCGCCCGATAAGCCCTACTGAACCGCTTAAAAACGGTTGTTCAGGTTACGCCTCCGGAGTGAGCATACAGCCCGGCAATCCACCGGTTCGCACCAACCACCGGCTCACTGAAGATTATTGCATCGGACCTTCTGTCTCCATCATAGGCTTTTTTTTATATCGCTTTGGATATAACAATACCCGGTGACAGATTCATCGAAGAAACCTGCCGCCGGGTTTTTTATTCCCACGGTGTAATACACCCTTGGTGTATTTTGTACCGCTCGGTCGCAGACCCGCTGTGCGGCGGAACCCTAGGTACACTTTCTTCCTCAAAAAGGTTGAATTGTATTGTATTGTACCAAAGGGTCAACCCGGATGTCAAGAGCCTTTTTTTATTTTTCCTTGACAACCTTTTGACAATGTTGACTCTTGAATTTTCCGGATCAGGAGGGGGTATCATCGGCTTTTTGGATGACCTTTTTGACCCGCTTTAAAAAGGTTTCCCGATCCAGCATGACAATTCGGCTGCACTTCAGGCATTTGATTTTGAAATCCGCCCCGACCCGAATGATTGTCCACTGATCGCTGCCGCAGGGATGCTGCTTTCTGGTCTGTATGATATCTCCCAGGCTGTAATCCATACCGTACCTTTCATCCTTTCATGTCAAATGTAGGTCACCATCAAATTTTCCATTTCTCTAAGTGCAGGGCTGCCTCATTGCACTCAAAATGATAACATGGTACCTATTAAAGGATCAGGGTGTTCTCCCCCCGATGCATGATTTCGATGATCTCCTTCATGCCCGCCGTTCTCCCGACAACCAGACTGCTTTTCAGCCCATAAAACTCCAGGCAGGTGTCGGAGGAGAGAATCTCCACTCCCTTTTCTGCCAGGATGCGAAGATCATCTAATATCTCGGAGCCCGCCACCGTCAGGGCGACTCCGCTGTTTAGGAAGATAACGGTTTTGGGGCAGGATCTGCATTGCTTCAGATGATAGAAATAGCTCCTCATCAGGGTTTTGCCCAGGGCCTGCTCCCCCCGCCCCAAGGTACAACCGGTAACCACCACAACACAGATCCGTGGAGAAGAAGACTTGTCGCGCTCCTGAAGCGCGGTTTGATTCAAATGAATAAGATACTCCCCGTTGGATTCCTCCAGATAGGAATCAATGCCCCTTAAGCAGGCCATCTCCTGAATCTGCCGGGCCTGCTCCAGACTGTCTGCCAGGGTCGTTATGGGATGGGACTCCCTGTTCTTCAAATTTTCCAGTATGAAGGGCAATGACTGATGCACAGACATTCCCCGGACATCAATTTTATCTGCCATGCGAGCCTCCTTCCACATCACCAGCTGCCTGAACAAAAGCCTCAAACAGCTTCAGCATATACGGATCATCCAGCATGCACTCCGGATGCCATTGAACTCCTATTAAAAAAGGGCGGTTGTCGGACTCCACCGCTTCAATCACTCCGTCTGCTGCAGCAGCTGCAGGCTTCAGCACGGGAGCAAGCCTTCGGACTGCCTGATGATGAAAGCTGTTGACGGAAAGCTTGTCTGTACCCAAAATTTGATGCAGCCTGGATCCTTCCCGAACCCTTACATCATGAAAACCAAACCATTTGGGAGCAGGCTGGTTGTGGCAGATCAGGCCTTTCTCACCGGATTGGGAGGCAATATCCTGATAGATGTCACCACCCAGGGCAATATTCAGGAGCTGTGCACCTCTACAGATGCCAAACACCGGTAAACCGGCCTTCACCGCCTGCAGGCAGAGAGATAATTCCATTTGGTCCCGCAGGGGGTTGACCCGGCCGATAGCGGTATGAGGCTGCTCGCCAAAGTAACTGGGATGAACATCCTGTCCTCCGGACAAAAGCAAACCATGGATCCGGTTGATGATCTCACCTGTTGCATCCAGCCTGGAATCTGAATCTTCGCTGCAGGACAGAGGCGGTATGAGAACCGGCACTCCGCCGGAGCGGTATACACCCTCCACATACCCCGGCTTCAGCTGAAAGATGCCGCTCTCCCAGTCAAAGTCACAGGTGATCCCGATGGTCGGCTTCATTTTTTGCCCACCCCTGTTCATTTATTTGATATGGGTTTCATTTCCTGCATTGTTATGACATGTACACAGGTTATCTGATGCCCTTCAGAATTTATTCAGGTATTGATCCAGCTCCCATTGACTGATCTGCATTTTATATTCATTCCATTCAATCAGCTTGGCTTCCCGATACCGGCTGTAGGAATGCTCACAAAGGGTGCTTCGAATCACACTGTCCTTGCTTAAGGCCTCAATGGCCTCATACAGGCTGCCGGGCAGACAGCGGATGCAATGGGCATCCAGCTCCTCATTCGTCATATCATAGATGTTCCGGTCAACCGGCGGAGGAGGTGAGATTTGATTGCGGATGCCCTCCAACCCTGCCTTCAGCGTTACAGCCAGAGCGAGATAGGGATTACAGGAAGGATCCGGGCTTCTCAGCTCCACCCGGGTTGCCTTGCCCCTTTTGGATGGAATTCGAATCAGAGGGCTGCGGTTTTGTGAAGACCAAGCGATGTACACCGGTGCTTCGTACCCTGCTACCAATCGTTTATAGGAGTTTACCAGGGGGTTTGTTATCGCAGTGATAGCCGGTGCATGCTTCAGCAGACCGCCTATATAATAGTAAGCCTCCTTGCTGAGCTGCCCTTCCCCATTGGGGTCAAAAAAGACATTGTCTCCATTTCGAAACAAGGATTGATTGATATGCATACCGGAACCGGCCACACCATAAATCGGTTTTGGCATGAATGTAGCGTGAAGTCCGTGCTGCTGGGCGATAAATCGAACCACCATCTTGAAGGTCATCACATTATCGGCAGTGGTCAGCGCATCATCATATTTAAAGTCAATTTCATGCTGTCCGGGAGCCACCTCATGGTGAGAAGCCTCTATCTCAAAGCCCATTTCCTCCAGAATCAGACACATTTCCCTGCGGGCGTTTTCTCCCCTGTCCACCGGTCCCAAATCGAAATATCCGGCATTGTCGTGGGTGGACATGGTGGACTTCCCTTCTGAATCAGTGTGAAAGAGGAAAAATTCAGCCTCGGGGCCGGCCTGCATGGTATAGCCCATGTCACTTGCTTCCTTCAGCACCCTTTTCAGTGTATTTCTGGGACAGCCTGCAAAAGGCGTACCGTCCGCATTATGAACATCACAGATCAGCCTGCCCACCCGCCCCTCGGATGCACTCCAGGGATAGATGGCAAAGGAATTGGGATCGGGATAGAGAATCATATCGGATTCTTCGATGCGTACAAAACCCTCAATGGAGGAGCCGTCAAACATGATCTCGTTGTTCAGTGCCTTCTCCAGCTGCCTGATTGTAATCGCTACATTTTTCAGGGTGCCGAAGATATCGGTAAACTGCAGGCGGATAAACTGAACCTCCTGTTCCCTGCACATCCGAAGAATGCTTTCCTTTGTATGCTTTACCATTTCACACGCCCCCACCAATGGATTTCAGACACTATTTTGCACTTTATTATATCATCTATCGCATGAATTGCAACAAAAAGCCAATCTGCTGCAATCAGCCTGTTATCACAGCTCAGCCGTTATTGTGGTTATTATCATGAAGCACCTGATCCAGAACGATAACCAAAGCCAGCATGAATACCGGATCTTCCTCATTGGAAATATCTACGCCGTAGGTATCGGCCCAGGCAAACCAGCGCTTGGAAACCTGTGCTGCCAGCCTCCCATCCCGCAGAATGTTGAAATCCATTGCCCAGAAATTGCCTTCTGCGCGATACTGTGCATGAACCCCATTGATTTGAAACCTGGGGCGGAAAAGGGTGAATTCCTTTTTTACCGTAGCATACAGCTGTCCCAGATAATAGATCTTGTACTCGGGCAGAAAGCGAAAAAGCTTTTGTTCGATGTATACCAGCTCATTCCCCTGCATATCAAAAATTCGAAGCTTGTCTCCAAAGGTAAAAACCTTCCCTTTTACCATGTAGCAATCATTTCCGTTTTCATCCCGTATCGTGAAGTTGTCGCCAAAAGAGAAAATTTTCTGCCTCACTGCATATCTCATTTTTCCACTCTCCCCTTCCATATTTAACACCTAATTGGCTTACCGTCTATCTCTCTGTTTCCAATGATTATCTATTCTACATTCCTTTTCGCATTCCTTCTGTATTTCCTTCCCCGTGCTTTTCCCAAAGGCAAAAAAAGCTGCAGCCTGTTCGGGCTGCAGCTGCAATCCTTTTCTTGAATTTTACTTCAGACTTTCCTGAACGATGCGCTTGTCCAAAACACCCTTAACCGGCCTGCCTGAATCCAAATGATTCAAGATGATACAGGTATCCGGCTGCAGCTTGCTTTTCAAGGCTTCCACGTATTCCAGATTTTCCAGATAGGTACAAAGCATGTTGGCAACCATGGAAAACAAAACAGCCTCCCGGCCGGTTATCTCCTTCTGTGTCCAGCCGTTGAAAGACAAGACTCCATCTGTTCTCGCCCCTCTGATCAGGGGGATCATCAGCGCATCCTGCCGGAGAACATACTCCCTTTCCTGCGCCTCTCCTGTTTTTTTCTGTTCCATAATCAATCGATAAATATCCTCCTTCTCCTGAGCAGTCGGCTTCCCATATACCTCCACTTCACCGCTGCGAATCAGGAAAATGCAGACCCGCTGCGCCGGAAACACTTCACCGCACAATGCCAGCAGCCTGTCCATTACGTGAGCAATTCCATTTTCATAATTGAATCGCCCGGTCATCTCATACAGCACCAGCAGCTTGCTGTTTATGCTGTCCAGCTCATGATACCTTTGCTTTAAGCTGCGCAGCTGATTGTCAACACGCGTATATTGGGTAAGGGCCAGAAAAGGAATCAGGTAAAACAGGGTCAAGCTGATTCCTAAAACAATCAGGCTTGTATTCACTCCTTCCCTGTTCAGGTTAAGGGGAAGAAAAGCCCGGACAGCATACAAACAAGCAGCTGTGCTCAGCAATAAGCCCAGCAATCCTCCTGCCAAGCCCCTCCAGCCATACACAAAATGCAGGGTGAAAACAGGTATAAAGACGCAAAGGAGAAAAGGGCTGGTCACACTGCCGGTCAGCACAACAGCAGCCTGAATGATCAAAAGGTCGGACACGCTTAACAGCAGCCGTGGAACAGGTGTCATCATGGCAGGCCAGTATATACAGACCGCAAGAAGATGATAAATTCCGAATCCAAGCAGAATCACATCTATATACTGCTCAGACGGTGTATCGGTTTTCAGTGCAAGCACAACGGAAAACAGGACAACAACCATTCGAAGCAGCAGCAAAACAAAGATTGAGGTGTTGTTTAGACCGGCCTTTTGGAACCATGCCTTCATTTGCATTCCCCCATCATATCAAAAGCAAGACAAGTATATAAATTCCATTTTATGTCTTTCCAGTCCTTTATTTCCCAATTTATTGCCCGTATTTTTCGATCTGCATCCTTTTACTTTATCCGGTCTGCTTCGACATATATCTGCATCTTTAGCGGCCTGGCTGGCAAAACATTCTGCCCTTTCATACGATTCCCTTTCTTGTTCTTTGCTATAGAATGTGATAAACTTGTTCTATGTAAAAAATGCATGGATCTGGATATACTTTTCTATAAGCAACTTCCTGATTTTTACAGAAAGGTAGGAAAACGGGATGAAAAGATGGTTAACACTGCTGATTTCTTTTCTGATACTGGCTGTGCCTGTATCCTCTTTGGCTGCGCCTGCTTCCCTGTCCAGGGTATCTTCCTCCGGTGCAGCCATCAGCGAAGGAACCGTGCAGGTTATCTCCTACAAGGCTTATATAAAAGTACATTCTGATATCATCCAAACCGATGCCTCCCTCATCATAAAGAATACCAGCGATGAGGAGGAATCCAAAATGATGGTGGGCATGCCCTCTCATATCAATCAGGGCAGTCTCAGGCTGAATGACCTTGAGATGGTCATGGACGGCTCCAGACAGCGCCTTTCCAACCGCAGAGACCGCACCAGGGTTGAAGAAGCAGAAGTTGATCTTCCTTCCCACTGGTCTGCCTTGGCAATCAATTTGCAGCCCGGGGAATATAAGGTGATCGATATCAGCTATACCATAGAAAACCAAAAATCTGACAACGGTACACAGAGCATTTTTATACCTCTGGAATATCTGAAAAGCTGGTCCGGTATACCCCAAAGAGTAGAAATCACAGCAGAGCTGGATGATGGCTCGCCCTATCTGTTTGAGCCCAACCCGTCGACTCTACCCCATGAATATGACAAGAAGGGCCGGCTTACCTGGACATTCAGCAATACCAATCCACCGGAATCCATACAGATATTTTATCGACCCATTGAACAGCTGGCCGCAGGGGTGGTCTCAGCCCAAGCTTCCGGTGACCGTTCCATAACTGCCATTGTCAACTCCTTTATGAATAAATCCTACAGCCTGGCAATCAGCCAGATCGAAACGTATCTGGAAGAAAAAAGCGAAGCGGCTTTGGAAAATGAGCTTCTCTTTATCAAGGCTCTGTCTCATCAGGAGCTGCTGCAAACCGCTGAAGCAGTTGAGCTGTTTAATCGGCTGGAAGCCAAGCCCATGTTCGGAGAGCTGGAGGGCACTTTTAAGAATAAGATCATCTATGACACGTACAACCATATGCAGTCCTTGCTGACAGACCGCGACACCCTGTTTACCTACCTGGATTCTTCAAAAAACTACGTCATGGACAACGCCATGTTCCTGATGTGGATGGAGGAGGAACTGACCCGTCTGGAGCCTGCACCTGCACCAGAGCCGGAGCTTAACCAAACAGAAGAGAAAACGGATCCGTCTGATTCATCACAAGAGGAAAAAAGCAAGGGCAATGAGCTGGTCAAATCCGTTACCATCGGCGGGTATGAAATATCCGTGGAATTTCTTTTCCTCGGAATCCTGGCAATCGTTATTCTCTTAACCACAATCATCAGCAGAAGAAGAAAAAGAAAAACCAGAAACAGGGGCTATTTATTCCGATAATCAGCCCGGGAGAGCAGCATGAAGTTATTATTTATCATTAATCCGGTAGCAGGGAAAGGCAATACACGGGATGCCATCCCTTCTATCAGAAGCTTTTGTGAATCGAATGGTATGGAATGCACCATCATTGAAACCACCAAGCCCGGTGAGGCTCCCCAACTTGTCCGTGACAATTGCGCCGGTTATTCTGCTGTGATAGCAGTAGGCGGCGACGGCACCGTTCTGGAGGTAACCAACGGACTGTCGGAAACCGATATCCCCCTGGGTGTGCTCCCTCTGGGCGCAGGCAACGACTTTGCCAAGGCGGTGAATATCCCCGCAGGGTTGGATAAGATTCAGGAATCCCTTCAGGTGATAAGGGACAAGCCCGCCCGGCCGGTTGATCTGGCTCAATTCAACGGCCATGCATTTTTGAATATTGCCAGCATCGGTTTTGATGCAGAAATCATCCGTGACCTCCACCGGATCAGACGGTTTGTTAAAGGAAAGGCCGCTTATCTGATCTCTGTATTTGTTAAATTTCTTACATACAAATCCAAGGATGTAGAATTGATTTTGGATGGTCAAAGAATAAAAGACAAGGCATTCCTGATTGCCGTATGCAATGGTATCTGCTACGGAGGAGGAATGATGGTGAATCCCAACGGCTCGGTTACCGATGGATTGCTGGATGTGATTTTGATCAAACCTGTTCCCCGATACAAAATTCCCTTATTGCTTTCGAAATTTATAAAGGGCGAGCATCTCAGCCTCCCCTTTGTGACCGCTTATCAATGCAGGGAAGTGCAGATTGCATCGTCCGAGTCCCTGGTCATCAATGTGGACGGAGAATGTCCCTTAAGCACACCTGTGACATTTGGCCTGAAGCCTTTGTCCATGAAGGTGATTGGAAATATTTGACAGGAGGCAATATGAGTCATATTTTTGATTTGATACGAACCTATTCGATTGAGATCATTTGCTGCGCAGCTGTACTGTCTCTCCTCTCCATTCTGCTGGTGATCCTAAACTTTCGGCGTACCGGTAAGATCATGCGTAAATACAAGCGCCTGATGAGAGGAGCAGACAACAAAAATCTGGAAGCCATGCTCTATCATCAACTGGAGCTGATTCAATCCGATCAGGCTAAGATCAAAGAGCTGGAAGGTACTCATGCAGCCCTTGACAGCCGGTTGAGCCGGTGCGCCCAGCATATCGGAGTCATTCGATACAATGCCTTTGATCAGGTTGGCAGCGATCAAAGCTTTTCCATAGCCCTCTTGAATGAACGCGGCGATGGCTTTGTTTTAACCAGCCTATATGGCCGAAACACCTCTGCCAGCTTTGCCAAGCCCATT
>DURK01000007.1 GCA_012837325.1 Clostridiales bacterium
ACGATTTCATCCACTTCTCTCAGCAGACTGTCAGGTAAACTCACCAGAATCTTTTTCAGCTCAGCCACGAAGGCACCTCCTAAACGTACGATACATCCAAGCGCAGACTTCCACCTTAGTATATTCTACAAGAGGAGAAAAAATCCTCTATGTAATATCTGGCATCCCCCTTAATGCATTGGTTAAGGAAAGAAAGGTTCCGGGAATGGCATCTATCAGATCTCCGGCTATCATGCCCGTTTCCCCAAGGCGTCCGGCTGCTTCTTCCCCTGCTCTGCCATGGATATAACAGCCCAGGACAGTTGCTTTAAAGGGGGGATACCCCTGGGCGATAAAGGAGGCAATCATACCAGTCAGCACATCACCGCTGCCCCCCTTGGCCATGCCTGCATTGCCGGAAGCGTTGATATACACCTTTCCCTCCGGCTCGGCAACAATGGAAGCGGCACCCTTGAGCAGAACAATACAGCTGTATTTGGTTGCTGCCCGGGCGGCTGTTTCCACCGGACGACTTAGGATCTCCTCCACACCAAGCCCGGTCAAACGGGACATTTCTCCCGGATGGGGCGTCAGAATGACTGGGGCGTGATGCGTGCGAAGCAGGCTCATATCCCTGGATATATGATTCAGGCCATCTGCATCTATTACTATGGGTATATGAAAGTGACCTAAAATATTCCTTAATATTTCAAATACACCCTGGTTTTTTCCGCAGCCAGGTCCAAAGGCCAGCACATCCTTATCTTTTAAAAGCTCGGTTATATCCCGAAGGGACTCGGTAACCAGATGACCCAGGCCTCTGTCTTCCAAGGGATAAGTCATCACTTCTGTGAGCTTTTGCTCCATAACCGGGTTCAATGCTGCCGGAATGCCCAGGGTGACCAGCCCTGCACCCGTTCGCAAGGCTGCCAGAGAAGACAGGTGGGCAGCACCGGTCAGGCCGGTTGAGCCTGCAATGACCGCAACCTTTCCAAAGGTTCCCTTATGGCTGTCGCGTGGTCTTGGTCTGAGCATTTGCGCCGCTTCCACGTCATCGAGGGTAAATAAATGTGCTTTTACACTTTTGGCACTGTCAGCAGGAAGGCTGATGGGCACCACATGAACCTGACCGGAGTACTCCCTTCCGGGATACAGCAGATGCCCCGGTTTAAGGTAACCATAGGCAACGGTGTGGTCTGCTTGTATGGCAGTTCCCATCATCTGCCCGGTTTCTCCGTTGATGCCGGAGGGAATATCGACAGCCAGCACGATATGATGATTCTTCCTGTTAACCATTTCATTAACCGCATTGATGACCGCTGCATTCAAACCGGCAACCGGCCTGTCCAGGCCTGTGCCAAATAAAGCATCAACGACCAGGCTGGTATCTTGCAGCATGGCCTTTATCTGCTTGAGATCCTTCTTATCTTCCAGCCAATGAATTTGAAGGAAGGCGTCCAGATTTTTCTGCTGGGAGTCCTTTTCCCCGGAATTTTGCTGGGTGCTGTTTTGACCGTTTTGCAGTGCATATAGGGCATCCAGGTTCGTTTCGGCATCCCCGTCGGGCCTTCTGCCTCCTTCGCTTACAATCAACACGCTGACCTGATATCCATAAAGAAAAAGATGCCTGGCGATGGCAAAGCCGTCCCCGCCATTGTTGCCGCAGCCTGCCAGAATCAATGCTTTTCGTGGTTTCTTTGATACGCTTGCCAGAAAATCGTGCTTCAGGATAACCTGCGCGGTCTGCAGGGCGGCATTTTCCATGAGAACAATACCCGGTATGCGAAATTCTTCGATTGCCCGCTGGTCAATTCGTTTCATCTGTGAAGGGGTAACGACATCCATAAACCTGTCACCTCCTTATCGTTCCATTCGTCATCCATCGATGACAGCCTGAGCGGCTGCCAGATCCTTGATATGGGTAATGGAAACCAGAACCTGGCTTCCTCCCATGTCCTTCATTCGCTTCAGAGCAGCCCCTGTCAATCTCACGCAGGGCTTTCCGCTTTCATCACACAGGATCTCTACCTCCTGCAGTCGAATCGGCCCGAAGCCGGTTCCCAGCGCCTTGGATACGGCTTCCTTGGCTGCAAAGATTCCCGCTGCGGATTGGGCGTTGCCTTTCCGCTCAAGCAGGTATTCCTGTTCACCCGGGGTGTATACTTTTTCTAGAAATTTGGGGTTTTCCAGTGAACGCTTTACTCTGGCTGTTTCGATCAAGTCCAGTCCGATTCCCAGTATCACCTGTCTCCCGCCTTTTCGTGTTTGGTTTTTGTGGTAATTATCAGTGTTTATCGTTGATAAGTAGATCAACGCTTTTCCATGGATGCCATCCTCTTTTTTCGAATATTATATCATGAAAACCATGGTTTTGATATATCTTGCATGGTGACTCCAAGAGGCTTTCAGCTTCTTTTGATAAATGTAACCGAAATGTGCTTTATTTGCTGGGCTGCTTCTTGCCATATAGCCCTCTCCATGCTACAATTTGGAAAAGTCTGAATTTGGAGGGAACAGCATGTCCGGTTCCATTACAGGAAAAAACTTCAGCATCGCTACCTGGGGCGAATCCCACGGCAAAGCACTTGGTGTGGTGGTTGACGGCTGTCCGGCGGGGATACCCTTATCCGAGGAAGATATTCAAAAGGATTTGGACAGAAGAAAGCCGGGACAGTCTCCCTTCTCTTCTCCGCGCAGAGAGAGGGATCAGGTTGAGATTCTGTCCGGGGTATTTGAAGGCCGTACCACCGGTACCCCCATTTCCTTGGTACTATTTAATACCGATCAGCGTTCCTACGATTACTCTGAGATTTCCAAGGTATACAGACCGGGGCATGCAGATTACTCCTACGATCAAAAGTACGGTTTTCGGGATTATCGTGGGGGCGGGCGGTCCTCCGGTCGTGAAACCGCCGCCCGGGTGGCGGCAGGAGCCATCGCAAAGAAGGTTCTCAGCGAATTGGGCGTACAAATAACAGCCTATACCCTGTCCATCGGAGAAGTAAAGATCGACAGAGCAGAATTTGACAAGGCTGAAATATATCGAAACTTTCTGGCCATGCCGGATAAAAAGGCTGCTGTCAGAGCTGAGGCTCTGCTTCTTAAACGAAAGGAAGAGGAGGATTCTGCAGGCGGCGTAGTGGAGTGCCTGATAGAAGGGCTGCCCAGCGGTGTGGGCGAACCGGTTTTTGAAAAGCTGGATGCCGCTTTGGCCAAAGCAGTCTTTTCAATCGGAGCAGTCAAGGGGTTTGAAATTGGCAGTGGATTTGAAGCAGCAGCATTACCAGGCTCTTGCCATAATGACCCATACCGTATCGATGAAGGTGGATGCCTGACAAAGCTGACCAATCATGCAGGCGGAATAGTCGGCGGAATCAGCGACGGCTTTCCCATTGTATTCCGGGCTGCCTTTAAGCCTACTCCCTCCATTCATGCAGCGCAGAAGAGTGTTGATAAGCAGGGCAGCAATGTTGAAATACAGATAGAAGGCAGACACGATCCGATTATCGTACCTCGGGCTGTTATTGTGGTGGAAGCCATGACGGCTGTTACCCTGCTGGATTATTTATTTCAGCGTATTCTATCCAGGATGGATCTGATCAAAAAGGCTTTGGAATAACCTTACTGCTCTCCTGCCGGATTCAGATTAAGAATGAAATTGCATAAATCCATGGATGCATTGGGCCTGGCAAGGTGATTGATTTGACGAACCATGGTCTGCACCTTGTCGGTATTGGACAGAAGCTGGTATACCGCTTCATCAATCGGAAAGGTCTTGGTGATTTTCATTGCAAGACCGTTGTTTAGCAGGAATTCTGCATTGCGATCCTCCTGGCCGGGGATGGGGTTGACCACGGCCATGGGCAGCCCCTTGGCCATGCTTTCTGAAACGGTAAGCCCTCCGGGCTTGCTGATGATGCAGTTTGCTGCATCCATCATGATATCCACATTATCTACAAAGCCATAATTGTATACCTTTTTGTGCAGCTTCAGTTCCCCAATCCTCTCCTGCAGCGTTTGATTGTTGCCGCAAACGGATAAAATCTGAAAATCTATATCCAGGCTGTCCAGCTGCTTGATGACCCGGGTAACATTACCATAGCCCATGCTGCCGCTCATGACAAGGATGGTATCCTTGTTTTCAATGTTTAATTCCGCCCTGGCCTGCTCAGCTGTCCTTTTTTCCGCAAACTTCTTTAATATCGGGATACCAAAGGGTATCAGCCTTTCCTCAGGCAGACCTTTTTTCTCTGCCTGTCTGTTTAAAAGCTCGTTGGCAATTACATAGTAATCCAAATCGGTTTCCTCCCAGAAGGGATGGATGGTATAGTCGGTAACAATACCGATTGTGCAGGCAGGGAAACCCTGGTGCAGCACTTGAGTCAGGATTTGTGCAGAAAAAATATGGGTGCACACTATGACATCCGGATTGTATTCTTCTATGTAACTGGTCAGCTTTTTTGCCCAAATGGTACTGATAAACTTGCTGACAGACATTTTGATGTTGTTCTTTTCCAGCTTCTCCGCCAGCCGATACATTCTTCCATAAAGGGCAGGAGACAGCTTGGTGGAAATCAGATAACCCTGGGAAATGGACTCCTTCAATATGGGATTGATGTACTCAAAGGTATCCAGCATGACACATTCCACATTGTTATCAAGCAGACATTCCATGACAGCTTTCCCTGTCTGGTTGTGACCTTGTCCCGCTGTTACAGATAAAAAAAGCACCTTCATGGCATCTTCTCTCCTCAATCGATCTTGCTCTCTTGCTCTATCTGCTTGCTGCAGTCTTGTGTTTCCTTCGCTTCAATCCTATTCTATCCTATTTTCTCTGTTTCTTCCACCCATTCTTTTGTCGAAACAACAGGCAAAAAGAAGAAGCCACTTAAGATAAGTGACTTCCCTTGCAAATTCAGCTTTCAACCTGTTGCCTGTCTGAAATCTCCTTACGTTCAGAACCGGCGCAGCTTTAAATCCTATGCCTGTGCCACCCCGAAGCCGCGGAACAATGAATCGCCGCTGAACAGGATAACGAGGATCAGGAAGAAGAAAAGCAGTTCTGAACCGGAACGGAACAAACCGCAATTGCAGAAGAAAAGCACCAGAAGCAGGAAAAAGAATAACAGGCTGTCATCATCTCTACTGCCAAATAACGACATACATTAACCCCCTTTTAATTATGGTAAGGCTCGAGTGCAGGGAATACTCATCCTTCCCTGCATTCTTACACTACCAGTATATGAAGGAGATAAGAATGCGTGTTATATACTGCTTATTTCCTTCCATAAAGAGGACCGTAAGTTTTACATGCCCTGTAGTCTGCCCCCTGGGGATCCATAGCACCAAATGCACCCCATACAGCAGGGCGGAATATCCTCTCCTCCGGTACATTATGCATGCAAACGGGAATTCTAAGCATGGCAGCCAATGTAATCAAGTCGCCGCCGATGTGGCCATAACTGATCGCGCCATGGTTGGCTCCCCAGTTGTTCATTACGGAATAAACATCCTTGAATGGACCTTCCCCTGTAAGCACAGGTGCAAACCAGGTAGTCGGCCAGGTGGGGTCTGTTCTTTGGTCTAATATGTCATGTATTTCAGGATCCAGGTCAACGGAATAACCTTCTGCAATTTGCAGAACCGGACCTAAGCCCTTCACCAAATTCAATCTCAGCATGGTCAAGGGCATTCCACCTTTTGACAGGAAATCGGAGGAGTAGCCTCCGCCCGGGAAGTAGCCCTTGCTGGCAGGTCTCCATTTGGTGGCATCCAGGCATTTTCCGACTTCTTCGGGTGTAATTTCCCAGTAGGGCTTCATGGCGGGCTTTCCGTCTATCTCCTGTTCTCCGGTGGCATCCAGGGTACATGAACCGGAGTTGATAAGGTGAATGACGCCGTTTGCAGCCAGCCCCGTCAATTCTCTTCCGGTAACCCGTTTGACTGATTCCGGACTCCAATAAGTACGAACGTCGGCAAAGATTTGTGCCGTATTGGTCAATAAATGACCAAAGACCATGGAGGCACCATTTAAACTATCATTTTCTGTCGCTACAATAAATGCCTCCCGAATTCCATTCCAGTCAAAGGAAGAATTCAGTATGCTTTCCATAAAGTCTCCAGTTGCCATGAAGTCTGTCCACTGTCTTTGGCCCTGAAAGCCTGAGGCGATGGCATTTTTCCCCATGGCTGCTTCCGGATATCCCATTTCTGCCAGCTTGGGGTTCCCAATCATTAAGTCTCTGGTAATCAAGGTCATCTTGACAACGGTTTCCCAATCCTTGTCTTTTTCTTCCCGGGTCTTTGGGTCAGGGTTGTTGTCTTCACCTTCCTTACAGTTTTCCCGGGTCCAGGTTAAGGCTCTTTCAAATTCCTCCTGATCAAATATGCCCAGGTTCAAGCGCCGGATAAATTCAGACATGTCAATTTGCTCTACGCGCATGCCCAGATAGGCCTCAAAAAAGTCGTGGTTTACCATGGAGCCAGCAATCCCCATAGAGGTGCCTCCCATTGCCAGGTAGGATTTGTTGCGCATGGCAGCCACAGCCAAACCCGCCTTAGCAAATTGCAGCAGTTTTTTCTGAACATCCTCTGGTATGGTGGTGTCATCCACATCCTGAACATCCCCTCCGTAGATCCCGAAGGCGGGCAGACCTTTTTGTGCATGGGCTGCCAGAACGGCTGCCAGGTATACAGCGCCGGGGCGCTCCGTTCCATTAAAGCCCCATACGGCTTTGGGAATTAAGGGATCCATATCCATGGTCTCCGAGCCGTAACACCAGCATGGTGTAACGCTGAGAGAAACACCTACGCCTTCCCTTTTAAACTGCTCTGCCGTTTTTGCTGCTTCTTCCACGTTGGAAATTGTGGTATCTGCTATCACACATTCCACAGGCTGCCCATTCGAATAGCGCAGATTCTTGCTGAGAAATTGAGCGGCGGATTTGGCCATATTCATGGTCTGGACCTCCAGAGCATCCGTCC
>DURK01000076.1 GCA_012837325.1 Clostridiales bacterium
CTTCCAGCAGCACCACTTTTCCGGTTCGGGTAGCCAGCTTCTCACCGCCGATGCTGACTGTTCCAAAGGGAACATGGTACAAATCCCGATGCCAGTCATAGCCCATTTTTTCGATTACCTTGAACCATTGCTTGAAATGCAGGCTTTGGGAAACGCCGGTGACATAAATGCATTTTTCAAAGTCATAGGTATTCTTTCGATAAATGGCGGCTGTAATGTCCCGGGTGGCATAGAGGGTGCTGCCGTCCGACTTGAGAATCAGGCAGGGAGGCAGGTCCTCCTCTTCCAGATCTACAATCATGGCTCCCTGGCTTTCCTTTAACAGCTTCTTATCCTTCAATTCCTGGATAACCGGCTGCATTTTGTCATTATAAAAGGATTCGCCTTTGTAGGAATCAAAGGTGACATCCAATAGCTTGTATACCTTCTGATACTCTTCCATGCTGATATCAATAAACCATTGCCAAAGCCGCCTTGCTTCCTCGTCTCCCTGTTCCAGGCGGACAAACCACTGTCTTGCCTCATCTTCCAATGACGGGTCCTCTTCCGCTTCCTGATGGAACCTGACATAAAGAGCAACCAGCTCCTTGATCATACCTTCCTTGACGGCTTCTTCACTGCCCCAATGCTTGTAGGCAGTTATCAGCTTGCCAAACTGGGTTCCCCAATCTCCGAGGTAATTGATGCCGACGCATCGATAGCCCGTAAACTCAAATATCCGATACAAGGAGTTTCCAATGGAGGTAGAGCGTAAATGACCTACATGAAAGGGCTTTGCAATATTGGGAGAGGAATAATCAATCACAATGGTTTTCCCTTTCCCCTTATCGGAGGAACCGTAGCTTTCTCCGGTTTTCAGTGCATAAGCCAATACCTCCCGGATATAAAGGCTTCGGTTTAGAAAAAAGTTCAGGTAACCGGACACGCTTTCAATCCGCTCAATCTGCTCATCCTGGGGAATGACAGCCGCCAGCTCCTCTGCAATTTGAACCGGGGACTTTCTTAATATCCTGCTCAGCTTGAAGCATGGCAGAGCAAGGTCCCCCATTTCAGGATTGGGCGGAACCTCCAGCATTTCATATATCTGTTGTGAATCCAGACCTTCGACATGGCAAGCAAGCAGGCTGGAAACCTCTCGTTTTGCATCATACATTATTGAAACCTCTTTTCATCCTCGACATATTCTTATTTTACACGAAAGTCCTGTTTGGTAAACAGCAGCAAAACCAGTTATCTGACAGCTTGATTGATAAACCAGGTCATAAGTGACGGCCCTGAGGAATGTACAATACCGCTTTTCTGAGCAGCAAACTCATCATAAGCTCTGATTTCTCCCGGAGTATCCCCGCTCTTCTGATACATGGCAAAGGGCACCGGCTCACTGGTATGGGTGCGAAGAGACAAGGGGGTGGGGTGATCCGGAAGAAGCAGAATTTTATAATCCTGGTAATCCTCCAGGCCTTTCAGGATGGGGGCCAGTATTTGTTCATCGATCAGCTCAATTGCTCTGACCTTGTTATGAACCTCGTTTCGGTGACCGCATTCATCAGGGGCTTCCACGTGAATGTACACAAAGTCGCAGCTGGTTTTTAAAGCCGTCAGTGCAGCCTCTGCTTTTCCCCTATAATTGGTATGAAGGGTGCCGGTTGCGCCTTGAACATCAATGGATTGCATACCAGCGCACAGCCCCAGCCCTTTTACCAGATCAACTGCCGAAATAACCGCACCCTTGAGTCCGTACTTTTCGTGAAAGGAAGGAATGGCAGGCTTTCTTCCCTGACCCCAGATCCAGATGGAGTTGGCAGGTCTGAGGCCGCGACGCATTCGTTCCCGGTTAACAGGATGTTCAGTAAGAAACCGGGTGCTGTCTTCCATCATTTGAAGAATCACCTTTGAATCTCTTCCCTTGGGAAGAAAAGGAGCAATCCTTTGATCTATGATGTCATGAGGAGGCGTTAAGTCAAAGTTTGTGGATCCGTTCCTCCAAAGAAGGCAGTGCCGATAGCTGACGCCTTTGTAAAAGGTAAGAAAATCATTTTGAAAGCGCTTGTTTACCTCATCCATCAGCAGGGCGGCTTCCTGAGAAGAGATTTCATCCGAGCTGTGATCCACCATGACCCGGTCTTCATAAGATTCTGCTTCGGTCAAGGTAACCAAATTGGTTCGAAAGGAGACATCTTCTGATTTCATGGGTACGCCCATGCTTACTGCTTCCAGGGGTGAACGGCCGGTGTAGTATTTTTCCGGATCATATCCGAGTACGGAAAGATTAGCTACATCACTGCCCGGCGGCAGGTTTGGCGGAATTGTATGCACCAGGCCCGATACTCCGTTTGCGGCCAGAAAGTCCATATTTGGTTTATTGGCAGCTTGCAGCGGTGTTTTGCCGTTTAGTTCCGGTATGGGATAGTCTGACATGCCGTCTCCCAAAAGTACGATATATTTCATATTGTGTTCCATTCCTTTTACTGCATGTTTATGCAAAAGCTGTTTACTCCACCCATTATAACAGTTTGCTGGAACTGGGACAAGGCATGGAGGCCGCCTTGACAGCATTTCACTTAACATATTATACTAAATGCGTCAAAGGTTTTGAATTACAGCCATTTATCCCGGTTGCGATTGATGAAGGGTTTTATGAGATACAGGGAGGAATTTTCATGAACGAAATCAGAACCAGGTTTGCACCCAGCCCTACCGGCTACCTCCATATTGGAGGGCTGCGAACTGCACTATATACCTATCTTATAGCACGGAAAAACAACGGCAGGTTTTTGCTTCGGATTGAAGACACCGATCAGGACCGCTATGTGGAGGGTGCTACGGATGTTATCTATAACACGCTGAAGCTGGTCGGCCTGCAGCACGATGAAGGGCCGGACATCGGCGGACCTTACGGACCTTATATTCAATCCGAGCGAAAGGATATTTATCTGAAGTATGCACAGCTGCTTGTTGAAAAAGGCGGGGCCTACTACTGTTTTTGTTCCAAAGAACGACTGGACAGCCTGCGAAGTGAAACAGCCAAAAACAAAACTGCTTTTGGATATGATGGCCATTGCAGAAATCTTTCCAGCCAAGAGGTTGAGGAAAAATTAAAGGCAGGCACGCCCTATGTGATTCGTCAGAAGATTCCCCAGACCGGTACCACCAGCTTTCATGATGAGCTGTTTGGCACCATCACAGTGGAGAATAACACCCTGGAGGATGGCATCCTTCTGAAGTCGGATGGTATGCCTACCTATAATCTGGCTAATGTCATAGATGATCATCTCATGAAGATCAATCCTGTGGTCAGAGGCAGTGAGTACCTGTCTTCCACACCTCGATACAATTTGATTTATGAGTCCTTTGGGTGGGAGATACCCAGGTACATTCATCTGTCACCGGTTATGAAGGAACCAGGGAAAAAGCTGAGCAAGCGGGATGGGGATGCTTCCTTTGAAGACTTCTACAGCAAAGGATATCTCAAGGATGCCATCCTGAACTATGTAGCCCTGCTTGGATGGAGCCCCGGTGATGACAGGGAGTTTTTTACCCTGCAGGAATTGGAGCAGGCCTTTGACACAAAAGGCTTGAGCAAGTCTCCTGCCATCTTCGATCTCAACAAGCTGCGCTGGATGAACGGGGAGTATATTAAGAAGCTGACTTTGGAGGAATTCCATGAAATGGCGCTTCCTTATTATAAGGAAACGGGATTGCCTGAGGGCATGAACCTGGAGCGAATCAGCACTCTGGTGCAGGGCAGGACAGAGGTCTTGAATGAAATTCCGGCTATGGTCGCGTTTTTGAAGGATTTGCCGGAGTATGATGCAGATTTGTTTATTCATAAAAAAAGCAAGACAACCCTGGAAAACTCATACGAAAACCTGTCAAAGGCAATGGAGGTGCTGGATGCTCTTAAGGAGTGGAGCGAAGAGTCACTGCATCAGGCTTTGTTTGATTTGATTGCACGATCAGGTGTAAAAAACAGTCTTATTCTATGGCCGGTTCGAATTGCAGCTTCCGGTAAGCTGGTTACGCCGGGAGGTGCCATTGAGATTCTGGGTCTGCTGGGCAAGGCAGAATCCATGAGGCGGCTGCGTATTGGATTGGATAAGCTGAAAGCCGCACTGAAAAAGTAAAGTGTGTAAGCAAATATATTGCCCCATGTGGATTGTATGATTCACTGGGCAAAAAAATAAAAACAGGCAGGTGACGTATATGAGTAAGAAGGTTTTATTAGCAGGAGAATCCTGGATAGCCCACACCACTCATGTCAAGGGGATGGACTCCTTCCATACCAGCACTTATGGAGAAAGCGGCAAGTGGTTGATTGAGGCATTGGAGGCGGACGGGTTTGAGGTAACCTATATGCCCAGTCACTTAGCGCTTACAAAATTTCCATTTACCATGGAAGAGCTTCAGAAATTTGATGCGGTGATCTTATCGGATATCGGCTCCAACACACTGCTCTTAAATGACGATGTGTTCATTAAGTGTCAGACTGTTCCTGACCGCCTGGAGCTGATTCGGGATTATGTTGAACAAGGCGGAGGGTTCTGCATGATTGGGGGTTACATGTCTTTCACAGGTATTGAGGGCAAGGCAAGGTACAATCAAACGCCAATCAAAGATATTCTGCCGGTTGAGATGTTGGATTTCGATGATCGCTGCGAAACCTGCAGCGGTGTCATACCGGTTATAGAAGACAGCGGCAGCCCGGTATTGAGAGGCGTTGAAGAACCATGGCCGTCTTTCCTGGGATACAACAAGACCATCAGACGAGAGGATGCCGATGTGGTGGCAACAGTAAATGGAGATCCTCTAATCGCTCTGAGAGAGTACGGAAAGGGCAGAACAGCTGTGTTTACATCTGACTGCGCTCCTCACTGGGGTACGATGGAATTTGTCAATTGGAAGCATTATCAGACATTTTGGGCAAACCTGGTCCGATATATCTGTAACAAATAATCATTCTTGTTTTTCATATGATAAGCAGGCCATAATCCTTTTTATAGGGAAATGGCCTTTTTTTATTTTTTTTATTGACAAGTGATAAAAAACAGCTTACTATAAAGCTTAGGATTTAGTAATTTAGTAAACTAGTAAATTAGTAATGAAGGACTTTCAAACAAACTTAATGATTTTATCCAAAAGAGGTGATTGGAATGAAAATTCCTACTACATTAAAGCACAAACCGGTGATTGTGGTGGAAGATTATGAAAATGTAGATGGAAGGTTGGCCTATGAAACAGATGCCAAGGGTCTTTCCCTTGGTCTGGCACAATGGAATGACCGGGGGAAGGTGGATATCTCTGCCAAGGTGTGGAGGCATACCGGGGAAAAATGGTCCCGGCAATCAGAAGAGCTGCCCCTTCACCGGGTATTGGATCTGGCAATACTCCTATGCCGGGCTAAGCAATATTTTCAGGAGGCATATCGCTTTGAAAACTTTTATGATCCGAATTCTCCCATGATCGAGCGCATTGGATTACAGGGAGATGCCATGTCTGTGATGGTTTGTACCGATAATGAAAAGATTGATGAGGATATCCGGCTGTTTGCCCAAGCACTCAGCAATGATGACGAATTAATCGCTGAGCGTCTTATCACACTATCGAGAATATTAAAGGAAATGGGATATTGATGAAGGACAGAAAAAAGGAATTGCGGGAGCAATACAAAAACATGAAAACAGAGATGGGGGTCTTTATAATCAGATCAACATCCGGCAGCAAATGCCTGCTGACAGCAACTCCCAATCTGAAGGGAGGAATGAACAGAGCAAGATTTCAACTGTCTGCAGGCAGCCATCCTTGTAAAGAGCTTCAGAAAGAATGGCTGCAGCTGGGAGCGTCTCACTTTGTAATCGAGACGCTGGAGGTTTTAGAGTACGATAAGGATGAAAGCAAAACCGATTACAGTGAGGACCTGGACCTATTAAAGATGATCTGGGAAGACAAGCTGATTAAACAGGGAAAAGAGTTCTACCAATAGCAAATCCATCAATCCATACATTCAGGTTTCCATAAATTGATAAGATAATGTATAATAGGTATACCATGCGCCAAACAATATGGGAAAGGGGCTGTCAAGAATGGGGATGACTATGAAATGCAGGGTCGGATGCGGAGCTTGCTGTATTGCACCGTCCATATCCTCGCCCATACCCGGCATGCCCCAGGGGAAACCTGCAGGGGTCAGGTGTGTCCAGCTGGATCAAAATAATATGTGCAAGTTGTATGGAAAGAAGGACAGACCCGCTGTATGCAGCAGCTTTCAGCCATCCGAAGAAATGTGCGGTCAGTCTGCTGAAGAGGCACTCATCTATTTGAGAAGCCTGGAGGAACAGACAGCCATCTGAAATGACTCCAAGCAGGTGTTGTGCGTTTTTATTGAGCAGAACAATAAAACAGCCGAGAATGAAGCTGGAAATCTATAAGAAAATAAATATAGTATACAGCGTAATAATGAATTTAATTCATGAAGCAATAATAATCACGAGGTGAATGCATTGGATAAGGTAGTAGTCGGGCTTTTGGGGTTTGGAAATGTTGGGACGGGCTTTGCCGCCATCCTGGAAGAAAACAGAGTTCAGATAGAGGATACCCTTGGCTGTTCCATTTCCATCAAAAAAATACTGGTTAGGGAACCAGGAAAATATAAAGATACAATGATGCCTGAAGAGCTGTTTACATCCAATACCAACGAGATACTGGCAGACCCCGAAATTCAAATTATTATTGAGCTGATCGGGGGAGTGCAGCCGGCTTATGATTATATCACCCAGGCTTTGAAGCATGGCAAACATGTGGTAACGGCAAACAAAGCGGTTATTGCTCTTTATGGAAAAGAGCTGTTTGCATTGGCAGATCAAAACGGTGTCAGCATCCGGTTTGAGGGAAGTGTAGGCGGAGGCATTCCGATTATTGCGTCCCTTACAAAAAGTCTGGCGGCAAATCAAATAGAAGAAATAGTTGGCATCATCAATGGTACCACAAATTATATATTGACTCGGATGGATGAGACAGGCATGAGCTTTGAGGATGCTTTACAGGAAGCGCAGGCAAAGGGCTTTGCAGAGGCAGACCCTTCCTCTGATATTGAAGGAGAAGACGCCGCCTTCAAGCTGGCTATCCTTGCTCATGTTGCATTTGGTGTTCATGTAAGCCCGAAGGAGATTCCCTGCAGTGGAATCAATCAAATCTCCGAAAAGGAAATCGACTTTGCAAAGCAGCTGGGGTATAAGATTAAGCTGCTGGCAGCAGTAAGAAGAAACAATGGCTCCTTAGACATTCATGTACACCCCACATTGGTTCCCTTTGAACATCCCCTGGCTGCAGTAAGCAATGAATTCAATGCCTTATTTATCAATGGCAATGCGGTAGGCCAGCTGATGCTTTACGGAAAAGGAGCAGGCGCCCTGCCGACAGGCAGTGCTGTTTTTGGCGATGTGATGGAAGTGGTGCAAATAATCCGAAATCCTATTCGTGTCGAGAACTCGTTTGTTAACAGGCACCGCTTTGTACCGAAAATCATCGGATCCGGATCCAGTGCTTATTATATACGCCTGCAGGTGGCAGATCGGCCTGGCGTACTGGGAAAAATTACGACTGCTTTTGGGAGAAACGGCGTCAGCCTGGAATCCGTGGTTCAAAGAGGCCGCGGCGGATCGTCCGTTCCTTTGATCTTTGTTACCCATGAAGCAGAAAGGGACAAGCTGAATGCCGCCTTGAATGAAATCAGGGAAATGAACACTGTTGAGGAAGTTGCAAGTATTTTAATGGTTCAGAGAAAATCATAAGAAAAAGGAATTGTCTTCAATAAAAAAAGAGCAAGTGTAAAGGAGGCTCAGCCTCTGTATTTACCTTGCTCTTTTAGGTTATGCATCCGGCCTATTCTCATAATGTGATCCTCTGGGGTTTTCACGATCGGCTACCTTTTCATATTCGCCTATTTCCCAATGCAAGACAAAGGTCAGTCCCACCCGTAAAGCTGCTATGCCTGCAAGCACGATTAAGTTTGGGATGGTCTTTGTGATGATACTCAGGGGAATTTCAGCGGCCAATAAAAAACCGAGACTCATATTCATACCTTCTGCCAAGGTCAATGAGACCAGTCTATTATGAAACTTTAAGCCTCCTTTTATAAAATAAATCGAAGCTCTGATTCCAGAAATAATAATGATCGCAACTCCGACAAACTCCATACTATAAGCTGTGATGGTTACCAATGTCTCCAATATTCTATCCAATATGATTTCCCTCCGGTAACTTATTAAAAGTCATTATTTTAGGAAGATTTTAATTGATAGCATACCATAAGGAATACAATATTTCAATGATTGGAATCATGACTGATCAATATTGCAGCATACCTGTTTCCATATAAATTGTATCCTTACATATACATCAAATTTATTGTGTTGACAAATTGTATGATGGGTATTATTATAAAGATCCTTGATCGGAAAAGAGATGATGTGCCAAGTAATCGGTTCTCAGCAGAGCGAGGATAATTCCAAAAAATGTTCGTTGACATAAGATGCCTGGTATGTTAATATATAATTCCTCTCAATGCGGGAGGCAGCGATTTGACTTCTTGGCATCGTACGAAAAAGAAACCGAATTGCTGGAAAAAACTTAAAGAAAAATGTTTCTTGACAAATCAAAACTGATTTGATAAGATATAAAAGTCGCCGCCAAGAGCGGGGGCGAGATTGGTCCTTGAAAACTAAACAGTGTAGATGAAAAGAATTGAAGTCAATTCTGAGGAACAACGCAAAGCAAAAAGCGAAGCAAAAGTTTTTGAGCTAAGCAAACAAACCGTTAAAACACTTTAACCGAAAG
>DURK01000077.1 GCA_012837325.1 Clostridiales bacterium
ATACTGTTAATATGATAGGCGGTGTTTCGGTCAGCCTGCTTTATGAACGATTCCAGGGGATGTTCTCCTATGAGCTTGACGCCTGGGCTCGCCATGCCTTTGCCTCGCGTATCCATCGCAGCGATTATCTGGCTTTTGCAGGCATAAGTACAGAGCAGGAGGTCGAAATTTCTCTGGAGCGGCAAAATGACGGAAGCCTCATCAACAAAGTCTTTACGCTGCAGGAGAATGTGATAGCTGTACCAGCAGAAACAGAGCACTTCTACGACTATTCGACAAATGAAGCATCCGGCGTCGGTATTTTCACCCTTCGTCAATGCATCTATGACAAAACCTATAAGGCTGCACTGAACGATTTCTTTACATCGGTGCGGGATGAGGAAATCCACAGTGTTATCGTGGACCTGCGAGGCAATTCCGGCGGAAATTCACTGGTTGCTGACGAGTTTCTTCGTTACCTTCCAGTGGAGAGCTATAAAGTAGGAAACTCCAATGTGCGTTTTGGCCCGGTTATATGGAAAAACCAACCCAGGCAGCAGGAAAATCAGCAAACTGATTGCGTTTTTTCAGGTGATGTATATGTACTGACCGGTACGGACAGCTTTAGTGCAGCTATGGACTTTGCGACGCTGCTTTCGGATAACGGGCTATGCATGGTGGTTGGAGAGATTCCTGGGAATATGCCCTCTTCCTATGGAGATATCCTGTATTTTCAGACACCGAACGCACGGCTTGCCTTCACCGTGTCCTACAAGTATTTTATCAGGCCCGACGCGGCCAAGTCTGATTTGCCGCTTCTTCCGGATCTGCAGGTTCCCGCTCATGACGCTATGGAGGAAGCATTGCGGCTGATTCACAAGAAATAAAATCTGATTTTATGGCTTTGCATCGGTGCCGGTGTGGGCGTGATTTTAGGAGCCGTATCCATGCTGAATAAAAAGAAAACATCATGAGGCGCACCATGTGTATCCTCCGCTCTGGGATAATAAAAGGTGTAAAGTAATGTAAAATGAGTATTATTCAGATTTCAGATAAAAGCCCAAAAGGAGGACTGCAATATGCACCACTAAATACGAACCACAAGACCACAGGAGTTCATCAACATTACCAAAAAGGTTGCCGACGAGGTTGAAAACAGCAATGTACGGGACGGTATCGCAGTCATATATGTACCACATACTACGGTCGGAGTTACAATAAACGAAAGTGCTGACCCGGATGTTGTGCGGGACATGATTTCTTCCCTTGACAAAACGTATCCCTTACATGGGGAATACCTGCACTATGAAGGGAATTCTCATTCTCATATAAAGGCTTCTCTCATGGGTTCCTCCTGCACCGTTATAATCCAGGAAGGAAAACTCCTGCTAGGCACCTGGCAGGGAATTTACTTTTGTGAATTTGACGGACCGAGAGACAGGGAATTCTATTTGAAGATCATTAAAGGATAGTGGTAAATAGAAGGGGAATGACGATATGGAATACAGTAAAGCGGTGCTAATATATAACGCTATAACGAAAACACCTATTAAAAACGAACCAGACTACCTCGAACTGCTTGAGGATTTCAAGAATTACGCTATCAAGTATGCTGAGATGCGTGTAGACTGGTATATGGCTGACATACAAAAGCGTATAGAGATCGATAAAAGACGGACAAGTCTGCATAATGCATTGATAGCAAACGTTAATAGTCTAGCCAGATACATGGAAAGCAGAGGACAGGACATATCTTGGAGAACCGAAATGGGCGATGACCGCAAGGAGATTGGAGACTTTGCCTGCTATTATCATTGCTTTATGGGTATTGCCGCAAGATAAAGGAGTGAAGGTATATGAAAACAGTCGTTATGTCTTATTCCTTTACAGGCAATAACGAGGCTTTGGCTAAACGTATTGCCAAGGAGCTTAAAGTGGAATACATCAGAATAACCGAACCAAAGGAACGCACATACGGCACGATAGCGGCAGATTTAATTTTCGGGAGGGCGCCGCAGACAGAACCTAAGCCACATGTGATGGCAGCGTATGATCTGATTATTTTTGTAGCACCGGTATGGATGGGGCAGCCCGCATTTCCAATGCGGTCGTACTTGAAGCACTTAAAAAAGCACCCGCAAAAATATGCATATATCTCAATAAGCGCTGGCGGAATGAATAAAAATCAGGGGTTACCCGGCAGACTCAAACACAGAACGGGCGTCGAAGCGGCGGCCGTTGTCGACCTGCATATAACAGACCTTTTGCCGCCCGAACCAAAGCCTGATGCTCAGGCCATCAGCGAATACCGGCTTACTGATCAGGATATTGAAAATTTGACGAAGCGTGCGGTTACAATGCTTAAGGAGAAATTACTGAAAAAGCAGTAGCGGATGCCTTGCTAAAAGTGCGAATGAATTAACGATTCGTCTTGAGGGAAAATTCTACTTTCGTATTGGGAAAATTCTTTTGACAGCATGTTGATAAAACAGAATCACATATGGTATTATATGTAAGCAGTGACTGGTGAACGCAGAAAAGAAAGGGGAAATGTTTTATGACAGCTTTATATGAGGTGATTGTGTCTTAAAAACTAAATAGCGGCAGAGCAAAGAATCTATTTGATTTACATTTGGTATAATGGATACCTTATTTTTGCTGTGCCTTCCTAAAAGTAACCTTTCGTGAATACTGTAAATTTTTGCTGGCACATCGAATAGGTGTGCTTTTTTGCATACTTACTCATAAACCGCAGTTTGCAGCGATAACCGAGGGCTGCTTTCTGCGGTATTTTTACATCTTTTCTGGATCTATATTTTAAAACAGATGTAGTTGTTGATTTATGAAGGTGACTGATTACGCTATTAACAATACATCCATACTGGAGGGTTTAAAAGTTGAACTTAGTAGATTACGGATTTATTCCAACAATGGTGTCAGAAGATATTACCGGAACTCCAGCACGCATTATAGCAGTACACAGAGAGAGGTATGAGCTTGTTTGTGAATATGGACATGCTTATGGCAGACTGAAAACAAGCGTATATTATGACGGATTAGAAGATTTTCCAACTACAGGTGATTTTGTGATGGTCAATTACAACCCAAACGGTGACAGCCAGATTATAAAAACTCTTAATAGAAAATCATTCTTTTCCAGGCGTAACCCCACACTTGGAAGGGGGGAACAGGCAGTTGCTGCAAACTTTGACTATGTATTTATCATGCAATCGCTAAACCTTGACTTCAATCTTAGGCGTATGGAACGTTACATTACTCTGGCCTGGCAGTCCGGAGCTGTGCCGGTAATGATACTGACAAAAGCCGATCTGGTTGAGGATTATTCCGAGCAAATGCAAGCAGTGCAAAAGGTTGCAGCAGGAGCCGGAGTGTATGCGATCAGTACAATAACCGGTTACGGTCTGGATAGGCTGAAGGAGTATCTGAAACCGCGAAAAACAATAGTCTTTCTCGGTTCATCCGGCGTTGGTAAATCAAGTCTTGTCAATGCACTTGCAGGACAAGAGATTATGGCGGTAAATGATATTCGTGAGGATGATTCAAAAGGCCGCCACACAACTGCTCATCGGCAGCTGATCAGGCTGCCAAGCGGAGCTATCATTATCGATACACCTGGTATGCGTGAGCTTGGAATGTGGGATGTAAGCACCGGCCTGGATGAAGCGTTCAGCGACGTGGAGAGCTATTTTGGACTATGCAGGTTCAGCGATTGCCATCATCTGACCGAACCGGGCTGCGCCATCAGGGCAGCGATTGCCGGTGGTGAACTCCCGTGTGAGCGCTGGGAGAGCTATCTGCAGCTGAAGCGTGAAGCAAAATTTTCCGATGATAAAGCGGAGTATCTGAATAAAAGGCAGCAGCGGTTAAAAGACATTGCAAAATTAAGAAAGCAGATTAAAAAATAGGCTCAGACATATGGAGTGGAATATCCGTGGTGTAAATTGAGATAGAGAAGAAGGTGTGGGTATGAAAAATATGGAATTATTCCAAGGCCGCAAAATATGGGTCTGGTTTGTCCTTTCAGCCATTTTGATCAGTCTGCTTGCTGCTTTGTTTTCCGGCAGTCTGCATATCCATCGGAATATACGCGCCGACGTGCCGCTTAATGAGTTTAAGGCGCATATGAATGAGCGCATTTCCCATCTAATGGAGCTGTATAAGATACCGGGCTGCAGCATCGCGCTTGTGCAGGACGGCGAAATCGTATGGACACAGGCGTATGGTTATGCGGATGTGGAAAGCAGCCGAGCTTTGACAGCCGATACGCCTATGAGTGTGCAGTCCATTACCAAATCCGTTACAGCCTGGGGAATCATGCGGCTTGCAGAAAAAGGTTTGATTGACTTGGATGCTCCGGTGTCGCAGTATTTAAAAAGCTGGCAGCTTCCGCAGTCGAATTTTCCGACAGAAAAAATTACGATACGTCAGCTTTTAAGCCACACTGCGGGGATGCCGCTGGGCGATTTCAACCTTATATACGCCCCTGGTGAGGCAATTCCCTCCAACCGGGATGTGATGACCAGGGAGGCGGTGCCCATACGCGAGGCGGGGACGGGATTCGCCTACTCCAATGTGGGCTATAACATTTTGGAAATTCTAATCGAGGATGTTACGGGGCAAAGCTTTTCAGATTATCTGCGCTCAGAGGTGCTTCTGCCGCTGGGCATGGAAAGCGCTGCCTTTGACGTAGACAAAGCCGAAACACCTTACCCGCCTACGGGATATGACCTCAGCGGTAAGCCGGTACCGGTCTATGTCTATCCCTCAAAGGCTTCAGGCGGTCTGTTTGCCACAGCACATGATATTGCACGCTTTGCAGCCGCGGGTTTGAAGGAAAACCCTGTCCTGAATGCCGAAAGTGTTGAGCAGATGTATCAGGCTGAAAGCGATAAAATCGGAATTTACGGTTTGGTATTTGGGGGATACGGGTTCGGGCATTATATCGAAATACTGCCCAATGGCTTGCGAAGCGCTTCCCATGGCGGTCAGGGCAAGGGCATTATGACACATTTCCAGCTTGTGCCGGAAACGGGAGACGCCATCGTGATTCTTACAAACAGCCAAAGGAGCTGGCCGTTTATTGCCTATGTGCTCAGCGACTGGGCCAAGTGGCGGGCATTTCCTTCCTTCGGCATGGGCAGGATACTCTGGGGACATTACGGCTTCTGTGCAGTCATCGGCATGCTGATCTCTGCAAGCCTGTTGATGATATTAAGACTGATTACAGGCTTCCATAGGCAAAAGCGAATCGGATTTAAAGTGCTTCGGGTTGGGATGGCAGTTGCTCTGCTCGGTGTTTTGATCTGGTGTATTATGCAGGAGTATTTATTTGTCACTTCGGTTTTCCCGGTTTTGTCTGTTTGGCTCGGAGGAGCGGTGTTCGTGTTCGCTGTCTCGTTACTGTTATCCGCGTTATTACCTGCACGTTCAGCAAAGCTGGAGGATCGATACCTAGTTCAATTTCTCAATTAACTGCTGATTGTCTTGCCTAAATAATAGAAAATAGAAGAGAGTGGAGATGTACAGATTGAGATAAATGATATTGATAGAATAACCGATTGGGTGGAAAAGCCATAAAATGACTGCAATGAAGTAGGTGATCTGTTTGTCCAAACAAGCAATCATAAAAAACACAGACCTGTTTAAATGCCCCCTATGCAGCAGCAAAATGGATATGATCGGTGAGAAAAGCTTGGTATGCCTGAAAAATCATTGCTTTGATCTAGCCAGAAGCGGATATGTAAACTTTTTTACCAGGCCTGTTAAAACGGAGTATGACCAGGCCATGTTTCATTCCAGAAGCATCATCAGCAAATATGGTTTTTTCGATTCAATGCTTGATACCATTACAGATATCATAGGCAATACAATACATCACTCAAGCCTTGGCAGGACGGTGATGCTTGATGCCGGATGCGGGGAGGGCTCTCACCTGCATCAAGTAATGGAAAAGCTGCATTTGAAAACCCAGCGTAAGTTTACAGGGGTTGGAATGGATCTTTCAAAGGAAGGCATACAAATGGCATCCAAGCAGTACCCTGATTGTATCTTTTGTGTTGGAGATTTAACCAGGAGTCCGTTCATGGACGAAAAATTTGATGTAATCATCAACATTCTGTCACCTTCCAACTATGGAGAGTTTAAAAGGCTGATAACAAAGGATGGGCTGCTCATAAAGGTTATACCTGGAAAAGAATATCTTAAGGAGCTGCGAGAGGCACTGTACCATAAAACTGACAAGCAGCGTTATTCAAATGAAAAGGTGCGAAGGCACTTCAACGATCATTTTAATTTAATTGTCAGTCAGCAGGTATACTACAATAAAGCAATGGATGAAGAAACGCTGGCTCACCTGATTAAAATGACTCCCTTATCATGGAGCGCTGCTGAGAGAGAAATCAATAAGGCTATTCATGCAATTAAAAACATAACAGTGGATTTCACGATTCTTTGTGGGAAGAGAAAAGAACTGCAGCAGGGGTAAGGCAAGATCACTTATTGCTGTTATTAATACGAGCTCAGTGTTAAAATGTTACCAGAAGGATTATTTTTTTAAGCGAGGGAAGTAAATGATACACATCTTACTGGTAGAAGATGATAAAACCATTGCTTTGGGCATTGACTATGCACTCAAGCAGGAGGGATATCACACCATTGTCTGCTATAGTGCGAAAGAGGCTGAGAAAAGCATCAAAAATAACATATTTGACCTGGCTGTGCTGGATGTTGCCCTGCCTGATGGTGACGGCTACGAGCTTTGCAGGAGGATTCGTGAGAAGTCGGATATCCCGGTCATATTTGTTACCGCTATGGATGAGGAAGTTAATGTTGTGATGGGGCTGGACATGGGTGCGGATGACTATATCACAAAGCCTTTCAGGGTGAGGGAGCTTTTGTCCCGTATACGAAGTGTGCTGCGCAGATATCATAAATCATCTGATTCGGGTAGTGAAATACTATTAAAGGATATAAGAATCAATACGGCCGAAGCCAGGGTTTACAAAAAGGGAGAGCCTCTTATTCTAACATCAATGGAATACAAGCTGCTGCTTACATTGGCAGCAGCCCAGGGCCGTGTATTAACCCGGAATCAAATTTTGGAGGAGATTTGGGATGCTGCAGGGGAGTTTGTTAATGACAACACCCTTACGGTTTGCATAAAAAGATTGAGAGAAAAAATTGAAGACAACCCGCAAAACCCTCAGGTCATCCATACTGTCAGAGGGCTGGGATATCGGGCAGGTGATTAGTATGGGTATGATAAGAAGCCCGGAAGTAAAGAGATTGTATAAGCTGTTAGGTTTGCTGCTTGCAGTTTTTTTATGCCTGACATTTCTGTTCAGCCAGTGGAAGGCCTGCCGGTTAAGCGTGGGCATAGCAGACAATATCTCGGCTGCTGTCGGCATGCTGGCAGAGCGGTTTCCCGAAGCAGAAGCAGAGATTATGGAGCAGATTGGAAGGGCGGATCAAGGAAGCATTCAAGCTGGACAAGCCCTTTTAAAAAGGTATGGCTACAGCTCCCATAATATTCTTTTTGAAATTGAAAGCATGCAGCGCATTTCTGGCTTCAATGCCGTCTTATCCATGTTATTCTTATTTGCGGTCTGCATTGTGCTGATTATCATCTTTTCCTTGTTTCTAAAAAGCCAATATACACGTATCAGGGAAGTAACCAATTATGCAAGGCTGGTTCAGTCAAAGGATTATTCTCTTGATATCAGGGATAACAGCGAAGGCGATATCAGCATGCTGAAAAATGAAATTTATAAAATTACCACCATGCTAAGGGAACAGGCAGAAGCCCTCCGGAGGGACAAGCTTGGTCTTTCCAATTCCATAGCTGACATTTCCCATCAGCTTAAAACCCCTTTGACTTCTCTTTTTGTACTAAATGACCTGTTAGCCGAAAATCCGGATCCTGGTATAAAAAAGGAATTCCTGCAGAGAATCGAATCCCAGCTGGAGCGGATGCAGTGGCTGGTATCCTCCCTGTTAAAGCTGTCCAAGCTGGATGCGGGTACCGTTGTTATGAAGAAGG
>DURK01000078.1 GCA_012837325.1 Clostridiales bacterium
ACCACCGAATCTCCCTTGACCATCTGTGAAAACTCATTGTTTGCACCCATGGGCGCATCCGGTGATGTCTGGGCGGTACCCCCCAGAGCTGTTACCATCGGCCCCAGAGACATCGTCAATGCAAGGGAACGCGTTGAAGTCCACAACTTCGTCAATCCCGGCGGCGATTCCTGGCAGAGAATGATTTCCAGAATCGAGCTGTATGGTCCTATTTCCATGGAATGCCCCGCTTCCATCATGCGGCTGGGTAAGGGAACCTGTTATGTCAGCGAAGCCATAGCCAGGCCATTTGGCATGTGGTACAATGGCATTGAAAACAAGGACCTGTAATTAAGAAGTATTGAAGCTTACTTATAAACGAGTCTACCTTATGCCCAAGGCATCCTTCGTATGCCTTGGGTTAAGGTTATTAGGGGAGAAATCATGGTACTACAGAAAATAAAAGAAAGCAAAAAAGACTATTTGCATTTGCTGCTGCTGGCTGACCCCGATGTAGGAGCAATCGAACGATATTTGTACAAGGGAGATCTATATATCTACAAGGATGCAGATACGCCTGTAGCAGCTGCAGTATTGTACCCTCTGAAAGATGGACAATGTGAGCTGAAAAACATTGCCGTTTTGGAAGAGCTGCAGGGAAAAGGAATCGGTACTGAATTCTTAAAGCTGTTGATGAAGCTGGCAGCTGAAAAATATCAATACATGATGGTGGGTACGACTTCACAAACAGAAGGCTTTTACAAATCGCTGGGCTTTGAATACAGTCACACCATTCCCAACTTTTTCATAGACAATTATCCTGAGCCTATTTTTGAAAACGGGATCCAATGCATTGATATGCGTTGTTTTCAGATTAAACTCTGAATCAGATATGGAAATTCTGCATGGCTTCCACGATTCGTTTAAAAAATGGTATTGATACAGCAAATTGCAGCAATGCAAGGGGGAGATCATGATGAAAGCGATTGTAAACACCAAACTGATCACAGAAGAAGGGATCATATGGGACGGTGCAGTTACCTATTCGAAGGACCGGATTGTGTCCAGCGGCTGGTCTGATGATGTCGAGATTCCGTCAGGTACAGAGATTATTGACGCAAAAGGGAAGTATACAGCTCCTGGATTAATCGATATTCATAATCACGGCGGCAATGGATACTGGTTTCATGATGAGCCTTTAAAGGCCTGTGAACACTTTTTAAAGCATGGCCAAACAACGATACTGCCGACCCTGTATTTCAACCTGGATTATGATAGGACCATTGCAGGCATCGAAACCATACGAAAAGCCAGCAAAAGCGGTGCCGGTAAAGTTATCGGCGGCATTTATATGGAAGGCCCTTATATGGATACGGACCTGGGGTCAGACAATAAAAACATCAAGTGGAAGGGTAAGATAGATGAAAGAGAGTCCCGCGCCTTGGTGGATTTTGCGGGTGATTTCGTAAAGGTTTGGTGTGTGGATCCAGCAAGAGAAGGCATTGAAGAGTTTGTTCGGTACGCCAAAAAGGTAAACCCGGAGGCTGTATTCAGCATAGGCCATTCTCTGGCGGAACCGGAAGATTGCTACAAGTTAAAAAAATACGGTTTAAGGAATCAAACACATCATTCAAACAGCGGGATCAAAACAGGACTTGCTCGGGGAACACATGGGGTCGGTCCGGACGAAGCCTGCCTTTATGATAGTGATATTTACGCGGAATTGATTTGTGATTCACGGGGAATTCATGTTCGTCCGCATATGCTTCGCCTGGTTATTCAGACAAAAGGCATAGCACGCATCATTTTAATTACCGATTCCACCGTATTTTTTGATTCAGCAGGGAAGGGAATTGCCCAAGCCGACGACCTCGGTTATGATTCGGAAGGACATTTGGCAGGCAGCAAGCTGACTTTGGATGCCGCATGCCGAAACCTTATGAAGCATACCGGCTATGGTCTTTGCCATGCGATCCGTTTTTGCACAATTAATCCTGCCCGCATGCTGGGGATTGATGATCAGGTTGGCAGCCTTGAACCCGGAAAGAAGGCGAACATGATTCTCATAGATGACATGGTAAATGTTGAAAAGGTGATATTGGAAGGCGAATTGATGATTGACCGGGCTTAATTGAAGAGCTGCCATTTTGTATTTCAGCCAATATTCTGAACCATGGTGAAGTCCTGAATGATTGCTTTGTAAAAAACAATTCTGACGGATGATCGCCGTGGTTCTATTTTTTTGTCCAGTGGAAGAATATACTTTTTAAAAAATTTGGATTGACATACGGGATCGATGCATTTATAATAAAAACTACCAATATTGCACTCGGGTGAATTATTAAATATGGATATATAATTCATGCCTGCAAAATATCCACATCAAAGAAGCGATGCAAGTCGGCTAAGAGAATAGGAATGGTTTAAGAGTTCTGTCAATGGAAAACGAGCTGATCAAGGTTTCAATCCTTGCGGAAAAAGTGCAATAGGAGAATTGATATGGCCCAGAATCGAATCACTCTAAAAGATGTAGCAGAACATGCCGGATACTCCTTAAGAACAGTTAAAAAGGTATTCAACAATCATTCGGAGGGTGTCAGCGAGAAAGCCAGGGCGAAGATCCTGGAATCTGCAGAAGCTCTTGATTATAAATTTAATTTCATAGCCAGTGCCCTTGCAAAAAACAACAAGATAAGAATCGCAATCGTATACAATTTTACATCAAAGTATTATTTTCCAGAGGTAGACAAGGGGTTTCAAACATGCGCTGACGAACTGCGCGATTTCGGTGTATCCATTGAATTTCACAGAATCAACAGTTCTGAGGTGAAGGCGCAGCAGAAGGTGCTGGACAGCCTGTTAACCAGAGAGGACATTACAGGAATCATCCTGCAGCCTATTTCCGCCCATGGTCTAAACGCAAATATTCAAGGGCTTGTTGATGCCGGCAAGGTAGTAGCAACCTTTGGCGCGGATGCTCCTGCCAGCAAGAGGCTTTTTTATATCGGTCCTGAAGCGTACAAATCCGGCCGGATTGCTTCTCAGATTCTGGCGAATTATATCGGCAAATCCGGAAAGGTCTTTATTATCAATCAGGCTTCCGAGCATATGCAGACGGTTGAAAGGAAAAGAGGTTTCAAGGATCGGATCCTGGGTACTTATCCTCATATCGATGTATACGAGATCAACACACCCTCAAACAAGAGCATGTATTATGATTTGGTAAAGAGCATAGTATTAAATGAAGATGTAAAGGGCTTTTTTTGCACCGATGCGGATGTGTATATAGCAGGCAATGTTTTGAAAGAGCTGAACAGACAAGATATTGTAGTTGTTGGCTATGACTTTTCCGAAGAAACATATAACCTCATGAAGGAGGGTTATATAAAGGTCATTCTGATGCAGGAGCCTGAAAGACAAGGCTATCTGTCTTTGAAAACACTTTGTGAACATATCCTAAATGTTAAAGAACCGAAACAGGAGAAAATCTATACTCAAATCTCCATTGTGACAAGTGAATGTCTGGATTAGTTTTGAAACTTCCCTCGTGTGAACAACAGATTATTCAGATCAGCTGGTAAATTTGAATCGTTGGACAGGTGTATTGTACGATCAGTGTTTTCAGATCATTAAGAAAATTGAACCGATGTGTGACCGGGATGTACTTCAATGGCTCTTACAAACAGAAGACAGCCATTGAAGCCAAGAAAGTACCAGTATTGAAGGTTGAAAAGTTGATTTTTCGATTAAAAAAAGCTTCCAAAGGTAATCAGCATTTTCAGCATTCAATTGGGTATATCATGTAACCTTGTTACAAATATCATATTTAGGAGGAAGAAAAATGAAAAGAGTACTTGTATCACTTCTTGCGCTGCTTATGATTTTTTCTCTGGTAGCCTGCGCAGGCACTCCAACCACTCCCCCTGATGCGACGAAACAGCCCGATACACCTGATACACCCGGGAACGACACGGGCGGCAAAGAACCGGTAACCATTGAATCCTGGATTGTGCAAACCGACTGGCTGGACTCCTGGGATGTCATGAAACAACGCTTTGAGGACGAATACTCCTGGATTGAGGTACTCAATGTAGGAACCGGTGAAGTAGGAATAGACTTCTTTACCACAAGGCTGGCAAGTAAGGATATTCCGGAAATTGTTCAAGTGGACAACAGACCATTGTATTATACAGCTGTAGATGAAGGCTGGCTTCAAGACTTAAGCGGGCGTGAGGTTGCAAAACATATACCTGACGCATACAAGGAAGCTTATACGTATAATGGTGTTTTGTTTGGCATTACACAGGGTGCAGCCTTTTCAGTTCTGTATCTGAACATGGATATTCTGGGTCAAGCCGGTTGGACAGAACCTCCAACCAACTGGGATGAGTTTATCCAATGCTGCAAGGACATACAGGAAAAAACGGATGCAGCTCCATTCACTATGGCTGGTGATAAAACAACAACCAACTGGATGCCTTTTGAGATCATCATTGCGAATGCAGTTGGAGAAGAGCTGGGCTTTGGTGTCTATGAAGAGAAGTTCAAGAACGGAAGCTTTGACTTTACTGCATGGCCTGAAATAACTGAAAAGCTGGCAGAAATGGCTGCTTATGCAATGCCTGGCACGGCAAGCTATACCGAAGATGACGTAACCGCCATTATGGGAGACGGTTCGGCTGCTATGTGCTTTGCCGGCAACTGGACTGCCAATAACATTGTAACTGCTATTTCCGAGGTAACCGGCTCCACTGACAGTGTATTAGCTGTCGTTCCTCCTCTGAACAATGCTGGCAAAGGACAGTGGACCTCCGTTTCTCCGGAAACCGCCTTCGGTCTGTCCAATGAAGACGACTCCGAAGCGAAGGTCGAAGCAAGGGAAATCTTCTTTGACTGGGTGTTCGAACCCGAAAACTTTGCAATTATTCAGAATGCACGCGGTACGGTTCCGGTACTGACCAATATGAGCGAAGATCTCATCAAGCTGCCTGAACCCATTGCAGCAAACCTCACCAACTTTAACAATACCCCCTATGTTCTCATGGGCTTCAATTTGTGGACCACTGTGTTTGAGGACTCGGCCAACACAGGACTGCGGGACGTCTATTCTGGTAATAAGGATGCGGCAACCGTTGTACAGGGTATGACTGCAACTCTAAGTGAATCCTATGTAGAAGCAGGAGACTAATAGAAGTACAACCATTATGGCCGGCTGAATTGCCGTTTCAGTCGGCCGTATTTTTCGGAGGTGTGGGATTCGTGGCAGATACGAATACAAGAAACGACAGCATCAAGGGTCGGAATCGCAAGTACATCAGCTTTGAAAGAAAACGAACCATAGCCGGCATTCTTTTTCTGATTCCGACTTTGATACTATGCGGCATGTTTGTAGTTTGGCCGTTGATTACCGTAATCAAATACAGCTTCCATTCCTGGAACGGACTCAGTGCCACTATGGATTTTGTAGGACTGGATAACTATAAGGCCCTTCCCAGTACAGAAGGCTTCTTTGACATGGCTAAGGCAACCACTATTTACGCATTTGGGACAACCACTCTGATTGTTATCATTGGTTTTATAGCAGCTTTGGCACTGGACAAAAAAGGAAGATACAGAGTCAATCGAGGCTTCATGCGTGCACTTTGGTTTTTCCCCTGCCTGCTAAGCGGTGCGGTGGTAGGTATTATTTGGCGTATCATGTATACCTACAGCAATGGGGTTATCAACACGGTATTAAAGTCAATGGACCTCACTCCTGTAAACTGGCTGGAAACACACGGGGTAACCATGATCGCAATTATTGTTGCTACGGTGTGGTCGCAGGTGGGTATGTGTATTATTATCTTTATGGCCGGCCTGCAAAGCATTCCGGGAGAGCTTTATGAAGCAGCAGCGATCGACGGGGCAAATACAGGTCAAAGAACGCGATTGATTACCATCCCCATGATGGCTCCATCCATTACCATTAACGTATTAACGACGTCTATCATGGCCTTCAAGATGTACGAGCTGCCCTTTACCATTTCTCGCGGGCTCCCTGGATATTCAACCCGTCTGCTGACACAGCGTATCTATTTCTATGGCTTTACGGCCATGGACTATGGTATCGGTTCAGCGCTGTCCGTACTGTTAATTGTCATTATAACGGTTATTTCACTCATTCAACTTGTCATACTACGTAAAAGGGAGGACATTTACTAATGGTTAAGAAAAAAGCTGCTTTAACCATCTTAAGCGAAGTCTTTCTTTTATTGGCAACTGCAATCCTATGGATTCCAATCTATTACTTCTTCATTGGTGCCTTTAAAACTCGAACAGATATCGTGAACTTTCCCTTGGCGATCAAACCAAGCATGATCACCTTGGACAACTTTGTTTATACTTTTACCAAAATGAAGTTTTTCTCAGCATTGAAAAATACCGGTATCATAACCGTTGTAGCCCTGGTTGCAATTGTTGTGTTTGCATCCATGGCAGGCTTTGCCATAGCAAGAATCGACCGCAAGCTCTTTAAGTTCATCTATTCCGCGTTAATTACCCTGATGGTGATTCCTTTTATCGGAACTGTCATTCCGCTTGTCGTGCAGTCAGTTGAGATCAAAACATACAACACGTTGCTGGGAGGCATTCTGATTCAGGTTGGCTGGAACTTGCCCTTCGCTGTGTTTTTGTACACCGGATTTATGAGGGGAATTCCCAAAGAAATGGAGGAATCGGCCTACATTGACGGCTGTTCCATGTACCGGATGTATGCCCAGATCTTTCTGCCCCTTTTGGCACCGGTTACCGCGACCTGCCTGATCCGCTGCGGTATTGGCATCTGGAATGACTATCTGGTCAGTAAGTCCATCCTTAATGATGCGGTTACCCCCACATTGATGGTTACCATCCACTCCTTCTTTGGCGAGCGCAGGACAGAATACGGTTATGCCTTTGCCGGCATTATAGCAGCCTCACTGCCTATCGTGATGACATTTGTTTCTTTCCAGAAGTATTTCATAAAAGGTTTGGTAGCAGGTGCTGTGAAGGGCTGATAAATATAAAAAAATAATTGATCAGGAGGGCATCATGAGCTTGTTTCCCGTAACGAATTTTGATAAAGAAATATATGAAACCATGCTGAAGGATTTTTTACCTGATAAGCTGATCGACATCCATACCCATGTTTACCGGAAGGATTTGGAGCCAAAGAAGGATCCTGTGAAGGGAGAAGTAAAACGTACTGTCACATGGCCTTCCCTGGTCGCCCAGGATAACAGCATTGAGGACCTGAAGGAAACCTACCGGCTTTTGTTTCCCGGAAAGGAAGTCACCCCTCTTATGTTCGCAAGCTCTGTTACACTGGAAACGCAGGAAATCCATAATAATTATGTAAAGGAGTCTGCTGAAAAAACCGGGTACCCCGCACTGTATTTCTCTCATCCAAAGCAGAGCGGTGAAGAGATTCGTGAAAAGGTGCTAGGGGGAGGTTTTTTAGGTCTGAAATCCTATTTGAGCTTATCGCCGATTTATTTACCGGTAGCGGAAATTCGTATCTTCGACTTTTTCCCAAAGGAACATTTGGAGGTTATGAATGACCTTGGCGGTATCGTTATGCTCCATATCCCGCGTAACGGACGACTGAAAGACCCCATTAATATCGCTCAGATCTGCGAAATCAAAGAAGAGTTTCCCAACGTCCGTCTGATTGTCGCTCATATTGGACGGGCCTACACCAGGGATGATGTGGGTGATGCCTTTGAGATTCTTTCCAGGTACGATGATTTGATGTTTGATTTCTGTGCCAACACATGCGAATACGCCATGATTAAGATGTTGGAAGCCATGGGGCCCCAAAATGTTCTGTTTGGCAGTGACTTCCCGATCCTGCGTATGCGGACACGACGCATTGAAGAAAATGGAACATACATTAATCTGGTGCCGCCGGGTCTATATGGAGATCCGAATCAGGACCCGCATCTGCGTGAGGTTTCACAAGAGCAAGCGGAGAAGATTACCTTTTTTATGTATGAAGAAATCCTTGCCTTTCAGCGTGCTTCTCAGGCAGTCGGCCTGTCCAAAAATGATATTGAGCTTGCGTTTTACACCAATGCCAAAAAATTGATTGAAGGGGCCCGTAAGGACATGTATGGCACCATGTGACAGAAACCTGCATGATAAGCCGATCGTGGTGAAGGATTCCATTTATCACAAATTTTATAAATATATTAATGAGGTGAAAGTATATGAACAACCCCAAAATTGGACTGCTGCCCTTGTATTTGGAATTATATGATGAGTCTTCTCCGCAATTAAGAACCAGGATCAACAGCTTTGTTACAACAATCTGTAATGAGCTTTCCAAAAGGGATATCACCGTAATCTGTTCTGATGTGTGCCGGATCAAACCGGAATTTGAACAGGCAGTAAAAGATTTTGAATCAGAACAGGTTGATGCCATCGTTACCCTGCACACAGCCTATTCTCCGTCTCTGGAATCATCGGAAGTGCTGGCAGCGACGGATTTACCCATAATTGTCCTCAATACCACTCCTACCTACGTCTTTGATCATCAAACCTCTGTGGAAGAGATCAGCTTTAATCACGGAATTCACGGCGTTCAGGATCTATGTAACTTACTGAAACGGAAAAACAAGAAGTATTTTATTGAAACCGGGCATTGGCAGTACTCTGATGTAATGGACCGGGTCTGCTCATGGGCGAAGGCTGCCAGGCTGGCCTCAAGGATAAAGAAGTCCAGAGTAGGGATCGTAGGCACGCCTTTCAAGGGAATGGGCGATTTTGCCGTACCCTTTGATGAGTTGAAAAGAAACATTGGCATAGAGGTCATTGAGTACGACCTTGACAGTGCAGCTTCCCTGGTTGAAAGTGTTACAGAACAGGAAATAGCAGATGAAATGGCTGCGGACAGGGAACGGTTTGATACCTCCAATATTGATGAAAAAGTACATTATCAATCCGTTAAAGTCGGTCTTGCCCTGCGCAAATGGATCACTCAAAACAACCTGGATGCATTTACAGTCAACTTCTTAAACACTCGAAAGGATTCCCCTGTCAATGTAATGCCATTCCTGGAAATTGAAAAACAGATGGCTGAGGGGATGGGTTATGCCGGGGAAGGCGATGTGTTAACCGCAGCTTTATCAGGTACCCTTGCATCTGAATACAAGGAATCATCTTTTACAGAAATGTTTTGCCCTGACTGGAAAAACGATACCATTTTCCTAAGTCATATGGGCGAAATGAATATCGCACTGGCTTCCTCCAAGCCTGAACTGGTTGAGAAGAGCTTTTCCTATACGGATGCTGAGAATCCGGCTGTAGCGTATGGACTATTTAAACCAGGTGAGGTTGTACTGGTAAACCTTGCTCCGGATACAGACGACAACTATACTCTTATTCTTGCAAAAGGTGAGATTCTTGAAATAGACGGAAAGGATATGCTGAAGAACAGCATCCATGCGTGGTTTAAACCAGAGTGCAATATATCCGACTTCCTATCAAAATTCTCCATGGCAGGAGGCACCCATCATTCGGTATTGTGTTATACATCTGAGCTGAAAACCTTAAAACAATTCGGTCACTTGATGGGTTGGAACACGGTAACGATTGAATAAATCGAGGATCTCGTTTATAATAGGACTCGGTGACTTATGAAATACGAAAACCCTTTATGGGTTGGAAAACAGGTGAACTGGAATGTATGTACTGGGAATTGATATCGGAACAACCTGCACCAAAGCGATTGTGCTTTCAAGGAATGGTGAAGTTGTCTCTACCGGCAGTCATGGTTATCGGTTAATCACCAAGGACAGTCATGTCGAGCAGCGTGCAGAAGACTGGACGGAAGCGGCTGTGCAGGCAGTATGCCAGGCTTTGAAAGGGGTTGACGGCCATCAGGTGGAAGCCATTTCTCTATCCACTCAGGGCGCAAGCAGTGTCGCAATGGATAAGGATTGGAATACGGTAGGAAATGCCTTAACCTGGATGGACAGAAGAGCGGTGGCGGAAGCAAAGGAATTGGAAGATAAGCTGACCGCAGACTATATCTATAAAACCACAGGATGGACACCCAACGCTACCCTGGATGCTGCTAAAATTATGTACATGAAGAAACAGCCGGAATATGCCAATGCGGTACGCTTTATATCCACACTTGAATTTGCAAACCTGTTCCTGACAGGGAACGCTGTGGTCGATCCGACGAATGCAGCCATACGGCAGATGTATCATGTCGAAAATGGCTGTTGGGATGAAAAGATTCTTGAAGCCTCCGGTATTCGGGAAGAAGAATTGACACCGGTGCTGCCTACCGGAGCAAGAGTCGGAGAGCTTACTGACAAGGCGGCAAAGCTTATGGGTCTGCCAGCTGGAATTCCCGTGTTCAATGGTGCTCATGATCAATACTGTGCAGCCATCGGAGCAGGGGCAGTCAATGAAGGGGATATGCTTCTGTCTGCCGGCACCACATGGGTTCTGCTGGGCATTACCACCAAACCCATGTTCACAAAAAGCCATATTGCAGCAGGAAAGCATCCTGTCTCCGGTCTGTATGGCGCTCTGGCTTCTTTGGTCACTTCCGGTGCCTCCCTGCAATGGTTTAAGAATGAATTTGTATCGGAAGGATTCAAGGAGATCGATGAGGAGGCGGCCAAGAGGAGAGACCCTGATTTGTTCTTCTATCCATATCTGACAGGAGCTCCTTTCCCCATTCAGAGGCCGAATGCAAAAGGTGCTTTTACAGGGATCACCCTTTCTCACGATCGTTTTGATTTTGCCAGAGCGATTATGGAAGGCGTTGTTTTTGGTGTAAAACGCGGCCTGGAGAATTTTGCTGAGAACGGCAGTCCTGTTAAGCAGCTGATGATTCTGGGAGGAGCAGCAAAAAGCGTTGTATGGAGTGAAATGATCGCAGATGTTACAGGTATCCCCATTGTCCGATTGAATCAGGCAGATATTTGTGCCGTTGGTGCGGGTATGATTGCTGCCCTCGGAGCAGGATGGTTTGACAGCTATGAAAGCGCTGCAAAAGCAATAACCAAAGTAGACTATCTGTATCATCCGAATGAAGCCAATCAGGAGTATTACACCAGGAAGTATGCTCAATTCCGCAGGATGTGGGATTTTATGCAGCAATATTATGAGGAAAATGCTTAAGAGAAATGACCTAGTAGGAGGAAAAGAATGAAACCAGTAATCAGAACCCCCTTTTTCGAAATAGGGACAAAAAACTACATATGGGGAGATACCGTTCTGGAATATGCGAAAGCTGCCGATGCTGCAGCAGAAAAATACGACATCGATGTATTGTTTATCACCCCGGTAGTTGAAATCAGAAGAATAGCAGAAAACACCAAAAACCTGATCATCCTTGCCCCTTATATGGATACCTTGCGGCCAGGGCGGGGAATGGCGGATATTCTGCCCGAGGCGGTCAAGGCAGCAGGTGCAAAAGGTGTTGTCGTAAACCACAGTGAGAAGCCCATGTCTCTGCCCGCTATCAAAGCCACCATACAAAGAGCACATGAACTGGATATGCTTGTGTTTGCCTGTGCGGATACCATTGCCGAGGCAAAGGCCATTGCACAGCTGCATCCCGATATCATCAATCCGGAGCCTTCGGAACTGATCGGAGGCGGCGGCGGTGTAAGCGATATGGCTTATGTCATGGAATCCATAAAGGTGATTAAAGAAATCTACCCGGATATCATGGTGGAACAGGCTGCAGGAATCACCAACGGGCAGCAGGTCTATGACTTTATCATGGCAGGATCCGAAGCCGCAGGCGCAGCCTCCGGCATCATGAATGCAAAGGATCCTTTGGCGATGATTGATGAAATGATCGCTGCTACCAGACGAGCCGCAGATGATCTGGCAAAGCGGAACAAATAAGGCTCCGTTCATCCCAATGAAAATTAAGCAACCAGGAAGGTGATTACTATGGTATATAACGAATCATTTAAGGTGCAATCCAATCATCGTGTCTGTACCTTTCATGACGTAACGGATCAAACAAAGGAAATCGTCGCAAGATCCGGAATAAAAAACGGCATCGTTGTGGTTTATTCCCGTCATACGACATGCAGCGTCATAACACAGGAATGTGCATTTGATATGTCCATGACAGGGCTGGAAACCCTCCAGCAGGATCTGGTTGATGCATTTGAGAGCTTTATCCCTACGCAGCGCAGAGAGGGAATGTACCTCCATCCCGGTCCCAAGGCCTTGAAATTTGCTGAGGAGCATGATGAGGATGCCCGTGGATGTCATAACACAGACGCTCACCTTCGTTCTTCCGTCATTGGAAGAAGTGTTACCATTGTTATGGTTGATGGAGAGATGGATCTGGGTCAGTTCGGGCATATTCACTTTATTGACTTTGATCAGACCAGGGCCAGAGAGAGAACTGTTCAGATTATGATCATTGGTGAGTAAAAATTATATGCTGTTAAATAGGTGATTAAAAAGCTGCTTCCAGTCACACCGTGGTGAGACGGAAAGCAGCTTTTCCATTCTTCAATTCACTTGGGTTTACTTGTGTCTTTCATCCCATGCTCTTCGAACTGCACTTATCATTTCTTCAATCATGGCTGCCGGATCCTTCGCTTTAAAAATGCCGCTGCTGGAGCCGGTGGCAATCGCACCTTTTCTGATTACATTGTATACATCTTCTCCGTTGCTGATTCCTGCAGCAGTCAACACTTTAATGTCCGGGTTGACGGAGTGGACGGCTTCGATGGCCCGTTTGAAGTAATCCATATCACTGGTCTGACCTGTACCGATCAGCTCCGGCTGTTCTGCAACGATAATGTTGGGTCCGAGATTTGCAATGGCCTTTGCCTCTTCGATGGTATCGGCGCATACGATGGTTGCCAAGCCTACCTCATCCGCCCGTTTAATGGCTTTATTCAACTCGGCGATGCTGACGCGTTTTTCAGAGTGATTCAGCATGACCCCTGTTGCACCTGCGTATTTTACCGCTTCAGGCAATACAGAACCGAGGCCCCTTCCAGGCACCAGAGAATCCATGTGAGGGGCAAACACAAGCAAGTGCTTGGTCTCTTTGGCGATAAAAGGAATATCGGTATACTGAGGAGTCAAGATAATCTGGACATCATATTTCTCAGAAGCCTGATCTGCAACCTTGGCCAAAGCCAGCATTTCATCACCATAGCAATAGGCCTTTGGACCGATTTCAAAGAAAGGCTCTTTAATCGTAATACCCTTATACATATTTACACCTACCTTGTCACATTTAGTCAATTTGATTACAAGCCAACTATAGCACACAATTTACGCAAAGTCCACATTCTATTTTCGAATCGCTTTCATTAAATACGATAAAATCAAGCAATAGGTTTCATATTGATCATTACCGTTGATTTACTATGGAGAATTCCAGTTCAAGAGAAATCATGCAGGTTGAATCCCGGTTTCAAGTTTTATAAAAGCCTTAGATAATCGACCGATTGTTGAATTGATTTCAAGAATGAAAGGTGATATAATCATTTGCGAAAGGCTTGTTGATTATTTACTCAAAAGCTTGCACGGGGGGCAAAATCATGGCGGAAGTCTTGAAGTTAGATGCCAGAAGAAACAGCATTTTGGAAATTCTAAACCGGACCGGAAAGGTGCGTGTTTCAGAACTCAGCCAAATTTTGGGTACTTCCGAGGTCACCATTCGAAATGACTTGTCTGAACTGGAGAAGAGCGGTTACCTGGAAAGGGTGCCCGGCGGCGCTGTCCAAACAATGAAGAACTACTACAATATGGATCTTCACCAGCGCAGAAACGAAAATGCCGAAGAAAAGCAGTCCATAGCAGCTGCTGCCAGCTCGCTTATTAACGATGGAGACACGGTTTTGATTAATGCGGGCACCACTACATACTTTACTGCTCTTGAGTTAAAGGGGTTTAAAAACCTGAAGATTATAACCAACTCCATAGCTGTAGCAGTTGAAATGAGCAGCATTCCCACCTATCATGTGCAGCTGCTCGGTGGGAATATCAACCCGCAGTACTCTTTTACTTATGGAAGCCTGGCAATGGCTCAGCTGCGAAAATTCAAAGCCGATAAGGCCATTCTGTCCATAGACGGCGTACACTGCGATGCAGGGCTGACAACTTACCATGCAGAGGAGGCGGAAGTCAGCAAGCTGATGCTGGAGCGGTCCCGAACAGCCATCGTCGTTGCAGACTATACCAAAATTGGCCACGAAAGCTTCTTGAAGGTAGCTGATCTCAAAGCTGCGTCGTATCTGGTAACCAACAAAAAGGCTGACTCAGATGAATTGGACATACTAAGAGAAGCAGGGCTTACCATTGTAACTGATTAAAGCCTTTCTACACGCTGTATAACATGAAAGTAATGCTTTAAGCAGCCATTTAAAATAACGGAAATTTGAATAGAGCACTGAAATAGGAGAATGCTTATGTATTTATTGGGTATCGATCTGGGAACAACCGGATGTAAGAGTATGGTTTTTGATGAAAAGGGAGCCATTCTTGGCAGCAGTTATATTGAGTATGATCTAATCCTTACCGAAGAAGGAATCGAACAGGATGCGCATGCCTGGTGGGGCAATGTAAAGAAAACGGTGATGCAGTCCCTTGAAAGATCAAAGCTGGACGGGAAAAGCATTGCCGCTTTGTCTGTGAGCTCTCAGGGCATTGCTTTTGTACCGGTTGATCAGGCGGGGAATACACTATATAACGCCATCAGCTGGCTGGATGGACGTTCCAAGGAAGAAGTCGAGCGCATCAGTGCACAATGCGACCCCAAAACAATCTTCCATCACACCGGAAAGAATATCTTGCCCTGCTATGTTTTGCCCCAGCTCATGTGGCTGAAGGCAAACAGGCCGGAAGTATACAACCAGACCCATAAGGTGTTAATGGCACACGATTACATCATATACAACTTTACAGGAAGAATGGCAACCGATTTATCCATGGCTTCCGGCACCTTGGCTTACGATATCCATGAGAAAAAATGGATGCTGGATTTATTAAATCAATTTGATATTGATCCGGCCAAGCTGCCGGATCTGATGGTTACGGGGCAAATCGCAGGTACGGTGCTTCCTGAGGTCGCCAAAGAGCTCGGCTTGTCAGAGCAGACCAAGGTCGTAATCGGGGCCCAGGATCAACGCTGTGCATCCATGGGAGCAGGCATTGATAAGGGAATCTTTACCGTATCTCTGGGAACGGCTTCTTCCATCAGTGCCATAACAGACACGCCCATCATTGATGACAACATGCAGGTTACCTGCTGCGGTCTGAATGAAGATCATTGGATTTTGGAAACGGTAGTTTCAACAGCGGGAGTGGCTTTCAAGTGGCTGAAGAACACCTTATTTCCACAGCTCGATTATTCAGAAATGGACTCCCTTGCCTCGTCATCCGAACCACTGGCGGGAGGAGTTGCATTTTACCCGCATCTGTCGGTCGATGCATCGGGGAAGGCAAAGGGGATGTTCACCGGCTTGTCTCTGCAAACCAGTTCCAAAGATGTCATTCGTGCTGTATTGGAAGGTGTGGCATTTCAAATTAAGATTCACATCGACAGCATGGAAAAGATGGGGGTAAAAGGGAACGAAATCAGACTTTTCGGCGGTGGAGCAAACAGCCCTGTATGGTGTCAGATTATTGCGGATGTAACCGGCAAACGGGTCGTGATCCCCAGAACCAATGAAACTGGGAATCTGGGAGCAGCGATGATTGCCAGGATGGGGCTGGATGGTTCCTCTGATTTCCACAGCTCCTATTTCATGATGGGCGAACCAGCAAGGGTTTTTACACCTGAGCCATCACGGGCCAAATGTTATCAAGATGCATACCAGGAGTATGTAAAGGTACATACTGAACTGGCAGCAGATTAATTTTATAAGAAAAACCTGGGAGGTAGAGACATGTCTTTTTATTATGGTGAACAAAACACCAACCAAATTGCGGAAGCAATCAAGAAAAATGCGGTCATCATTTTGCCGATCGGTACGACAGAAGAGCATGGAGCACATTTACCGGTAGAAACCGATTCCATCATTGCCAAATATGTGGGAGACAGGCTGGGACAAGCCTGCACCGATGCGGACATTCCTGTATTGGTCATGCGTACCATCTATTATGGATTTTCCATGGGAATTGTGCGAAAATGGCCGGGCTGCCCCAATATCGACACCAGAACCTTCATGGATTATATCTATAATATGATCAATTCCCTGATCAAGGAAGGATTTAGAAAGATTGTTCTGCTTGACTGTCACGGCAACCATGACAGCCTGTTGCGTACGGTTATGAGAGAGATTGCGGATCAATACAACATTTTCATCATGACCTTGTCACCCTTCGCCCTGGCTTCCAAAACCTACAATGAGCTGAAGAAGGATCCGGAAGGCGATATTCACGGTGGAGAATATGAAACCTCCTGTATACTGCATATCGCACCTGAGCTTGTGGATACCTCTGCCTATACCAGTGTAGATGCCATCCGCTGCAACAGTCCGCTCCGCGGTCCGGTTTCCACCTGGGGCCTGCAGGAAACCAAAACAGGTCTTTTTGGTGACCCAACCTATGCTACAGCAGAGCTTGGGAAGGCATGCCTGGATAAGGCAGTCGAAGAAGGGTTGAAATACATCAAAGCATTCTATGCTCACAATGAACAAAGTCAAATATAAGAAAGCGAGGAATTCAGATGAAGGAATTTACATTTAAGCCGGCACCCTGGATCCCTTTCCGGGACAAAGAGGTACTGGACAGAGTCAGAAATATCAAGCGGGAGGATATGGAAAAGCACCCCAATCCTGAATTCAAGATTAAAATTGTTCCCGACTTCGGCGCAATCTTCGTCAATGATATGGTGATGCGCATGAAGCTGTCCGATGATTTGGACCAGACGTGTGTTCTGGTAATCCCGAACCCCAGCCCTGCAGCCTATATGCAGGTTGCTGAAACGGTTAACTATTTCAAGATCAACTGCCGAAATGTACATATTTTTGCCATGGATGAATGGGCTGACGAGGATGGCAACATTGCTCCCATCACCTACAAATCCGGTTTCAGCTACTCATTCATGAAGTACCTGGTTAACCAAATCGATGAATCCCTTCGTATGCCCATGGAAAATGTGCATTATCCCACCAATGAAAATGCCGCACACTATACCGAGCTGATAGAGGAAATCGGCAACGGCGGAGCAGATATTACTTACAGCGGTCCGGGATGGGCAGGCCATGTCGGCTTTGTTGATCCCTGTACTCCTGAGTTTGCCACTGACAGCGTAGAAGAGTTCATTGAAATGGGAGCCAGGCTGGTAACCCTGCATCCATTGACAATTGCTCAAAATTCCCTCCATGGCTGCTTTGGACAGAGCGGCGATCTTGCCAATGTGCCGCCCAAAGCCTTTACAATCGGACCGAGGGACATCAAAAACGCCAAAAACCGAATGGAAATGCATGGTATTACCACCAGCGGAACCCACTCTGCATGGCAGAGGATGATTTCCAGACTGGTTCTGTACGGACCGGTTACGCCGCTTGTTCCCACGTCTGTCCTGCAGCTGTGGCCAACCAGAGTGTATGTGAGTGAAGCCATTGCAGCACCGATTGAACCAAATGAATTAGCGGGCTATTAATCAAACGCGAGGGCGGGCATGAGCCCGCCTTATTTTTTTCAACAAAGGTTCGGTATTCGGATATGGATGCTTTACCGGCGTAGCTTCTGTTTATAAATCAATTAAGTCAGCAGCTGTTATTTATTACTGGAAGGAGTTGATCTATTGAAAGCAATCATTAACGCAAATGTAGTCCTGGAAGATAAAATCCTGGAAAACGGCGTCATTCTGTTTGAGGAAGGAATCATCATACAGGCAGATCAAGCGGACCGCATTGCCATACCGGAAAACTGTGAAAAAATAGATGCACAGGGCTTGTATGTCGGTCCGGGTTTTGTAGATATCCACTGTCATGCAGGCGGGGATGTGTGGGCACATGATGATCCCGAAAAAATGGCAGCTTTCCACCTGGAAAGCGGGACCACGTCAATCAACTGCACCATTTTTCACGATATAGGTGAAGATGGAGCAATTGAGGCAATGAAGAAGATTCGAAGTGCCATGGAAAAAGATAAGCCCGGCAATATCATGGGCGTTCATTTTGAAGGGCCGTTTTTGAACCCCAAATACGGCGCTCATGCAAAAACCATTCGTCCTGTTGATAAAAGAGAATACCAACGCTATCTGGAAGAGGCGGGGGACATCATCACCATGTGGACCGTAGCACCGGAGATTGAAGGAGCAAGAGAATTTATAACCGATGTCCATGCTGCAGGCATACCAATCGCCATGGGGCACTCGGAGGCATCCCCTGAAGATGTTTTCTGGGCTGTAGACAACGGAGCAGCCATTTGCACCCATATCATGGATGCAACCGGCTGCTGGATTTCTCCCAGCAGATGGGCAGGCACCAGGGAGTGCGGATTCGATGAAGCGGTTATGCTTTGCGACAACATCTATTGTGAAGTAATCAACGATCGGGAAGGCGTTCATGTCCGGCCTGAGATGGTCAGACTGGTCATCAAAACAATCGGAGTGGATCATGTCGTTGCAGTATCCGATGCCTGTGCCGGATCAGTGGATGAACAGGACATCAATATGGTAGATGGTGAGTTATACGGCAGCAAATTACGCATGTTCCAAGCTGCACGCAACTTCAAATACAATGCCCGCCTTGGTATGGTGGACGTATTCAAGGTATGCTCCAGGAACCCGGCCAGAGCTGTCCGGAAGGATCATTTGGTGGGGACAATCCAGCCGGGCAGGAAAGCGAACTTTGTCTTCGTTGATGAGGAATACAATGTTTCCAAGGTGATTTTGGAAGGAAACCTGGCAGGCCGATAGGGTCATACCAAAAATTAGAGCAGAAGAAGGTAATCGTTATGAAAATAGGCTTTTCACATGTTGACATTTCCCCTCCCAAAGGGCTTGAACTGGCCGGATATCCCCATTCCCCGAGGCACAATACCGGAGTTCACGACCCCCTTATGGCAAGCTGTATGTATATCAAGGCAAAGGATTTCGACTTGTATTTTATCAGTCTGGATCTTCTGTTTTTTTCCCGTAAGTATGCCGACGAGCTGGAAGAGAAGATTTCCAATGCAAACGGCAGAGCCAGCAAATGCTTTTTCTGCTGTACCCATACCCATTCCGGGCCCTGGGCAGCTGGAAGACTGGATTATGAGTCCTTGTCGGAAGGAAGAGATGAAGATCCGGATTACGTAAGCGACCTGAAGAAAAAGCTGGAGGCTTTGCTGCTGGAAGCCTGTGAAAATGCATTTGAAGGCGAAATCGGCATAGACACCGGTTACTGTGGAAAAGAACAGGGAGTCGGCGGCAACCGGAGAGATCCGGACGGCCCGAGTGATCCTCAAGTGTTTGTTGTGGCTGCCAGAGATATGGATAAAAGAATTCGAGGGTGCATGGTGAAGTATACCCTTCACCCAACTGTAATCCATGCCTCCAACACGCTTTGTACAGCTGATTATCCGGCATATCTCCGTCAGGAGATATGCAGCCGTTTCAACGAAATGCCGGTTTTGTTCATGCAGGGCGCTTCCGGTGATCAAAGCACCCGCTATTTCAGAGACGGCCAGACATTCGAAGAGGCGGAGCGTATCGGCTCTACCATAGGGGCTGAAGCGGTTCGCGTAATAGAAAGCATGCAGTACTTAAGTGGCATGGACATCAATGTGGAGGAAGAAATCATTCCTCTGAAGCTCCGGAAGTTCCCGTCAAAGGAACAAGCCCAGAAGGCCGTATCAGACCGAAAGGCTGAACTGGCAGCCAAACAGGCTTCCGGTGCAGGTTATCTGGATTGCTGGAATGCCCAGCTGAAGCTTTTTGGTGCGGAAGACATACTGGGGTATATTGAAATGCTTGAGAAAAAACAGTTGCCCAGGCTGCTTACCGATGAGACACCTGTCAAAATATCTGTTTTAAAACTCGGCGATGCACGTTTGGTTATGCTGCAAGGAGAGGTATTTGTAGAGTTTGCACTAGATATCATGAAGGGATCACCCAGCAAGTTAACCTGCGTTATATCGCTGGCCAATGGTGCTGCACCTGGTTATGTCTATACCCGGGAAGCATTGGCAGAAGGCGGCTATGAAAATGACACTTCGATGCTGCATGAAGATACGGGTTATGATTATGCAGCAGCGGCAATCAGATTATTAAATAAATGATCCTAGAAGAAATGGGAAGAAATAAATGACAATGAGTTGGATATCCGAAGGATCAACTCGTAAATGACTTGAATTAGGAGGATACAATGAAATACGGTGTAGTAAAGATGGGGTTTTGCCCCATCGGTAAGTTTGTTTTCAGTCATGAGGATGCCAAGCACTACAAGGGTAAATTGGAAAGCAGGATGGATCAGCTGGGCGTGAACTATATCGGAATCGATCAGGCCATTACAGACGGTATCGTTCGCTCCTATGATGATGTGGAGCCTGTGGTAAACTATCTGAAAGAGCAGAAGATTGACTGTCTTTTTATCCCCCATTGTAATTTCGGCACGGAAAGTGCTGCCGGCCTGATTGCAAAGAGGCTGGGGGTGCCGGTGCTTCTCTGGGGTCCCCGGGATGAAGCGCCTTTGGAGGACGGATCCCGCTACAGAGACAGCCTGTGCGGTATGTTTGCAACATCAAAGGTGCTGAATAAACTGGGTGTACCTTTTACTTACATTGAAAACTGCAGAGTGGAGGATCAGGAGCTGGAGGACGGGCTGGATACCTTTCTCAGAGCAGCCAATGTGGTAAAAAGCCTGAAAAACCCTCGAATCGGGCTGGTCGGCAACCGGATTGACTTTTTTTGGAGTACCATCATTGATGAAAGCGATCTGCTGCAAAAGTTCGGTGTGGAAATCCTTCCTTTTGATCTTGTTAACATCATCAACCAGACCAAGGCAGTTGTAAGAGAAGAAAGGCCAAGAATCCAGCAGGAGCTGGAGGAATTGTCAAAAAAGCTGGATATAACCAGATTAACCGATGAAGGCCGTTATCATATCATTGCACTGAAGGATGTATTTCTGCGTTTGGCGAAAGAGAACAACCTCCGTGCAATTGCAACAGAGAGCTTCATGTCGCTGATTGAAGAGTTGGATGCCTGTATTGCCTATTCTCAGGCAGCATGCAGTGATGCGGGCATACCCAATATATGCGAAAGTGATGTTCATGGAGCGATCAGCTCGATTATAGCAGAGGCAGCAGCCCTGAATACCGAACCTTCCTTTTTGGCTGATGTAACAGTCCGCCATCCCGAAAATGACAATGGGTTTCTTCTTTGGCATGACAGCTTCCCCTTTACCCTGAAGCATCCGGATTCCCCCGCGCATTTGGGATCTCACTGGATACTGGAGGGCTTCAATCCTGGAATGTGCCACTGGCGCTTGAAGGACGGAGATATTACAATCATCCGCTTTGATGGCGAAAGGGGACAATATAAGCTGCTTGCTGAGGAATCGACAACGATACCGGGGCCGTTTACCCAAAATACCTATGTGTGGGTTGAAGTACCTAACTGGAAGAGCTTTGAGAGAAAGCTGATCGAAGGCCCGTATATCCACCACACAGCCTGCATATACGGAAGGTATAAAGATGTGCTTCAGGAAGCCTGTAAATACATTGAACATCTATCATTTGATAGATGATGAAGTGATATGACATTGCAGTAAGATGGATGACCGATAAAACAAACCCTGTTTTGAGTTCGAACAGGGTTTGTTTTTATCTATTTATAGATTTATTGCTTGGATACCAAGCAGGGTACACAATTGTGCCAGTTCTTCCGAGCAATCTCCATAGCAGATTGCATAGTGCTGCCCGGCAAAATTCTCAATGATCCTCTGCATATCCGCATCCGGCTTGACATCCAGGGCAGGCATGTATCCCTGTCTCAGCTCCGTTTCCTGGCCTTCACCGGTGAAGTACACCATATGATAGCTTCCCACGTCTTCTACCAGGCGCATTACCGTTACCTTACCGGGCTTCATGACGAAGCTGGTCTGTATTCCATGGAAACCATCATGGGGCATAAAATTGCACACCCGGCGGCTGCCATGGCCCAGGGAAAAGGGAAGCATGCCGCAAGAAGAAAACTTGATGATTTCCTGGGTATTATGAATGGCATCTCCATACGTAACGGTCTGACCGGTGATCAGGGAGAGGATCTGCATGGAAACGCTGCACAGCATATCCCCTTCGCAAGAGGCAACAATGCCGCTTTCTGCAAGGGCAGACAAGGGAACACAGGGAACCATTTTGTACAATTTGGAAAACTCATACTGACATTTGATATTTATGGCATTCAAGCTTTCCTGTAAACACAAATCCTTCACTGCGCGATAGATTCCCCCTGCCTTTAACAGGCTTTCTTCACTGACATCCGGACAAACATCGCCCAGCTCCTTGAATACCTCAACAGCCTCCAGCCTATTTTCCAAAGGAAGCTCTTCGGCAGCCTGAATAATGGTATAGGAATCAAAATGTACGACTTCCGGGCCGATTCTGGTACGAAGCAGGAGATGATCAAAGGTGCCGGGATAAATATTCATGGAGCTGTAGCCAACCAACCCGATTCTGGTGCGTTTCAGAGCTGTTTTGGCACCTGCTGCTCTGCAGAAGCTGACTGCTTTTTGGATGGCTGTATCCTCTGTGGGCAAACCCAATAAATCCACAAACCTGTAACCGGCACGCACCATCGAGCCCTTCATCATGGCATAGGATACATAGGAGCCAGTGCTTTGCATGGTTTCACCATCCTGGTACATGGGGAATCCCCAAAGGAGCATAGGCAGGTGTTCTACCTCTCTGATCACAGCCATAGCGGTGGTACCTTCCACCCAGGAGCCAAGAAAAAGAATGACTCCATCCAAGTTTTTTGAAGCGATTTCCAGTCCGGCCAGATATGCATTATGATAATCGGAAGCAGGAATGCCTGCCTCATAAACATCGATATGGTTGTCCTTCAATTTTTGGATGGCTGCTTCCGCCATCCTTGTAACAGCAGTCCCCATATAATCGGTATGGCAGACGTTAATAAATCCAATTTTCAAGATGAACCCCCCAAACAGAGTGTGGTTATAACAATACAATTATATCATAAGAAGAGAAATCAAGAAATCCTCCAGACATGAGCCGGAGGATTTCCTGATGATATTGCTGGTTGGTGTTTTACCTTTTAGTTGTTACGCTCTGCAATAATGGATTCCCAATCGTAGTCCTTGATGGATGTTGAGTCAAGCAGCTGTGACTTGGAAAGGGTTTCCTTCGGAATTTCTTCTCCATTCAGAATTTTAACAATGGATGCAATGGTATCTCTTGCCTGAACCTGTGGAGAGCTGAAAGCAAATGCTTTCAGAATGGGATCATCATTTTCCAGTGCGAGGAAGGATTCCTCACCATAAGCAGTTCCTACCACGATGACATTTTTGTTGTCTGCAGCATCGATGGCGGCCTTTGCGCCTGCACAGGTGTCAAAGTTAATACCGAATACAACCTGGACATCCGGGTTTGCTGTGAGAATGTTTTCCATGACATTCATGGAGTCGGAGCGGGAAGCTTTTCCATCCTGTTGTGCAACGATTTCAGAGTCTGTAGATTCCAAAATAGCATCTATAAAGCCCTGTGCTCTTTGGGCACAAACGATGGCAGACTGTGGGAAGTCGATTACGGCGACTTTTGCTTTTCCATCCAGGTTTTCGTTAATATATTCAGCAGTCCATTTTCCAACCATGTAACCATCATCGTAGAAGTCAAAGCCTACAAAGGTAGAGGTTTTGTCTGTATTGGCGTCTCCGTCGTATGTGACCACGGGGATGCCGGCATCTACAGC
>DURK01000079.1 GCA_012837325.1 Clostridiales bacterium
CTCCTATTACTTTATTCTTTATTCATACTCAATCCGCTTTTTGACATTGAGTTGATACACTAATGTCTAAAATCCTGATGCATTTCTACAGCCTGCCTGATATCCTGATACAATTGAATAACAGCGGGATCCTCTTCGCTCACGGGCAAGAATGGCAATCTTGGTTTCCCGATATCACAGCCGTCCAAACGAATGAGAGCCTTGACAACACCATAAAGAGAAGGAAATGACAGCAGACGATAAATAAAGCCTGTTATCGTTGTCTGTAAATCCTGTGCTTTAGAGATCCGATCCTTTCTAATCAGCTCTTCCAGTGCCAGAAAAAGTTCCGGCATTGCGCCATAGGTGCCTCCGATTCCTGCATCTGCGCCCAGCAGACGACCTGCCAGATATTGCTCATCAGGACCATTAAATACAATAAAGTCCTTTCCTCCTGCTTGTTTGAAACGAAGAATATCATGAGCTGGGTCAGACGAATTTTTGATGCCTGCCACTCTTTCGTTTTTTAACATGCGTTCAAACAAATTCATGGAAACAGCATATCCTGTAAGCTGTGGAATATTGTATATGAAGAAAGGCAGATCAGCTGCTTCCGTAATTTCCATCCAATGACGATAAATACTCTCCTCACCGGGACGGTAATAAACACAGGGAACAGCTGATGTGGCGTCCGCGCCACTTCGTTCAGCATGACGAGCTAGGTCGGCTGAATGTCTGGTACAAGCTGTACCTACATGTACAATCACAACCATTTTACCGCCTACTTCATCCATTACAGCATCCACTACACGTTTACGTTCTTCATTGTCGAGAAGAAACCCTTCTCCTGTACTGCCACATAAATAAAGATTTTTTACTCCCTTGTTGAGAAAATAGCGGGAAAGAGCCTTTACAGCACTGGTGTCCAATGACCCATCTTTTGCAAAGGGGGTATTGAATGCGACTGTTATATTTCGAAACTTCGATACATTAAATTTAGGCATCATGATTCACTCCCTTAACTTTATATTTGTATACCTTCTCCATATTTTATATGGAGACATAGCCACCGTCTACGGGTATGGACAAACCTGTTATATATGCTGAAGCTTCAGAGGCCAGAAACAATACAGCACCTTTGATATCACTATCATTGGCAAGACGTCCAAGCTGTGTATGCTTGCTGTAGTTCTCGATAAATCGCTCCGGCGTTCGGTCGGATGCAAGTCCGCCGGGGCAAAGTGTGTTAACCCTTACACCATATTTCCCATAATAGCTTGCAGCGTGCCTTGTCCAAGCTGTTATGGCTGATTTATTCAGGGCGTAATCATGAGAGTATGCCCCTGCAGCCATTTCCGGGTGTCCGTCGTAATTATGCTTTTCTACACCTACAAGACCCATCATTGATCCAAAATTGATAATAGAGCCACTCTTTTGCCGAATCATCTGCTCTCCTACCAGCATGGTCATATACAGAAAGCCTGCAGAATTAACCCGCACCGACCAGTCCAAACCACTTTCTTCCTGGAACCATCCAACGCCATTCCTTGGTATTACACGACTGGCATTTACGAACACATCGATACGTCCTTCTTTTTTTACAACAAGATCAACCATTTTCTGAATGGATTGCGGATCTTCCTGATGGAATTCAATTATATCAACCATACCGCCTCTTTCTCGAAGCTCAAGAGCTGTATCCTTAGCTGAATCAACCGAATGGCTTGCCAAATACAGCCTGGCACCTGCGTCCACCAAAGCTATGGAAGCACCTTTTCCATACATGGCTCTTCCACCTGTAATCAGTGCTATTTTCCCTTTAAGCGAAAATAGATCCAGTGTATTCATGTATCAATTCCTTTCTATTTGGCTGTGTAACCACCATCTACAGGCAAAGTTATACCGGTTATATACGCAGATGCATCCGAAGCAAGAAAAACCACTGCAGCCTTAATGTCCCGTGCAGTTGCCAGACGTTTTAGATGGGAATGTCTGATAAAAGCTTTCGAAAAACCTTCAGGAACATTTTCTGCCAATGGTGCATAAGCAATGCAATTGCATCTTGCATTATGCTCTCCAAGATATCCGGCAGCTTGACGTACATAGTTTACATAGGAACCCTTCACAAAACCATAGTTTAAGGAAAAATCCTGTTCGAATTTTTCCGGGGTGTTTATGTAGTTCTGCCGATCGAAGCCTACCAGTGCAGCATAATCCGAAACAAAGATCATGGAACCAAAACCCTGAGCGGCCATAATCAAACCAAGATGCTTCACTGTTAACATCAACCCCAATTGAGTGCGTTTGAGGTTCTCATATATCGCAGCAAAACCATGTACCCAACCTTTCAGCAGAGAATTGGAACCATTGTCTACATAAATATCAAGGGTTCCCATTTTGATCCTTACTACATGAGACAGTTCTTCCGCATTCGACTCTTTCCCCTGATGATAAGTAATGATCCCATGAATTTGGTGCCCTGCATCATGTAATCTGGCTGCCAATGCCTCCATTCCATCCTTGTCTTCCCCGCAAAACCAGACTTCAGCACCAGCTTCGCAAAGGCCAGCTGCAATTTCTTCACCATATATGTATTGGGGTGAGTAAATTAGTGCTTTTTTACCTGTTAAAGAAAAACAATCCAATATGTTCATAATATCTCCTTGATTTCAGAAAGCAGAACTTTTCTTCCGCCTTGTTCACGGCTTATGATACCGCCAATAACCAGCTTCATTAGTTCAATGGTTTCTGTAAACGGAAAGGGTTCTTGGCCGGTTCGCAGATAATGAACAAACTTGTCCATTTGTTTTTTAAAAGAGTAGTAGGAATCGTTGTCGGTAATAATCTTGTTTCCACTGCTTCCTATCAGCAGGGTGATACCAAAAGCACCATACATTTCATCTGAAAGCGGTATATGGACATCACATCCTGTTTTATGCGTAATATGAACCATGTTTCGCTCATATGTGCCTGTATTTTGAATGGATAAAAAGCCCTCCCCCAGAAGCGGGAAGACTCCCTCCAGGGCATGAATGCCATATGTCTCCCATTTTTTACACATAGGCTTGCATATGAACATAAGTTTGCCAATCTCATAATGATGATTAAAGTATGGTTCCATTGACTTTGAATATCTCAAGGAAGAAGAGGAAATAAAATGTTTTCCTTCCTTATGCCACTTAACAAAAGTTCGAAGATCTTCTTCATTATCCACCATGGGTTTGTCGATAAACATAGGAATATCTGCTTCCATAAAGGGGCGGCATCTTTCCACATGTTCTGAACCGATATCCGTTGCACAGATAACCGCATCAACCCGGCCAATCATTTCCTCAGGATTGTCTACAATATTTGATATGAATGAGCAGCGGGCCACATCCTCTGCATCAGCTCGATTTTGGCAATAGATATGTGTAATATGAGCCCCTGGAATTCCCAGGGTTTCCTTTGGTTGTTTGTTTAAGTACGCAGGAATGCCCGGGAAAGGACAATTATCCATCCGCTCCCGGTCGTAGCCGTTAAACATTGCACTCCAGGAATAAGGGTGGCCGTTTCCTTCTGTCATGCCTAGGATCCCAATTCGAAGTTCTTTATTTCCTAATGGCCAAACACCGGTCACTTCATGTCACACTCCTCAAGAATGTCAGATTTGTATTGCCTGTGAAATTCGGAATCTTTCTTTTATAGTATATCGTAATAGCAATTTTTTTCAACTATTTTCGATTATGAAAGTAAATCGCACATCAATTTACAATTTTATTAACAGAACTTTGGAAAAACAAAACTCATTATTTCATTTTGCGGTTTGTAATGTTTTCATATGCCAATTATTATAGTATAATAACTACTATGCAAGTCGATAAATTTAAGGAGGAAAACAAAATGAATATGAGACCCAGCAGGGTTCTTCGAAAAATGAGGGAAGGTTACGTCGCTACTTGCGTAAAACTAAATTCCAGTGATCATCGCATCGCAGAACTGGCGGCAATGTGCGGTTTTGATTGTGTGTGGGTTGACTTAGAGCATGTTCCCAATGGCATGCACTCAATAGAAAAAGCTGTGTTGGCTACAAAAATATACGACTGTGATCTTCTGACCCGTGTATCTCGGGGTGGCTACAGTGACTATATCAGGCCCCTGGAAGCGGACAGTACGGGCATTATGGTTCCACATCTAATGAGCCTTGAGGATGCAAAATATGTACAGTATTATACAAAATTCCATCCCATCGGCAGACGTCCCATTGACGGAGGAAACGCTGATGGAAAGTACTGTCTGATAGATGCAAAAGAATATATGAAACAGGCAAACGAACAACGTTTTGTAGTCGTACAGATTGAAGATCCGGAACCCTTAACCGAGTTAGAAGAAATCTGCCAATTGCCAGGAATTGACATGATATTCTTCGGTCCTGCGGACTTCAGTCAGGGAGCAGGCATTCCATGTGAATGGGACAACCCTTATATAGATCAAACTCGTAGACTTGTTGCCAAAACTGCAAGAAAATACGGCAAATTTGCCGGCACTGTTGGAGGAACGGGCAACTTCAGCGACCTGGTCAAAATGGGCTATAACTTTATTAATCTTGGTGCCGATGTCATTGCACTGGCTGCATATTTTCAAGATATCGTTTCCAAGTGCGAGGGAAAGAAAGCCGTTACTGTGGATGAAATCGAATAGGAGAGAAAAAATGAAATACACTGAACTTGCTGGACAAAAAGTGTCCAATATGTCTCTTGGAACGGTGCAGTTAGGCCTGAATTATGGAATAGCCAACCGCTATGGTAAACCTGACAAACAAAAAAGCTATTCCCTGCTAAACGAAGCTTTGAAAAACGGCATAACTTCGCTTGATACCGCCCGTGGATACGGAGACTCAGAGCAGGTTATAGGCGGTTTTTTCAAGCAAAGTGACTTGAAAGGCAAAATTCCCTTCATCACGACCAAGTGCTTTACCACTGTTCCCGCCGGTTCGCCTGATGCAGTTGTAGAAAAAGAAATCATTGACTCAGTTGAGACCTCCCTGACAAATCTAGGTCTTAATAAGGTGAATTGTATTCTATTGCATCGACCGGATGACATGATCAAACACGGAAGCATTGTACCTAAAACCCTGGAAAGACTTATAAAACGCGGCTATACGGATATCACCGGCGCATCCATATATCAGCCAGAAGAAGTAGAAACCATGCTTCAAAATGACCTATATGGTGCGATTCAAATACCCATGAGTCTTTTTGACCAAAAGCTTTTACATGGTGGTTATCTAAAACGACTGAAGGAAAGAGGAATTGGTGTATTTGTGCGCAGTGTCTTCCTGCAGGGTCTGTTCTTTCTCAATCCCGATCAAATTGATAACCCAGATCTTAAAGTTCATGCAGCACCGCATCTGAAAACCCTTAGAAAGCTTGCTGAAAAAGCGGATATGAGTTTGGCACAGTTTGCCATTTCTTTTATACGGGATTTGCCTGGCGTAACCAGTCTGGTGTTAGGTGCAGAAACACCTGAACAAGTAAAAGAAAACATAGCATTGATCGATGGTCCCGTCATTGATGATGAACTCCGAAATGTAGCCTATCATTCTTTTTCAGATGTAAATTTAAAGGCAATTATGTCCGTTTTATCCGGGCCAAAAAAATAATATCAAAATATGATCGAGGAGGAAAACAACGTGAATATATTTGATCTCAGCAGCAAAAATATTGTTATGTTTGGAGGCAGTGGATATTTGGGCAGTGCAACGGCTAAGGCGATGCTGGATCTAGGGGCAAAGGTTCTGATAGCGGATCGCTTCCCTGACTATGCACTGAAAAATGTAAAGCATTTGGAGGATAACCCAAACTGCATACTTTATGAATGTGATTTGCAGGACACCAATCAAATTCGAGGAGCTTATAACAAGTGTGTGGAATCTTTCGGAGGTTTTAATGCGATGGTGAATTTAGCCACCTTTGGCCCTTCCAACTCCGTAGAGAAAATGACGGATGAAGAATGGGCTTTGGGAATGGAAGGCACCATTAACACCTCTTTTCGTGCCATACGGGAATGCGTCCCGTTTTTTGAAAAAAATCACAACAGCTGCATTGTCAATACCGGTTCCATGTACGGCGTGGTATCACCAGATTACCGCATTTACGGGACCAGCGGGCAGAACAATCCTGCCAATTACGGCGCAGGCAAAGCTGCTGTGATTATGCTGACCAAGTATTGCGCCGCACATTTGGCCCCAAAGAATATCCGGGTTAATTGTGTTACTCCCGGTCCCTTCCCGGATGACCGGAAGCTTCCCCCAAAAGAATTTCTTCAGGCACTGTCCGACAAAACTATGTTGGGGAGAGTTGGGAAAAACCATGAAATTGCCGGTGCATACTGCTACCTTGTTTCAGATGCAGCTTCCTTTACCACCGGTGCAAATTTGATAGTAGACGGCGGCTGGACTGCATGGTAATCATCCCTGATGCAGAACGAAAAAGGCCTTGATTTTCATCAAGGCCTTTTTTTATCCTATTATTTGTTTGTTTCTACACGTACTTTTGCAATGAGCTTTTTCACATTGCTGCTCTCATTCCACAATTGCCCTGCACAATGTGCATCTTGAGGCATAAAAATTGCGATAAACCCTGCAGGAAACCTTACCACGCAAGCATCCTCATCAATTTTACCTAAGCAGGCTTCAATTGAGGAGTCATACTCACGGGTAATGTTGATTACTTCCTCAAGTGGTTTATAATAAAAGGCTTCTTCTCCTTCCGCTACGTACATAACATCAATATACTCCCTGTGAGCCTCAAACAGCGGATTTTCTGACGGTGCTGTAGTATAAGTGTTTCTTACAACGTATACGTTTTTCCCATCCAACTCAACAACACTGTTTTCATGTTGGGATGAATCATAGCACTCGAAATATTTTAACGCCTTTTCGATTCCCTTGCCAAGTCCATAATAGCTCTCAGCATTTTTCAAACTGTCAAATACCATTGATATGCCTCCTACTTCTTAGGCACATAGAATTTTATTCTACATTTTGCCTTGTCGGTTTCAGAGTAGTCCTCTTCCGACTCCAGACCGTATTCTTTCAGTAAAGGGGCATATAGATGGGCACAGTGCCCACAGTAATCGTGGTAAGATTCCATATGCGTCAGTTGATTTAAAAGACCCTTTGAAGGACAGTAATGCATGATTATTTCAAATTCCTGCTCTTCTTCGTCATAGGTGATGGTGAAATCTGCGGCTTCTTCATTCAACGCTTTGGTCCAGTAATCCCAACATCCTTCGATGCCTTTTTCTTTCACCAGTTCTCCAAGTCTGGGTTCAACATACTCTTTTGATATATGCTGCCAGTAACGAACAACTGCAGCATGATCAGCTTTATCTTCTATATATTTGAAAAGTTCACTGTATAAAGGTATAAACTCTGTACATGATAACACTTAGAAGCACCTCCTGAAGAATCGGTATGCTGCTTTTCCGGTCTCGATATCATAGTGAATCAATTCAAAGCCCAAATCAGCATTATCAGCAATTGTCTCATTTACTGTACGAGTTTCTTCGATATACCATTTGGATGGTGTATGCCCGATGCTCTTCATATAAGCAATCGCAGGACATCGAGAAACCTCCACCAGCAGTTCATCATCTTTTATAGTTGTCTTCAATACTTCACTGGCTTCCTCTATTTCATATATGCTCTCGATGTGTTCTTTTAAGGCAGCAAGGCCTCTTTCCTTGATGTCTGCAATCAAAGGAGAATAGTATGAAGTTGTAAAGCGGCGCAGGTATTCTTTGACACCGTTGTCACCATATCTTTCACCGACATATTGAATTCCGAGATCGCCTGAAACATGAAAGTCCCGATGCAGGTATTTATTGTCTGCAGCCCTTCTATCCATCACTCTCTTTGCCATAATAATCACCTTCCTTATCTAATTGTACATTTACCATATCGTAAATCCGCCATCCATAACCAGATTAATACCGGTTACATAACGCGAAGCCTCACTTGCCAAGAAAACAACAGGCCCTTTAATGTCGTCTTGATCCGGCCACTTTCCCAAAGGGGTGTGCTCCATATAAGTTCGATAAAAATCCGGCCGCAGCGCCCCCAGTTTTGGATCAAATCCCCCCGGACTGATGCAGTTGGCGCGAATGTTATCCTTTCCAAAAAAGGCGGCAAGCCATTTTGTATAACCAACCATTCCCCATTTTTCAAAAGTATACCCCACGGGACTGCTTTGGCCTGCTTCATAGTATGGAAAATGGGGTGCTGTTACACCTTGGATGGAAGAAATATTGATGATGGTGCCCGCACCTTGTTTTTGCATATATGGCAAGACAGCTTTGGTTAATAACAAAGTGCCGCTTACATTGACGTCAATTGTATGGTTAAGTCTTTCTCTATTCATATCCGGCAAGTCGCCGTAACCTTCTCGAGTCACTGCATTGTTAACCAAAATATCAATATGCCCGAACTTTTCAGCCACCGCTGTGACGAACTTTTCGATGGATTCATCACTCGCCAGATCAAGACTCATCCCAACAGCATTCAGACCGCACTCTTGTAATTGTTTGGCATATCCTTCGCACCTTTCTCCATTGCGGGAGGCAATGATTGCAACAGCCCCTGCTTCTGCAAGACCTTCGGAAATAGGAGTTCCATACAAGCCGGTTCCACCGGTTACGATAGCTGTCTTTCCAGTTAAATCGAACATTTCATGTGCATTCATATCCCGGATCTCCTTATACTTCACCTGCTGTCTTCATAATGGATTTCACCAGGTCTTTTTGTTCTTCACTTAATTCAGGTTCGTAATCAGGACAGAACAAGCCTTCAAAGCCAAGAAGGTTCATGGCGTAGCTGAAAGCAGGCCAAATACCTACAACAAACATTTCATCTCTTGCTTTCATCATACGGTTAAGGTTAGCTTTTCCGGTTTCAAAGTCTCCTTTGTTAAAAGCAGCTTGAGCGGCTTGAATGGTCTTTGGAAAGCAAGCAAATATACCGTCGAGAAAATGATGTATGCCATAAGTGTATCCCATGGTGAAAAGATCCGAATTAGAGAAGATTGGAGTAAAATCTTTCTTTAAACCCTTTGTATCGTGAAGGGCTTTGATGAGAACTGCATCGCCGGTTTTAATTCCTTTTATATTCTCTACATCAGCCAGCTTCACTACATCAGCATAAGTAAGCTTATACCTGGCGGTAAATGGGTGGTCATAAAGATAAACAGGGTGATCAGTCAACGATGCTGCTGCTTTAAAATAATTCATGGCAGTTTGTTGCGTCATGCTAAAATAGTATGGTGCAGTCAATACAATGGAGACATCATAATTATTCAGTACATCTAAACGTTCCTTTACCCGGGCTATACTATTGTCCGCAGCTCCTACTAAAAGCGGTACGCGGTTTCGAACAGCCTTTACCGCTATTTCGATAGCTATTCGGTACTGATCGGATCTGATACAGCCAAGCATGCCCATGGTACCCATAAGCAAAAGCCCGGAAGCCCCAGCTGCTATTTGACTTTCAATATGCGCATCCAAGCTTTGCTTTATGATATTTCCATCGCAATCCAGAGGTGTACCTAAAGCACAATAAAACCCCTTCTGTAACATGGTTCTTTTCCTCCATTTTTCATTTTCTGTATATACATTTGATCTATAAGTATAACAGGTACCCTGCTTACAACTTACATGTTCTCAAATATAATACCTATATGGTCTTTGCTAATAGACTGGAGAAACAGTGCATACAAGCGTTTTCCCAACCAATTATCCTGATTATAACACCTTTCAATCTACGAATCAATTTATTGTAAAACATAAATTATACTTTTCAATTGCTTGATTTTATATTACAATAGCTATATGCTATAACCATAAATTTAGTAAATCTATCTTGATTCATTGTTGTAAATATGTTATTTTTGACAACAAACAGCAATGAAGAGATAAATTATTCTATCTCTCTTTTTTTATGAAGAAATTTCAACGATTCCCCGAAAGGAGCTGCAGCTTAATATGTTAAAATATTTTGTAAGCAGAATTCTATTGCTGATACCAATGCTATTGGTAATCGGCCTGGTTGTTTTCATTGGTTTGGAACTGGCGCCAGGAGATCCCATAACGGCTATGATCCCGCCCGACCAGTTATCTTCTATGACCTTGGAGGATATAGAGGCTATGAGAGAAAGTCTGGGATTAAATGACCCGATGCTGGTTCGCTATTTCCGCTGGCTTTTCAATCTCATCAAAGGTGATATGGGATATAGCGTCGTAACAGGTACACCTATTGCTAGTATAATCCAAAACCTGCTGCCTGCTACAATTAAATTGACATTCGCTGCACTGATCATATCAACGATTATCGGCTTATTATTTGGTATTGTTTCCGCAATCAAAAGCAACACCTTCATAGATTATATTTCATCGGTTCTTGGTGTAATTGGTATTTCGATGCCGGAGTTCTTTATCGGTATACTGGCTCTGTTGATTTTTGCCATACGTCTGAAATGGTTTCCGGCTCAGGGGCGTACAGATGTAGGCCTTAATGCACTCCAATCTTTGAAATATCTTGTACTACCCGCCTGCAGCTTAGGGATGGTGCTGGCGGCAGCACTAATGCGGTATACACGAAACGCTATGTTGGATGTATTAAATAAAGACTACGTTAAAACAGCGCGAGCAAAGGGTCTGCCTGAATGGAAGGTTTATTACAAGCATGTATTTCGAAACTCCCTCATGCCCATCAGCGTTTTGCTTTTGTTACGTCTTCCTATGTTGATTGGAGGATCTGTCGTAATTGAACAGGTCTTTGGTTATGCAGGAGTTGGTTCCCGTCTGCTGGCAGCCATTAATGGAAGCGACTACCAACTGGTATTGGTAATTATATTGCTGCTTTCAACTGTATCCCTATTGGCCAGTGTTCTTATAGACATGTTTACTGCATTGCTTGACCCCCGTGTTCGCCTGGGTGGAGATATTGGAGGTGCAAAGTAATATGGCAACAGTATTAGCATCAAAACAAAAAGTTAAAAAATCCAGCCTTGCAAAAAGAAACCTGCAAAAACTTTTGAACAATAAGCTTGCAGTCTTTGGATTGATTGTAGTCACAGCTATGATTCTGGCATGTATTGCCGCACCACTGCTAACCCCTTATGATCCGATGAAGATATCCCTTTCCGAACGTGATCTCGAACCAAGCAGTAATCATTTGTTTGGCACGGATAAGCTGGGCCGCGATGTCTTTGCCCGTACCTTGTATGGAGGCAGGATGTCCATCTTGATTGGGCTGTCTGGTGCGATCGGTGGTATGTTGCTTGGTGTTATATTTGGAAGCTTATGTGGTTTCTTTGGTGGTACATTGGATGCCATTTTTGTTAAGATAGCCGAACTGGTTTCGGTAGTCCCGCAATTGCTCCTGGTATTGGTCTTGTCAACCTTTTTAGGAGCTGGTGTCCAAAACTTGATTTATGTATTTATGTTTACAGGCTGGGTGGCTACCTTCCGTCTGGTAAGAGGCCGGTTCTTTTCCTTGCGTGAAGAAAGCTTTGTCGAAGCATGCCGTGCATTTGGAATCGGAAATTTATCCATCGCCTTTAAGCATATCCTTCCAAACTGTCTGGGTCCCGTGGCTGTACAACTGACCCTTAATACCGCAGGCTTTATTTTACAGGAAGCAGCTTTGTCCTTTATCGGCCTTGGTGTTCCCTCTGGTGTTCCTACCTGGGGTAACATCATGAATGCTGCCAAAGAAATTATTGTGATAACACAAAGCCCTTGGCTCTGGATCCCTCCGGGAATCGCCATAGCTTTATTTGTTCTTGGTGTCAATTCCTTAGGCGACGGGATGCGGGATGTACTGGATCCCAGCCAACTGTAAGGAGGAGCATATATGAACAAACAGGACTATATACTAAGTATTAATGATCTGAAAACACAGTTCAAAATTGGCAAAAGAGTTGTGAAAGCCGTTGACGGTGTAACTCTGAATGTACGACGTGGTAAAACCATGGGGCTGGTAGGAGAAAGCGGTTGCGGAAAAAGCGTGACCGCACATTCCATCATGCAGCTTCTGCCCAAGGCCGGTTCAATAAAAGAAGGCGAAATTATATTCCGACCACAAAATAGTGAGGAATTTGATATTGCAAAGTACAGAAAAACAGATAAAAAACTTAGAAATATGCGGGGAAGGCAAATCTCCATGATTTTTCAGGATCCGATGTCTTCTCTGAATCCTGTCTATCGAATCGGAGATCAAATTATTGAGAGTATTATCCAACATGAAAGAATATCCAAAAAAGCTGCCATCAAACGTACGGTAGACATGTTGGAAATGTTAAGCATTCCACAAGCAGATAAAAGGATAATGGATTACCCTCATCAGTTTTCCGGTGGTATGAAGCAGAGGGTCATGATTGCCATGGGGCTGATAACCAATCCTGAACTCCTGATTGCAGATGAGCCCACCACCGCTCTTGATGTTACAATCCAAGCGCAGATATTGGAGCTTATGCAGCAAATGCAAGAACAGCTTGGATTTACGATTATCATCATTACCCATAACATGGGTATTGTTGCTGATATGGCCGACGACATTGCAGTAATGTATATGGGTAAGATCATGGAGTTCGGTGCAAAAGAAGATATCTTTTTACGCCCCACTCATCCCTATACCAGAGCTTTACTAAAGTCTGTACCTGTACTGGGCAATGGCGGTAATGATCGGCTGGAGCCCATTCGAGGTACTACACCTGATCCCTCCGATATGCCAGAAGGATGTTCATTTATGCCGCGTTGTGATCTTGCAACAGAGAAATGTAAAAATGCACCGCCATATGAAGATGTTGGGAATGGGCATATGGTTCGATGCTGGTACGCCAAAGGAGGAGCTGCGAATGAGTAATCAAAGTAATCATACTGAGATTCTTCTTGACATAAAAAACATAAAGAAATATTATCCCATTCAAGCAGGGTTGTTCCGCAGAACCATCGGCCATGTAAAAGCAGTCGATGATGTAAGTCTGTATGTAAAAAGGGGTGAAACCCTTGGACTGGTTGGTGAAAGCGGATGTGGAAAAACCACTTTGGGAAAATGTATCGTAAGGCTTCATCGTCCTACAGAAGGCGAGCTTCGCTATCGGTTTGATGAGGACGGTGAATATAAAGACCTGCTGTCTCTGGATAAAAAGGAAAGCTTTAATGCCAGAAAGAAGATTCAAATGGTATTTCAGGATCCATACTCTTCCCTGAATCCCATTAAAAATATTTTAACAGCATTTGATGAACCCTTGAGGATTCATGGCTGGACCAATGCCAACGAGAGAAAAGAACGAGTTGCTGAACTTTTAGAGTCGGTCAACCTCCATGCTGATTATATGTATCGCTATCCCAACGAATTTTCAGGGGGACAGCGTCAACGCATATGTATTGCGCGAGCCATGTGCGTGAATCCCGATCTTATCGTTTGTGATGAACCGGTTTCTGCATTAGACGTTTCCATACAGGCACAGGTTCTGAACCTAATGAAAGATCTCCAGAAAGAGCATGGGCTCACCTATGTCTTCATTGCTCATGACTTATCTGTAGTTGAGTATATGAGTGATCGTATTGCAGTTATGTATCTGGGCAAGGTAGTTGAGCTTGCCTCTGCAAAGAAATTGTATTATCACTTTGAACACCCATATACGGAAGCATTGCTATCCGCTATCCCCATTCCGAAGATTGGTGAAAAGCGTCAACGCATTATACTGGAAGGTGATGTTCCCTCTCCTGCCAATCCCCCTGCTGGATGTCGATTCCATACCCGCTGTCATAAAGTAATGGATATTTGCAGGGTGAAGAGTCCAGAACTGCGTCCAATGAAAAATGACCCCGATCACCTTGTTGCATGTCATTTAGCAGATACGGTGGAAGATATAGCAGAAATACCTGCTGATGCAGTGTAATAGAAAATGCTTTATGCTATTAAAAAATCCCCGAAAGGAAACTTCTCGGGGATTTTTTGTTCTGTATAGACCTATATGCTGTTAATTCCTTATTCAGCTGCATTAATCGTCCATTTGTGGAGATAACGCTCGTAATTGGACCATTCGTTGGAGAGAACGAGCTCATCGGGAAGATTCACTCTGGCTGTGTTGAATACCTGAATATTTCTTAGAGCAAACAATGGAATATTCCACAGCATCTCTTCCGTTTCAACTTTCTGAATCTCTTTGATTACTTCAATACGTCTGTCAGGATCGGTTGTTACCCAAAGTTCTTCAAGCAGAGCGTCCAAGCCTGGATAATCAGTAGGATAAATACTGCCAGCTATGGAAGTTCCAATAGTGGGGCTATACCAACCATTGTAAGCCTCCTCAACTGCCATGGCAGAGAGACCGGCATAAATCATATGATAGTCTCTTACTTCATAGATCTGGGAGACCAGATCACCAGTTAACAGAATCCACTCTGCTTTTACGCCGATATCAGCTAGATATGCAACAATAGCATCCATTAGATCTGCAGAACCTTGGTCAGCATAATAGCAGGCCAGCTTCACTGTTTCGTTAAAATCAAAGCCTGCTTCTTCAAGCAGCTGCTTTGCAAGCTCGGGATCATAAGTCAGTTCGTAAACTTCATCATTATAATAGGGCATAGATGCAGGTACTTTGCTGTTTGTAAGGGTTGCCTGTCCAGGCATAAGATTATCAATGATAGCCTGCCTGTCAATCGCATGACCTAGTGCACGTCTGGCACGGATATCACTGAACAAATCATTGCCTTCTCCCTTTGGTCCATAGCTGTTCCACATGAGGTATCTTATAAAATAAATATCTGTATAAAATGCTTCATAATTGGGATTCTGCAGAGCAGCCTGCGCTGTTGCGAGATCGTTGGTTTGAAAGAAGTCAACTTCATCTGAAAGGGCGCGGGTTGCATAATCTGCCTCAGACATCTGGGTGAGCTTGACCTGTTTTATTTGAAATTCTTCATCACCAAAGTAATCATCGAACACTTCAAGCAGTGCGTAGTCATTGGGAACAAATTCAGTGATCTTGTAGGGGCCAGTGCCTATCGGCCAGTCATAGAATTCGGAAGTGTTTAAGGTCAAAGGATCCAGTCCTTCTATCTTATGACGGGGAAAAATGTTAAATTGAGCCAATGCCAGAAGGAAGGTACCTGTGGGCTTAGCCATGTCAATTGTGATTACATTGCCGTCAACCGAGATGCCTTCCAAGTCATCAGCAGCTGTTTTGCTGTCATCAGCCATGTATTCGGCAGCACCTTTGATATTACTGAGAGCAGTTTTAATAACTCCGTTCACTTGCGATGCCTTTAATGCAGTTTTAATGGAAAATGCTACATCATCAGCGGAAAAATCTTCGCCGTCATGCCATTTTACACCTTCATGCAGTGTAAAGGTATACTGCATACCGTCGTCAGATTGTGTCCACTCTTTTGCCAGGTCACCATAAACCGGGTTGAGATCGGAGTCCAGTCTTAACAGCCTGGAAAAGAGCATCATTCTAACGATGCCTCCATAATCAGACCAAGAACCAGTCCATTTATCACTCATGCCTTGCATCGTAGGTAAAAGAAGCATGTCAGGACCTATTCCCGTACTTGGCTCAGGTTCCGGTTCCGGTTCCGGCTCATCGGCCGGTTTTGGTGTTGCGGGCTCCTGAATCTCGGGAGCTTTGGTTGGTTCTACATCTGTTGGCTCTCCCTGTCCGCAACCGGCCAGAAGACCGATAAGCATCAACACAGAGAGAATCAGTGCGAGAGTACGCTTCATGTAGTTTTCCTCCTTTTTTAAGTTTGTAAGATCCTTGAAAGCATAGAAACCTTTCAAGTTTATGTTAAAAGGCTGTGAATTACCATGCCTTTTAAGCACCAAAGGGAATGAATATATCTATGTGTATTGTAGAATCATCGTTCGAAGCATTGATAATGCTCATTTAATTGTTGATTTATCTGGATTTTGTTATATGCTTTATCGTAAACTATTTGCATTTATTTGAAAATAACCTATCACAAATATACAACTGATACAAAATATGTGAATCATTAATATTATATTATTTTAAAAAGTAAAAAATGTCAATACGCCCGACTGAAATATACCTCTATTTTATTTTCAGCTGTTTCTATAGAATATTTTAATCAGTAAAAAAACCCTGAAAGGAAACCTTTCAGGGTTTTTTAGCTGTTTCTTAATCTTTTAAGTGCTGTTTCAATTATTCCGCTGAATTAAGTGTCCACTTGTGGAGATAACGCTCGTAGTTGGACCATTCATTGGAGAGAACGAGTTCGTCGGGAAGATTGACTCTGGCGGTATTAATTACCTGGATATTCCTTAAGGCGAACATGGGAATGTTCCACAGCATCTCTTCCGTTTCAACCTTCTGAATCTCTTTGATTACTTCAATGCGTCTGTCAGGATCGGTTGTTACCCAAAGCTCTTCAAGCAGAGCATCCAAACCGGTAAAGTCTGTTGGGTAAACATTTCCGTACATGGAGTTCGAAATCGTAGGATTATACCAGATATTATACGCTTCTTCAACTGCCATGGCTGAAAGGCCTGCATAGATAAAGTGGTAGTCTCTGGTTTCCCAAATTTGAGAGGTTAAGTCACCGGTTAGCAGAACCCATTCTGCCTTCATGCCGATATCAGTCAGATAAGCAACAATTGCATCCATAAAGTCTGCAGAGCCTTGGTCGGCATAGTAGCAGGCAAGCTTGATTGTTTGATTGTAATCAAATCCTACTTCATCAAGGAGCTGTTTGGCAAGTTCCGGATCATAAGTCAGTTCATAAACATCGTCATTGTAATAAGGTAGAGCAGCAGGCACCTTACTGTTGGTAAGGGTTGCCTGTCCAGGCATCAGATTATCAATCAGAGCCTGTCTGTCAATCGCATGACCGATTGCACGCCTTGCACGGATATCGCTGAAAGGATCGTTACCGTCTCCCTTGGGTCCTTTACTGTTCCATTGCAGATATCTTACAAAATAGATATCTGTATAGAATGCTTCATAATTGGGGTTCTGCAGGGCAGCCTGTGCTGTTGCAAGGTCATTGATATGGAAGAAGTCGATTTCATCAGCAAGTGCACGGGTTGCATAGTCTGCTTGAGTCATTTGTGTCAGCTTAACCTTTTTAATTTGGTATTCTTCCTCACCAAAATAGTCTTCAAACACTTCAAGCAATGCATAATCATTGGGAACGAACTCAACGATCTTGTAAGGTCCGGTACCGATCGGCCAGTCATAGAATTCGGAAGTGTTTAAGGTCAAAGGATCCAATCCTTCAATTTTATGACGGGGGAAAATATTAAATTGAGCCATTGCCAGAAGGAATGTACCTGTGGGCTTAGCCATGTCAATCGTGAGTACATTGCCATCCACCGAGATCCCTTCCAAGTCATCGGCAGCTGTTTTGCTATTGTCTGCCATGTATTCGGCAGCACCTTTAATATTACTGAGAGCGCCTTTGATAACACCGTTGACCTGCGCTGCCTTCAAAGCGGTTTTAATAGAAAATGCAACATCATCAGCGGAAAAATCTTTGCCGTCATGCCATTTTACACCTTCATGCAGTGTAAAGGTATACTGCATACCATCGTCAGATATTGTCCACTCTTTTGCCAGGTCGCCATAAACCGGGTTAAGATCGGAGTCCAGTCTCAGCAGCCTGGAGAATATCATCATTCTGCCTATGAGACCATAGTTATCCCAAGAACCGGGCCATTTGTCACCCATATTTTCCATGGTGGGCAGAAGGAGCATGTCAGGACCTATTCCTGCGCTTGGCTCAGGTTCAGGCTCCGGATCTGTATCATCGGCGGGTTTTGGTGTTGCGGGTTCCTGAATTTCTGGAGCTTTGGTTGGTTCTACATCTGGTGTGCCCCCTTGTCCACAACCGGCCAACAGACCGATAAGCATGAACATGGAGAGAATCAGTGCCAGAGTGCGTTTCATATAGTTTTCCTCCTTTAGTGAATATCTTATGTTGGAAGCTTTTCATACTTCCAATATATGTTCAAAGGCATATGATTTTTATGCCTCTAACACATCACATGGAATATTTATTTGAACTTTTCATATAACCTTATAATTTTCGTCTGTTATTACTAAGTCGTTCTCATTAAAATTGTATATATTATATGTTTCATTGAATACTATATTATTTTATAAATTAAGAAATGTCAATATCTATACTATCGTTTTCGGTTGTTTTTAAAAAACAGGCATTTTCAAAGCTCGGTTTTGAATTCGATGCTGGATTTATTGCTGCATGGTTTAGCTGTGCAAAATTTCAATGCTGCCTGCTTTTCCTGATAGCTGTATCATATCGATTTACAGCTATATCATAAACATAGCTTACTTTTATTTACGTTCATTTTAGTAGTCTGCAAGAGACTTTTAATGTTATAATATTATTGAAAGAAAAGGTAAAACAATGACTTGGAAAACAATACGAAAAACTGATTGCGAGGTGTTCCAATGAAAGTAATTCATCATTCCATCATTTATGAGAATCCTTTACCCCAGCTGCGAAGCCGGCAGAGCCTGTTTCCCTGGCTGTGCGAAATGCCCGATGGCTCTCTACTGGCCAGTCACTGCATAGGTGAAGCTTTTGAAAGTATTGATGGTACAAGCTATCTTTCTAAAAGTTTTGATGGAGGAAAGACGTTTTCCAAACCCAAACCAATGTTTGAACGAGATGAACGTCTTCCTAACAGCAATGATACCTGCAAAGTAACTTATCTCCATGATGGGAGACTGGTTGCTCTTGGCTATGCCTACGAACGTTCTGATCCGGATCTGCCCATAGGAAACCCTGAAACAGGGGGCCTGCTGGATGACTTTCTTTTCGTATCTTACTCCTCTGATCAAGGTGATACCTGGTCACCATGGCAGCTGATAGAATGCAGTTGGGGCCCTCATGTAGAAGCATCCGCACCACTGACTGTATTACAGAGTGGATCTTGGGTCACACCTATTACAGGTTTTCCTAAATGGGATGGAACCAGGACTGGTAAGAACTGTGGAAGACTTCTCCGTTCAGACGATAACGGAGAAACCTGGTCGGATGATACCATTTGCATGGAATTTGAAGGCGACGAAGTCACCTGCTACGAACAACGGCTTTGCCAATTGGAATCCGGTACAGTAGTCTGCATTGGATGGAATGAAGACCTTCGCACTGGCAAGCTGTTGAATAACCATTATACCCTTTCCCATGACGATGGTAGAACCTTTTCTTCACCCAAAGATACGGGAATAGGAGGTCAAGCCTCCAGTGTATGTGCCATTGGTGGTGAAAAGCTTCTGGCATTGCATGCGTTAAGAAAGGATACAGATCGCCCGGGCATATATGGCTACATCGTAGATCTATCTTCCGGAAGCTGGGATATAGAAGAGGAACTTCTTATATGGAAACCTCAGATTCCCATCATTAAGAATGAAAAAATGGCCGAGGTCTTCTCTTTTCTCAAGTTCGGGCAGCCTGGGGCTATTTTGCTTGCTGATAAAGATATTTTAGTCAGCTATTGGCGTGAAGAACAAGGAGTATATAAAACCTGTGCCGCTAGAATCCAATTATAGATTTGCTTCGAGCTTGGTCTGTTTTTCGATCAAATAGCTGCTTCTGCTTGTCCTTGCATGGGCTTTGGAAATTTCTTTGTTTACCTTATGGGAAGTATGCTTGAAAAAACAATAATCTCAAAGAACAGACCAGGCGGTTTTATTTCATCAAACGGTACACTGGACAATCACTTCCTTTTTGTACAGATACTCTGCCATTGAATTTTGAAACCTGATCAGGGAAGTCGCTGCGGTAATGAGGACCGCGTGATTCTCTTCTCTCATTCATAACACCTAAAAGAATCTTTGCAAGCTGAATGGAACTGACCAGCTCACTAATTTTTCGAATGTCAATGCGCTGCTCAAAATGGTGAATCGGGTTAAAGGTGGATTCAATTTGAGTAATACGAGCAAATCCGTCAGCACAACGCTTTTCTGAACGAACGATTGCCCCGCATTCCCACATTATTTTACGAATCTCTTTTAATGCATTCGGGATATCTGTTATACCGCCTTCATCGCACGAAAAACGCTCTGCAAAGCATTGTATGAGCTCATTGTCTGTAACTTCAGTAAAATTGCTTTTCCTTGCATAAGTCGCACTCTGTTCTCCTGCAATTGCGCCAAATACCTGTGTAGCAGCAATAGCGGCACCGCCCAACCTATCAGCACCATGCACCCCTCCTGCTGCTTCACCTGCCGCATACAGTCCCGGGACACCTGTTGATGTATTTTCATCAATGGCTATTCCACCATTAAAGCACTGAGCATGAGGAATGATATCGAAACCTTCCTCTACAGGCTTGACCCCCATTGTCTCCATCCATTCCACCCAGCTTTTAATAAACCAACGGTCATCTTCAAGAACCTTTCCATCATACTGCATATGAATCCCGCCACTCTGCATGGCATTGCCTTTGATAGCTTCCTCATACATCCCTACATCCAAATAAAAGCTGATATCAGCAGTTGTAAACGGTCCATGCTTTGCCCGCTCTGTCAGACATTCCTCAACTGTATATTTCTGTGGAAGATATTTACGAACGATATCCTCCCCATGAATATTTGTTATTTTCGGGAATGTATCCAGGTTTTTTTCCTGAAAAAGCTTTTTCTTTACAGGCCATACCAGGCCGGGTATAAATTGGATGAATTCCATATTGATTAAGGAAGCGCCAGCATTAAAGGCAAGCATGTAACCATCGCCTGTTTGATCCGGTGTAGACAAAGAATACTTGTATAAGCCGCAAGCACCTCCCGTAGCGAGGACTACAGCTCTTGATGCAATGTAAAAGAGCTCGTTTTGCTCATCCAAAGCCAAAGCGCCGCAAACAGCATCATTCTTCTTAACAAGCGAGATTACTGATATGCCGTGCCGTATGTTGACTCTACGTTTATTAAGCTGCAACCAAAGAGCACGGCGAATTCTATTCAGTCCCAGCGTAGTGCTGCCACGCAGACGTTTTCCGAAGCAGGGAATGACCCCCTTATAACTCCCATCCTCATACTTCTCAAAGTGAATTCCGTATGATTCCAACTCATGAAAAGCGTGTGTACTTTTCTCAGCAAGAATCCGAGCCAGCTTTGGATCAGCCGCACCTGCTCCTGCCTCAATAATTTCCTCAAAGAATTGTTGTTCTGAATCACCTCTGTGAAGGATTGCCTGCATTCCCCAACCAGGCGTACCCGGGTAGAATGTTGCACCAGTACGTCCAAAAGCATACTTCCCTACAAGCAGCACTTTCGCACCTATTTCTGCTGCCTTTATCGAAGCCTTTATACCTGCTCCTCCCATACCGATTACCAACACATCTGTATCCGTTCGATATTGTATTTTCATATTTAACCCCTTTTATATTGAGTTTTAAACATTAATATGAGATGTTACTTGATTTTTTCCTTGCGGAGCATTTCATAAATGCCCATGATCAATAGAAACCAACCGAATAGTTTTCTGAGTAGTTGTGCTGAAACATGGGAGGCAAGGATTGAACCCAAAATGGCACCAGGAATACCTGACAAAATCAAAAGGAAGGCAATTTTGAACCGTACATGCCTTCTTTTGGAATGCACAAAAACAGCTGCCAGGGACGTTGGTATAAAGGAAGCGAGATTGATACCCTGGGCAATCTGCTGTGGTGTCCGTACCAAAAAGATCATAGAAGGAATCAAGATCGTGCCGCCTCCGATGCCCATACCTCCAATAAAGCCGGATACAACCCCAATAATAAAAAGCAACATTATACAATCAACCTTATCGCTGCTGCAATCATAAACAAAGCAAATATCCTGTGCAGCCATTTAGATGGAATTCGATGAAGGAAAAAGGCTCCAATGATTCCCCCCATTACACCACCCGCTGCGACAGGGATTGCCTTACCAAGATCCAAAAATCCATTTCTAAAGTAAATAAAGCTGCTTATTATCACCAGAGGGAGAATCACTGCTATCGCGGTAGCATGCGCCTCATGTTCATCGAATCTCAAGAGATGAACCATGGATGGAACCGCTATCATCCCTCCGCCTGCCCCGAATACACCATTGCAAAATCCAGTAATTAGACCAATCACCATGATTTTTATGAACCAACCCCGTCTATTCAAGTCATTCACCTATTCAGTTTCCATATTTATACAGGTTAGGTTGCCCTCCTCTGCTGTTTTTATGCATTGATTAAAAGGAGTCTGGGTATATGGACTGCTTCTGAGTCAAATTTACTTCCATTGAATTGAAAAAAAATAACCATAAGAAACAAAGCCCTTACGGTTATTCGTCATGGTGCGAGAGACGGGACTTGAACCCGTACGCCATAAGACACACGCCCCTCAAACGTGCCTGTCTGCCAATTCCAGCACTCTCGCAAAGAGCAGCTGATCCAAACCGGAAAAGCCACAATCATTATTATAAGCCTGGTATATGCAATTGTCAACAGAAAATCGTTTATCGTACCAGAAACCAATCCTTGATGTTCCTGAATATGTCCAATTCTCCTACAGAGCGAATTCCCCTGACTCGATTGTCTACAAGCAAAGAAGCGGTTCGAAAGTACAAGCTGATAACCGGCAGCTCATCGGTAAAATGCTTTTGTATTCCCTGATATGCCTCCCGTCTTTCTTCTTCCGTATAAGCTCCTGCAGCTTTGAACAGCAGACCATCCAACTCCGGATGGCTGTACCCGAAAAAGTTGTTTCCCTGCTCAACTGCCCAGTCAGAATGAAACACTGGCCGCAGGTCATTCATCGGATCCAGGGTGTAACCGGTTAAGACCGCATCAAACTCACCGGTTTTAATTTTTTGCTCCTGTAATACATCCCAGGGAAGATCTTCGATTGTTATACGAAAACCGATCTGATCCAGCTGTTTTTTAATCAAGTCTGCTGCATCTTTTCGTAAATCATTTTCACTGTTAACCAATATGGTAAAGGCCAGATCGACTGTTGTTTCATCAATTTCTCTTTCCAGTATGCCATCTCCATCATGATCTTTCCAGCCCGCTTCCTCCAGTATCCTGCCTGCGCGCTTGGGGTCATAATCATAGATGCGATAGCTGCTGTCATACAGCCAGGAATTGGAAGGAATGGGAGCATCCACGGTCTCCGCATTGTTTAGATAAATCTTGGAAATGATATCTTTTCGATCTATGCCAAAGGCCATCGCTTTCCTGATGCTATGATCCTGAAGCAGGGGATTGTTACTGTTCAAAGCCAAAAACTCAAAACTCGAAGTCAGATATTTGTAATGGCCGGCATCGTTCCGATTCAAACGGGTATTGGCGTAAACCACTGTTGTATCAACCAAATCAATATCACCATTGAGAAAGGCATTTCTTGATTCGTCATTGCTGGCATACACCTTCCCTTCAATGAAATGAATATATGGTGTTCCGTCCCACCAACTGTCATTTTGCACCAGTCTAATCATATCCCCTTCATATGGATAACCGGGATCAACTCGATAAGGGCCGGTTCCTACAGGCAGAAAAGAAAGATCTTCTTTGTTCTCAAGTATAAAATCAATGGATTGATAGACGCTCATAGGCAACACCGGAAAGGTCATAAGATTCAGAATACAATAGGTTGGCTCTCCCAAACGAATGAAAATTGTATAGGGATCACCACCTCGAAGACCATATTCCACTATATTTGTGTTATCGTATAAATTTTGCTGATAAAAGGAATCCAATGCACCGGTGTGAAGCACTTGTAAGGTAAACAAGATATCTTCACCTGTAAATTGCTGGCCATTATGCCATTTAACCCCTTTCCGCACATCGAATATCCACAGCCTCCCATCGGGCGAAACCTCCCAATCGGTTACCAGAGAAGGGGCAGGTTTGGACTGTTCATCATAGGTGATCGGGCTTTCAAAAATCAAGCCCAGAAAGTTTATCAGGTCTCTAGATTGCGTCAATAGAGGATTAAACGTATCAACATCTGTAAGGGGTACTCTAAGCTCTCCCCCCCTTGTGGGAGCAGACTCAGTCGGTTTTGGCGTGCTTTCCATGGAAGGTTTCTCTTCTTCCGTTAAATGGGCCTCAGGAATCCTTGCCAGCCCACATGCTGATAACAATGTAATCAACGACATGGAAAGTAGCAGGCAAATGATTTTCTTCACGTATATTAGTCCTTTCCGGTTTCATTCATCAATCGTTCTGCTCTTCCAGGATGGATAAATCTCTTTATAAATCTCATAAACACTGGTTACTTTTTTAACATAGCTTCGAGTTTCCGCAAAGGGAATGTGATCCAATTGTTTACCATCCGGACTGTATTCTTTGTTGCTCAGCCATTTGTTAACGTTTCCAATTCCACCGTTGTATGAGGCAAGAACCAGTTTTCGGCTGTCGGGGAATTGAGAGGTAAGATAGCCCAGATACCAGCACCCGATTTGAATATTGATTTCCGGTTCAAACAGCTGCTCATCGCTATACCCGCTTAAGCCGATCTTCTCCGCAACCCACTCCCCCGTGCTGGGAAGGATCTGCATTAATCCTCTTGCATCCTTGGAAGAAACTGCCGTTGGGATAAACCTGCTTTCAACCCAAATAACGGAGACTACCAAAAAGGGATCCACTTCATATTCGGAAGCATACTTGCGTATTTGATCTTCATACGCCATTGGGTACTGTTTTCGTTTCCACCACCGGCTGTTTCCTATCATGTATATCAACAAAAAAATACCTAACAGCAATAATATAAAAAGCCAAAGCATCGGCCGGAATTTCTTGGGCTGTCCCATGCTAGTTCCTCCAAAAATCAAGCTCCGACAAAATTTTTTTTATTTGGTCCTTTGTTTCGGAAATCGATTGAGAGTTGTCAATCACTCGATGCGCCATCTTCCGCTTTTCTTCCATATCCAGCTGACTGTGAATCCGAAGCAAAGCCTCTTCCCGGGTGAGGCCGTCTCTTTGCATCAATCTTGCTATTTGCATTTTCTTGGGAACGGCAACCACCCACACCTCGTCCATCCATTGGTGCCATCCGGATTCAAACAGCAATGGAACATCCATCACTATAAGCGGTGGATTCTGCTCCTGCTCAATGTATTTGCGAATACGCAGCATCTCGTCCTTAACAATTGGATGGGTGATCCGATTCAGCTTTTCTCTTGCTTTACTATTCTGGAAGACCAGGCTGCCCAGCGCTTTCCTGTCCAGCTCTCCATCAGGCCGAAAATATTTCTTCCCAAAGGTATGAAGCACTGCCTGCCAAACAGGCTTTCCATTTTGGGTCAGCCTGCTGTAAACCATATCAGCATCAATAACCGGAACACCAAATTCCTGAAGTATTTTGGAAACTGTGGTTTTTCCTGATGCAATTCCACCTGTCAAGCCAATTGTCTTCATGGCCTTCTCCTATTTAGCATCGTACCAATTACTGCCGATTCCAATGTCAACTACAAGAGGAACCGCCAATTTCATTGCATTTTCCATTTGCTCCTTTACCAGAATCATCACTTCCTCCAGCTCGAAAATCAGTGTGTCTATGATCAATTCATCATGAACCTGGAGAATCAGTTTTGACTTCAGCTTTCTTCTTTCCAGTTCTTCATGTACTCGTATCATGGCTAGTTTTATAATATCCGCAGCAGTTCCTTGAATCGGGGTGTTTAATGCAATCCGCTCTCCAAAACTCCGAATATTATAATTCCGTGATTTTAGCTCTGGTATGTCTCTCCTTCGATTGAAAAGCGTAGACACATAGCCGTTTTTCTTTCCCTCTGATACGATCCGGTCCATGTATTCCTTCACCATGGGAAATCGATGGAAGTAGCTTTCAATATATTTTTTGGCTCTGGCTCGAGTGCTACCAAGGTTTTTGGCAAGGCCGAAATCACTGATGCCGTAAACAATGCCAAAATTGACTGCCTTGGCGCTGCTGCGCTGCTCCTCCGTTACCTGATCCATAGGAATGCCAAAAATATCTGCTGCGGTCCGACGATGGATATCCTGTTTCTTGCGAAAAGCTTCAATTAAATTCGGGTCGCCTGAAATGTGGGCCAGCACCCGTAGCTCGATCTGAGAATAATCTGCATCTACCAGTATGTGCCGATCATCACTGGCCGTAAATACCTTTCGGACTCTTCTGCCCATTTCCATTCTGACCGGTATGTTCTGCAAGTTGGGTTCGGTACTGCTGATTCGTCCTGTTGCAGTGACAGTCTGATTAAAGCTTGAATGGATTTTCCCGTCCAGCGGATTGATTACATGAAGCAGTCCATCAATATAGGTTGATTTGATCTTCATCACCTGGCGGTATTCAATCAGTTTTTCGATAATCGGATGCATACTATGGAGTCGCTCCAATACTTCTATATCCGTAGAATAGCCTGTTTTCGTCTTCTTTTGAACGGGTAGTCCCAGTTTATCAAACAATATTTCACCCAGCTGTCTGGGGGAGTTAAGGTTAAAGGATTCACCGGCAAGATTGATGATCTCACCGGTCAGACGATTCACATGCTCACTGAATTCCACATCAAGTTGTTGGAGCATGGCCTTATCCACCTTGAAGCCCTCCAGTTCCATATCGGCCAGGACACGGATAAGAGGGTGCTCGATCTGTTGATACAAGCCTTCCATATTTGCTTGTTTCATACGTTCTATCATGCTGCGGGCTAAGAGAAGGATATCCGCCGCATCTGCTTCCGTGACATCAATATGGGCGTAATCATAGAGAAGCTGCTCTACTTCATATTTGTTTCGGGTAGGTTCCAGAAGATAGGCACCGATCTGCGCATCAAAGCCCAGACCCGCTACAGCTATATCCAGCTTGTCCAGCCATAGAATCAGTCCTTTTGCATCATTGGTTATGATTTGAATGTTCCTGTCTTCAAAAAAAGGCTGAAGGTTTTTCCAAATCACTTCCTCATTTAAGCCATCTCCCAGCAAATCATCCTTTACAGAAAGGCGATATACCTTATCGTCCTGCCAGGCTATACTAATGCATGGTTTTAGAAGAATGGCTGCTTCCTTCTGTTTCAACAGCTGCTGAACAAGGGATAGCAAATCCTCCTCTGTTTTTACCTCTATAACAACCTTATCCCTATCAATTGCCTTCAGGGTTTCGCTTGCTTCCATTTCCAGTCTTTCGATTATGGTACTCAGTTCCAAATCCAATAGAAGCTTCCTGAGTTCGGGTGTTTTTGTGATATTCAATGGCTGGGATAAAATACTGCAGTCAATGGGAATATCCCGATGTATGGTTGCCAGATCCTTGCTGAGCAGAGCATGCTGTCGATATATGGTAAGGTTTTCCCTGATTTTATTTCCATTCATATTTTCTGTATTGGCCAGCACGTTTTCCAGTGTGCCATATTCCTTTAAAAGCTTAATAGCTGTTTTTGGGCCGATTCCCGGTACGCCCGGAATATTATCGGAAGTATCCCCCATCAAACCTTTCATATCTATTAATTGCTCAGGTGTTAACCCAAATTCCTTAGTCAGTTCTCCTTCATCATACCTGTGAATATCCGAGATACCCTTTCTGGTTAAAAGCACCTCCGTGTTTTCGGATACCAACTGCAGAGCATCTTTATCACCTGTTACCAATAAAACGTGATGTTCCTGATTCCCGCAAGATTGAGATGCAGTTCCCAATATGTCGTCAGCTTCATATCCATCTAACTCGAAAATTGGGATACCCATTTGAAGCAGCACCTCACGAATCAGATCAAATTGCGGCACCAGCTCTTCCGGTGCTTTTTGACGGGTTCCCTTGTAATCCTCATAGGCTAGATGACGAAACGTTGGAGCTTTTCGATCAAAAGCAACTGCAAGCGAATACGGCTTATAATCTTGAATGACCTTAAAAAGCATGTTGAGAAAACCATATACTGCATTGGTATAAATGCCCTTTTTGTTGGATAAAATTGGGATAGCGTAAAAAGCCCGATGCAGCAGGCTGTTTCCATCTATCAGCATAACCGTTTTCTTCATTCCTGTTTCACCTGTTTCCTCGTTTGCAATCTTATGTACGTTTACTTGACTTTATCATATTTTTTCTTATAATACAATGAAGCGTTTGTCTTTGCGAATAGTAAATTGTAATGTGAAACCCTCTTTTTTTCTTTAAAAAAGGTGAAGAATACTTCACCTGATAACTTTACATTTTTGCTTTTCGATTTCGAATAAGGAATGTTACAACAGCCAGCAATACCACTGCTCCGATGCCCAGTTTTACAGCTTTCGGCAGCTCATTTCCTTCTCTTGTTATTTCTGCTCCACCCCTGTCTGCAAACTTGCCGGCACCACTTTTATCTTCATCACTTTCACCGCTGTCAACCGATTCACTTCCCTCTGGTGCAGGACTGTCTGATTGATCTGTATCTTTGTTATGAAAGGATTCTTCAAGCTCCAACTGGTTTACGCTTTCCGCTGTTTCAATATCAACTGATGACCTTTCACCCTCATCTGCTGCAGCCATGCCAAGACTTTGCTCTGCACCTGCATCTGCATCAAAAGAATCATCTGCTTGCGGTGTTGTCATAATGATATGCTCGCGCTCAACCTGCTCAAATATCCCATTCTTGGTATTCCTGAGAATTCCCGGCAACCCTTTTACGAATAGAAGCAGCAAAACTGCCGCCGCAAGCGGGACTGCGATTCGTCGGATTCGGATTATTTTGCCTGCTGATCTGTCATATTTTTGTAGTTGCTGCATAATCTGCCGATGAAGATCGTCAGGGAGCTCCTCTTCAGGCAGGTTTACGCTTAATTTTCTGAGCAGCATTAACTCTTGCCATTCCTGATTACAGTCAGTACAAAGTGGGAGGTGCTCTTCTATCATTCTTTCCAGATTTGGAGCCAACCTTCGGTCCAGATGATCAGACAATAATTGCTTGTCTTTACATGGCTTCAATCTATCCTCCCCCTTTCTTATATGGAATAGACGAAGGAAGAAAGAATAAGTTGCATGGATTCTGTTGAAACACAAACAAATTATACGGGAATCCTTGCGCTTCTCTTCATATTATAGGGATGAAACCACCCTTCCACCGGATTTAATTCCCGGTCAAATTGAACAGTAGCATGATGCATGTATCGATTGTTGACATAGTAGCGCAAATCTGTCATGGTCGCCTTCATTTTTCCATTTTCCAGTTTTTCAAAGGAAATATAGTATTCTCGGGTAAACTCGTCGAAAAATCGTCCCGGGCAGGTGTTCATTACCAGATCCCGGACCCAGCTTTCCGATTGATTCAATCGGTCGCGAAGTACAATTTTTTTGGCGAACATGCTGCTTTTACCGGTGACGATCTCGGACTCTCCATAAGCAATAAAGTCCCAGCTGAAGATATTTGTCATGGACGGAAGCAGAACCAATCTAACCACTGGAAAATCGATGGTTTTTATGATACTGTTTTGAGTGCGTTTTTTACGATACTGACGGAAAAGTAAATAAACGGCAAAGGCTGCTATGCCAAGCTTGGAGTAGAGTGGGTTGGCTGTGTTGAACCAATAGACAACCGTTGCCGCTGCTACCAAAAATGGATCAAAGGAAAGCATTAAACCCGTACCAATTTTTTTATCCAAAAAAGGCCAGAATAATTTTGCACCATAGGTATTAAATATATCAAGACCGACATGGGTCAGACACCCAATATACATCCATAGTAAAATACTAAAAAAACCACTCCCTGGAAACAGAAGATGAATTAGCAGTGAAGCTGCTGTTGAAAGAGCTGCCATACCAACCAGTGAATGGCTGGCACCTCGATGGTTTTTTAAATAAGCATAATCTCCCCAGTATTGCATGATAATATCGCTGTCCGGTAAGACCGACCCGACCAGGCAACCCAAAGCCAATGGGTTGGATAATACTCCCCCGCTTCCGCTGAAGCTGCCTGCAGCCAAGCCTACCAATGCATGTGAAATAGGATCCAATTTTTACTCGTCCCCCTAGTTTACATAATAAAAAAACAAAGCTTTTCCATTATAACACAAATTCTCACAGGGGCAAAGAAAAAATTTATTGCAAACTGCTTTTCATTATGCTATGATATTTATTGTCGTTAACCACTGACAAAAAGATTAAGCCGAAGTGGTGGAATTGGCAGACGCGCTGGATTCAAAATCCAGTGTTGGCAACAACGTGTGGGTTCGAGTCCCACCTTCGGCACCAACAAAAGCAAGGGTTTCAGTAATTTACTGAAACCCTTTTTAAATCATTTTGACAAGCTTTTTTAATGCAACCACATAACCTACCCGAATTACACAACCGCACCTTTTCCAATAATCATGGGATAGTTGTAGTCACCGATCAACCTGCCTGACTCTCGTACAATCACTTCCTTGTCCATAACTACATGGTCCAGTTCGCAGCCGTCCTGGATAACAGAGTTTTGCATCACAATACAGTTGCTGACCCTTGCACATTTACCGATATAAACGCCTCTGAAAATAATGCTGTTTTTCACTTCGCCTTCAATGGTGCATCCGTCTGCAATCAGGCTGTTATGTACGGAAGCGTAGCTGCCATAGTTGGTGGGCACCTGATCCTTAATTTTTGTATAGATAGGTCTGTTTGGATTAAAAAGCTCTTTTCTCACATTTTCATTCAATATACGTATGCTGTTATCATAATAGGACCGTATGCTGTCGATACACCCTACATAACCCTTAAAATCATAAGCACAAATGTTCAATCTGGAAACCTTTTTCATCAGGATATCCCTTGCTATGTCATGCTCACCTCGGGCAACAGCTTCATCGATCAGGTGCTGGAGAAAATTTCTCTCTGTCAGCATAATATTCAAGAATACTTTCTTTGACTTTGGCCTGCGCGGCCTTACTTCCATTCCCGTTACCCGGTTATTCTGATCCACTTCCAGAATGGTATGAGCAGAAAGCGCCCTGTCAGTCTGAAGTTCTTCGTTATACACCAATGTGATATCTGAATGATTGCTGAGATGGAAATCCATTACATCGTCAAAATCAATATTCAATACATTATTGCCGTCTGCCAATATAGCATGTTTTTGCTTGCTCCTCTTTATGTGTCCTCCGACCGCTGCAACCAAGTCAATGTTGCCTTCACCCAATCCATGCATTCCCCGTCCTATATAAGGAGGAAGGATTTGCAGTCCGCCGTTTTTTCTGTTTAGGTCCCATTCCTTTCCTGAGCCTAGATGATCCATCAAAGAAGAATAGTTCAGCCTTGGTATTACACCGACATTGGTAATCCCCGAATTCACCATGCTGGAAAGAATAAAATCAATCAATCGATAGCGCCCTGCAATAGGTAGGGCGGCTACAGAACGTTTTTCTGTAAGGGTGTTGATATGTATATCATTATCCGATAGAATCAAGCCCATTGCATGAATCATACTTCACCGCCTCCTATTCGTTGATAGGTTCTTACCATGGAGTTTTTGTATATTTCCGTATCCTCATCTATGGTGATATCTCCTTTGATGAGCACGATACCTTCCGAACAAAGGTCAGAAGCATAGGGATTGTCTCCGGATTCCCTTATGCCGGACTTCACCCTTTTCCCTATAGTCGTCCCCTGCCCTACAATCGTTTTCTCCAGTATTGCACCTTCGCCGATATGGACATTGGGAAAGATTATGCAATCCTTAATGATTGCACCTTTTTCTATGGTAACACCGTCAGACACCACAGAATGTTCAACTCTGCCAAAGATATTACATCCTTCGGTTATGCAGCTGTTAACAATGTATGCATCACTGGATACGTAATGAGGCGGCTGAATGGGGTTTTTAGAGTAGATTCTCCAGTTGTTGTCATGTAGATTGAAAACCGGTGGAGATGCGATAATATCCATATTGGCTTCCCATAGACTCTGTATGGTACCTACATCCTTCCAATAGCCCTGAAACTGAAACGCAAACATCTCTTCCCTGTTCTGAAGCATATTGGGGATGATGTTTTTCCCAAAATCATTATCAGAAGAGGGGTCCTGTTCATCAGCGATCAGATACTCTTTGAGATCTCTCCAGTTAAACACATAAATTCCCATGGAAGCCTGATTGCTGGCTGGCTGGGCAGGTTTTTCCTGAAATTCGGTGATTCGTCCGGTTTCATCGGTATTCATGATGCCAAAGCGGCTTGCTTCCTCCCAAGGTACTGACATCACCGCTATGGTGACTGCAGCACCGGTTTTTTTGTGATACCGGATCATATTTGTATAATCCATTTTGTAAATATGATCCCCCGATAGAACCAATACATATTCCGGATCAAACTTTTCAATAAATGGTATGTTTTGATAGATGGCATTTGCCGTTCCCTTATACCATTCCCCTGCTTTCATCCGAACATAGGGTGGAAGTACATATACGCCGCCGATATTTCGATCCAGGTCCCAGGGGCCTCCATTGCCGATGTAAGTATTCAAATCAAGAGGTTGATATTGGGTAAGGACACCGACTGTAGTAATCCCTGAATGGGTGCAATTGCTTAAAGTAAAATCAATAATCCGATATTTCCCTCCAAAGGGCACGGCAGGTTTGGCCAGATCATCCGTCAATACACCCAGACGGCTCCCCTGCCCTCCTGCTAGTATCATCGCAACGCATTCCGTTCTAGCCATTCACAAGCCCCCTTTTCTGATTTTTTGACTTTTCTTTATTTGGTTTTTCCCTTCTATTTCTTAAGTATATGGTTGATAGCGGTGAAAGATCTATGTAAATTACTTGCTCCTCCTCTCTTTTACCTTTTTCTTTAATCGAGGCATAGTCAGGTAAATGATCGGTGCCCCCTCCATATTTCACGTCATCGCTGTTGATCACTTGGTAATACATTCCAGATTCAGGTACATGGATTCGATATTGTCTTCGAGGCACAGGGGTGAAATTGGATACCACTATTACATACTCTCCCTTGAGTCTGCCTTTGCGTACAAATGAAATCACACTATTGTCCGCATCATCCACCTGAAGCCATTCAAATCCGCTTCGCTCGTGATCCAACTGCCATAGACACGGGTTATTCAGATAAACATGATTTAAATTCCTTACATAATATATCAACTGTTTATGGCTGTCGTAACCTAACAATAGCCAATCCAACCCAGAATCATATTTCCATTCAATAAATTGTCCAAATTCTCCACCCATGAAAAGCAGTTTCTTGCCTGGAAGGGCTGTCATAAACCCATAGAAGGCTCTTAATGTGGCAAATTTCTGCTCATATGAACCGAACATTTTGCTCAACATGGACTTTTTCCCATGCACCACTTCATCATGAGAAAGAGGTAAAATGTAGTTTTCTGAATAGGTATACATTATCAGAAAGGTTAAGAGGTTGTGATGAAATTTTCGAAACAAGGGATCCAAGGAAAAGTATTGCAGGGAGTCATGCATCCAGCCCATATTCCATTTATAATTGAATCCCAGACCGCCTTCATGCACAGGCCTGGTCACTCCAGGGAAAGCAGTGGATTCCTCTGCTATCATCAATGCATGGGGATGTTGGGCAAATACTGCCTTGTTAAGCTTTTGTAGAAATGCGACAGCCTCAAGGTTCTCTCTTCCGCCCCTGATATTTGGCAGCCACTCACCCGGATTTCTGGCATAATCCCGGTACAGCATGGAGGTGACTGCATCCACCCGTAGCCCATCAAAATGATACTCATTCAGCCAAAACAACGCATTGGAAATTAAAAAAGACTGAACCTCCGGCTTGCTGTAGTCAAATACCAATGTTCCCCATTGGGGATGTGCACCCAGGCGCGGATCTTCATATTCAAAGAGGTGTGTACCATCAAATCGTGCCAACCCATGAGCATCCTTTGGGAAGTGTGCAGGCACCCAGTCCATAATCACCTTCAAACCTGCCTCATGACAGGCATCTATGAAAAACATCAGATCTTCCGGCTTGCCATAGCGACTGGTAGCAGCATAATAACCAGTTACCTGATAACCCCAGGATGCATCCAAAGGATGTTCCTGAAGAGGCATCAATTCTATGTGGGTATATCCCATATCAAGAACATAAGGAATCAACTCCTTCGCCAGTTCCCGATAGGTATAGAAGGAGCCATCTTCATGCCGTCTCCAAGAGCCTGCATGCACCTCATATATCAGCATAGGAGAATGCTGCGGCAGTTGTGTGGGACTTCCTCTCTTGAAAGAATGCTTCCATTGGTAAGTATCCAGTCGATAGGTGATAGATCCGGTGTTTGGTCGAAGTTCTGCGCAGTAGGCAAAAGGATCTGCTTTCAGCTGGATTTCACCATCTGTCGAGGTAATAGCATACTTGTACCGTTCACCGACCTTCATACCCTCAATAAAAACCATCCATATGCCGGAATCTTCAATTTTTTGCATGGGATGTGCATTCAAACGCCATTGATTGAAATCACCAACAAGGCTTACGCTCACCGCATTCGGCGCCCATAGGGTGAATCGAAACCCATCTTTTTGGTGTGAATCATCAGAAAAGTATATGCTGCCCAGCATATCATATGCTTTGTAGTTTGTCCCTTCATGAAACAAATAAATTTGGTAATCTGTGGGTCGCGGGGTTGTAGCCTTTTTTTGGTCCATGGGTGTACCCCCATTGATTGCATAATAAATGTTTACTCTGGCAGGTTAAATGTGTTATGATTCGTACAATAGCATTGTTTCTAAGCTTGATTATATAAGACGTGGTTATATATTTCAAGACAAATCAAGCCAATCGATGAAGAAGCCTTTATCAAAGGAGGTAAGTCAGGATGACACGCATACTGCTGGCATCATCGGAAGTGGTTCCCTTTGCTAAAACCGGAGGACTGGCTGACGTTGCAGGCTCTCTCCCAGCAGCTTTTGAAAAAGGTAAGTATGATATCCGTGTTATTATGCCCAAATACGCTTCCATACCCAAGGAGTACACCAGCAAGATGACCTTTCTCAAGCATATCCATATTACTCTTGGCTGGCGCAACAAGTATTGCGGTGTATTCAAGCTTCAGCATGAGGGGTTCGTGTTTTACTTCATCGATAATGAGTTTTATTTCGGAGGTTCCCAATTATACGGGTATATTCATGAAGATATCGAAAAATTTGCCTTTTTCAGTAAAGCAGTGCTGTCAATCCTCCCCCATCTCGATTTCCATCCGGATATCCTTCATTGCAATGACTGGCAGACAGGCCTTATACCGGTCATGCTGAAGGTGTTTTTTCAGCACAATGATTTCTACAGATCAATCAAAACCATTCTAGCCATTCATAATCTAAAGTTCCAGGGAATTTGGGGGCTGAAAGAAATTCAGGATGCCACAGGTCTGCCCGCAGATTGCTTTACCATAGATAAATTGGAGTTC
>DURK01000080.1 GCA_012837325.1 Clostridiales bacterium
ATTATAGGAGGTGCATAAGGTACATATAACAGAAATAAATGAAATGAGAGAGGAGGCGTTTTATTATCGGATAACAGAGAAGAGCTTCCTATACAAACAGTCTTTTTTACGGTAACTATAGTGGCAGCGACAAAGAGACGAACCTGATTGAATTGATTAAGTAATGGAGGTAAAAATGTCATGTCTGAAGTAAAGAAATCGAAATCTCTGCTTTTCATTTGTATTTCTTTGATATTAATATTAATTGGCACGGTTTTATCTTATTCTATTGATACGAATGGTGGAACTGTAAAAATCGAACGTCTAAAACTCGTTGACAAGGACGGATATACTGTATCAGCTGTCATTCGTATCCCTAAGACTGCAACATCAGAGACTCCAGCGCCTGCCATGATTGTTGTGCCTGGCGGAGATTGTACAGCAGATATCGCTGCTCCATGGGCAATAGAACTAACACGCAGAGGATATGTTACGTTGACTATGGATTATACCGGCGCTGGCGATACTGAAGTGAATATGGCCGAACAGTACTGGGGCACGAATGGTACAATGCATTTAAGTACTGGTTACGATTATTTAACTTCATTGGACTTTGTAGACCAAGATAATATAGGTGCCGGCGGCCATTCGATGGGTTCGCTGTATAGTTATCGTTTGGCCTTACACCGCAAAGTTAATGTTGTCGTCTCGGATGTAATATTCTTCGATGACCTTCCAGACTATGATTTTAACTTTGTTCAACTTACCGCTATTCATGATGAAGGGATCCTGTCGAGAGTATCCACTTATGAGGATGTTTATAAGGATCCTCTGCTTACAGGTCTATTCGGTGTAGACAGAATCGAACCTGGTAAACTGTATGGATCATGGGAAAACAACACTGCAAGAATATTCTATGAGTTCAATCATACACATCAAGACGACATGATATCCCCTAAGCTGATATCACGAATGGTAGACTGTGTGACACTGGCTATGCCCACCGGTACTCGTTTAGATTCCAAAAATCTTGTTTATGGATGGAAAATACTCGGTCTTTTTGTAGCAATTTCGGGTATGGTAATGTTCCTATTCAGCTTTGCAAGCGTTCTTTTGAAAACAAAAGTGTTTGGTAAGCTGGTGCTGAAACCCGGAGCACGGGTAGGATTTGAATGCGGGAAACCGGCTTGGTGGCTCTATGCAGTGATTCTGACACTCATTCCAGTGGCAACCTTCTTTCCCGGGACAGCCATTGGAAATCGGATGCAATCTAATAATTTGTTTAAGCTGGGGACAACACCAAATGGTTATATGGTATGGGCATTGGTTAGTGCTGCTGCCGTACTCGTTTTCTTTGCGGTTTATCACTTTACTTCTGGCAGAAAGCAAAATGGTTCGCTTAAGAGCTATGGCTTGGCAACAGTCGATGAACAGAATAAGATTACACTCAATTACATTTTACGTTCCCTTGTATTCAGTGCAGTAATACTGGCAAGTGCATATGCTCTGCTGATGTTCATATTCTATTATGGTAAAACAGACCTTCATTTAATTGTTCTAAGCTTAAGGCCATTTAATGGGGAGCGCTTTTCTACCTATCCTTGGTATTTTATAGCGCTGATTCCATATTTCTTTTCATTGATGCTCGCAAGTAACGGCCTCAATTTTACAAAAGGAGATGCCAGTGAAGGCAGAAACCTAAGGAAAACCGTAGTGTTTGGTTCATTATTTGGTATAGTGGGTCTGACAATTCTCTATGCAGTATTCCAAATTCTCCTTCGCTTTACCCCAATTGGACCCTTCTACACCGGAAATTTTGCTCAATTCTATATGACTCTGCTTGAAGCTGTAATACCGGAGTTTATCGTCGCTACAGGGCTGGGAATTTATCTGAAAAAGAAGACGAACACCATTTGGCCTGGTATGATAATTGGTGCTGCACTAATCGCTTTCTTTTTAGTTTCATCTAACTGCCTTGCTATGATAATCGGGGCTTAATGCCCTTTGCTTCGTACTCTGTGTATTATAAGTGAAGGGAGCAACCAGTATCTTACAGTGATAAGTACTGTAATTACGCTTACATTGGCATGAGCAATCAAGACCGACGGGGCTACAAATCTGTAGCCCCATTTGCAGTTGCATGGAGCAAAAATAATGACCATCGCTTCGTTTACACTAATTCCATTGCAAATATACAGTTTTTGCTTCACAAATTCCATCATTTCGGGTAATATAGCTGATAAAGTACTGGTCCGCTGGATCGAATAGTTCACGGGTAAGCGCTTCGCCATCCAATGAGTTCGATCGTGTTTCGACAATCACATATTCTGCATCTGGATCAACCACAACATTTTCTGGTAAGCTTATGGGGCTGTACTCTTTTTTGGAAACAGGGGTATTTTCAGAGTCCATCTGGATGATACTCACCTTTAGGGGGGGATGCTTCACAGCTAATTTTACCGTTACTTTGAAACTTTCCTCAGTCGTTTCACCATTTTCAGTGATGGTGTGCTTTTCATCCAGTGTTGTTGAAAAAACAGTGCCTTCACCTACATCACCGGAAAAACTCATGCCGCTTCCTGAGGTTAAGTATATCCGCCCGTCGCTGCTTTGATAGACTGGGTTAATATAAACAGTAATATCTGTTTCATTGGGAGCAATATATATTGTGCCATCCAGGGCAGTATCTTTCCCAATAGAAATATGCCCGTCACTGATAGCTGCATCGGAAAAGCTGCTGGAATAGCTGTTGCCATCCGGTTGTTTGATTTTTGCCTGAAAAAATGGTATGCCTTCAAGATCTTTGAATTCATATTCCCAGGTTTCAAATTCTTCACTGGTTTCTTCATCAATATGTTTTATGTTCTTAAGCTCAGCATAGATTCGGGTGCTGTACTGCTCATTATCTGAAACCGTTATTTCGCCTCTGTTTAAAATTGTATGAATATTATCGTTCAAATAGCGGTCAAAATCAAATAAGTCTAAATATTCTTGTGTGATATAGACTCCTACTAGCCTGTCATTCATTTGTATATTCATGCCGTCTTCTCTTGCCAGCTGACACGAGCATAACGAAAGCAGAAGTAAAAAGACAAAGCCTAATAATAATAATCTTTTATTCATCTTGATCATCCTCCAGGTTCCCTTCAAATTTCAAGATATCCCCGATATCACAATTGAGATGGTAACAGATTTTATTGATTGTTGAAAAGCGAACACCTTTTGCCTTTCCACTGCGCAATATGGACAAATTGGCTTCTGTGATCCCAATCAAAGCACTAAGCTCTTTGGAAGTCATGCCCCGCTTTTTCAATACGTCTTCAAGATGAATCTTAATCGCCATAAATTACTCCATCCTTATATGAACATCTCATTGTCGCTTTTAAGCTGCCGTACCTGCTCAAAATAGTTTGCGAGCAGCATCGCAATGAGAACGAAAACAACTGATACAATTGGGATAGAAAGGGTGTAATGGCTGGAGCGAACTCGTGAACCCAGTATAAGCTGCAGCACATTAACACTGATTTGGGATAGGATAATCCATGCTGCTGCCTTGCGACAAAACTGCCCCGTTTTTTGTACCGATAAAACCATTTCCCGGCTATACGGATCTTTCCTGAATTCTTCAATCAACTCCAAGCCGGTGTAGATAACGAATATTCCAAGAACGAGGGGTAAAACATTGACAATATACTGTAAGACTAAAAACAGATAACTCAGGTTCAGGCCCTGTCCTGCACCGGTATTGTCGGCGGCAAGCTGCTGAAAGGTTGAAAAAAGCCCCATTAACCCTGAACCAAACACCCCATAAGTGAGTACAATGCAGATAACAGCCAGCAGCACCTTCAGATATTTCAGAATGGCATTTGTTTCACTATTTGCAAAGACGCGCATTATGCGCAGGATAAAATACCCTGCAGCAATGGAGTAAATAACCACACCAAGGAAAGCCTTATTCGCTTCGAGGAGTTCGGAGGAACCGAAATGCTTCACAATATCAGCGGGATTGATCATCAGATAAATAATAAAAAACAGCAATAAACTGAGCAGAGCAAGAAGTCCGTCTTCGGCATGAGCTTTAGACTTAATCAAACGGAACATCAGATATATACCAGGCAGCAGACAGATTACAGAATATATTATAATGGAGATTATATTTCCAGTATAACTATAGAGAGATATCTTTCGCAGCATCATACCAAGCTGTTTGAAAGGAAAAGCCATGATTGCAGAGAAATAATGGACATTGAATGGTTTGATCATGCAGAAAACGATGAGGAGAAGGGCTTCAACTGCTAGTGTGATTGTTAGCTTTCGTCTCATCCTGAAACCTCCAAATTATTGTTTTTCGATAATAGTTGATTTCATTATAAGCGATAATTATCGTTTGTCAATAATTATTTTCAAGTTATCCTATGAATTATTATTTCGAAGTTTTTACACTTGACCGGAAATGCTGTGATAGAAAAACTTCTGTATGTAATCGGAATTGTAGTGTATAAAAAATGTTAAAATTCCTTTATTTAACTGGAGCAAAATAGTATAATATGGAAAAGGAGTTGATCGAATGGCTTTCTACAAGCAAACCTGCATCCGGTGCAATGCCTTGATAGACGGAGATTCTTCCTTTTGTCCCAAGTGCGGCAGCAAAAGTCCTTTTGCTGACCGTTGCTTTTCATGCTTCAAGGAGATCAGCCGGGATGACAAGATATGTTCAGGATGCGGAAGAAACTTGAATATTACCTGTCCACATTGCGGTCAATCCACATTTATGCAGGACAAGTGTGAAAAATGCAAGGCGGATTTGATGATTGTCTGTCCCAATAGGAGATGTGGTGCATTCCAATTCTTTGATGCAGTAAAGTGTTCTGCCTGCGGGAAAAAGCTGCCGCAGAAAAGATAAATCAGCTTTTCAAATAGACACCATTAAAAGAACAGGAGGAGTCAAATGTTAAAGGCATTCACCAGAAACTATGAAGACAATAGTACGGAAGCGGGATTCCAGTTCACCTTCTACTGTGATCTATGCCACGATGGGTACAAGAGCTCATTCCTTGAATCCGAAACCTATAAGAAGGGCTCTTTACTGCGCGGAATATCAGGCGGTGCCAGGGCGATCGGGGGATTGCTTGGCGGCAGGCTGAGCAATGTGGGATGGAGTGTGTCCCACGGTGGTGACGTTTTATCAGAACGCTTTACCGGAATGAGTCCTGAATGGCAAAAAGAGCATGAGAAGGCCTTTAATATGGCACAAAATGAGGTTCGCAATCAGTTCAACAGATGCCATCACTGTCGTCAGTGGGTGTGTCACGCTGATTTCAATGAAGAAGAAGGACTTTGTGTAGAATGCGCACCCCGCCAGAATGTAAAGGTTGCAAAAGCTAGGGCAGACCGGATTGTAAAGGAAATAGAGGAACAGGCGGAAGCCGGCAGCTTCTTTACAGGTAAGATAGAAAGCAAGACCATAACCTGCCCAACATGCGGTAAACCATCGGGGGAAGGAAAATTCTGCAACAACTGCGGTGCAAATCTTTCTCTTAAAACGTGCCCGAGCTGTGGTACACAGCTGGCTCATGGCGTTAAATTCTGCGGCGAATGCGGCACCAGAATCTAATACATAAGAAATAAAGTAAAACGAAGGGGAGAAGAAACAATGGCTGATCTATTTGGCGGATTGGGTGGTTTTATGAAGGGACTCAGCTCATTTATGCCCCAGGATGATCCGGACACCAAGATTTTCAATGCCAATAATGAGTTGAATGAACTTAAGCAACGTGAACTCCAGCTTTATGCCGAGATAGGAAAGAAAGTTATTTCCGATGTTGGCAGCAGACCCGAATTTTCCGATATCGTAAGTGAGCTGCAGGAAAACCAAAGAAGGCAGATTAAGGTCAAAGAGACCTTGAAAACCGCAGAGGATGAGAAGAAGGAGAAACAGCGAATAGAACAGGAGGAACGAAAAGCGCTTACCTGCCCCAATTGCGATTACGTAAACCCGGAAGGTGTCAAGTTCTGTCAGGAATGCGGAACCAAGCTGGGTGCACCTGGCAAAGGCACCTGCCCGGGCTGTGGTACGAAAAACCCTCCTGAGTCCAGGTTTTGCGGTGAATGCGGGCATAAACTGTTATAGAGAGTGGAAACAGGCGATTTCCCCAATGCTTCAACACTCAGTGTACGGGCGAAGCTGTGATATGGAAGAATGACTTAAAAGGCTGCAATTGCAGCCTTTTTCAATATTCAAAGGTTACATCAACAGAAGCCCTGATTTCCATTTGGCCGGTATTTATCGAGGTGGAATATTCTGATTCAGCCATCAATCTTGCACCGTCACTGTATTGAAGGGGGTAATAGCCCTGCGGCTTTTCAGTGATGGTAACAGGTGTAAGACTGCCGATTCCAAAATACCCTGTCAAAACCTTTGCCTTGTTTTCCGCATCTTTTACAGCGAGCTTCAGAGCTTCCTGATACAATTGGCTGGTTTCCTCTATGGTAAATTGGATTCCATTAACCATGTTGGCACCTTTTGCTGCAACATTGTCTAAAACTTTTCCTGTATGATCGATTTCTCTTATCTTTACCCGAACCATGTTTACGACCTTATAACCTGTCAAAATCCGCTTGTCATTTTCCCATTTGTAATCCGGGTACACACTGTAATTCTCGGTTTGGATGTCCTGCTCCTGGATTCCCAGTTTATTCAGCTCTTCCATTATGTCATTCATGATTTCTCTGTTGGAAGACTGGGCTGCCTCCATCTCCTTCTTTGATGTCTCAACGCCAAGTGATACAATGGCTATATCCGGTGCTGCATGAACAATGCCCTCACCTTGTGCAGATACAGTTTTCCTGTTATCGTCTTCATTTGTTGGTGCTGCCATCGTTTTTTCTGCTCCTTTCATCAGGGTTCCAGCAAAAAGACCAATAGCAAGGGCAAAAATCATCATGGATGCAATGAGAGTCTTGCCTTTTATTGTCATAGTGAAACCTCCTTTTTAAAATTACTTGTATGTCTCTAGACGATAATAAAAAGAAAAGGTTTCCGGTTTGATACAAAACCATAAAACAGATGTAGTTTTCCGCATAGATAACTATTTATTTAAGAGAATTGCAGCATGTTTTTCTTGCCATAAGCAATTAATTGTAGCAGGAAAGGGATTACTTAACAATTGCCTTTAATTTTTAAATGTGACGGGTTACCTAGAGGCCGGCTTTGGTTATATTAGATAATAATCTATTATTAAATAGTTGACAGCCGTCTAATTATGATATATGCTATAAATAAGATATATATCTAATAATTTAAGCCTAAACATTCATCTACTATAGTTATTGGAACAAATTTTTTTATCAATAATTAACAGAAAGATATCAGTCCGAAGAAAGGTAGTGATTATGATTAACTTAAGTGAACGAATGGTAGTAAGTGAGACTCCAAACTTCTACATAGAAGCAGTTCATTTGATGAATGAATATTTTCAGTGGGCAAATAGGAGCAAGGAGGAAACAAATGAAATCACCACTTGGGAAGAGATGCATTTGGTTGATCATGCTGAAAATTTTACAATTTCTTCATCAGAAGTCGATTCTTTATACCATGATGTTTATCAATTTTTATATGAATGTAAAAGAGATGCTGCAAAAGTATTGGTTCGACGAAAAGAATTGCAGCCATACTTTGACATAAAGCCTTTGGAGCATGCCAAAGAGATGCCCGGTTTTTTAAAAGTATCCCTATTGATGTCAGATATTCGCTCAACAGAAGCATTGACAATGGATGAATTTACCACCTGCTGTCTTCTGGGATTGGAAGAGCTTGCGGATACCTCTCAATTAGAAGCTCTTGATATCGGTTCCTCTGAAGAACAAGCATTGTATGAAAAACTAGGCAATCCTGATTTTGATATGAGTGAGATATTTCATTCAGTTAACGCTACGTCTTTATCAGATCGGGAGCAGATGATATTACTGCGCTTTTTTCAAGATATTGATACTTACTATGAGAATGTTAAAAGTACATTGCTCCAGCTCGAAGAGATTTGCAGACGACATTTTGCTTTAGTAGAAAATCGTTTTGAAGCGAAGATCGAAAAGCTGAAAACCAAAGATGGAAAAACCTTTTACAGGGATTTTATTAATAAGGCCAAATTTCATATAGAAGATTTTAGGGTAGACGATCCGATTCATCTGGAAGTAAGCATTGTTTCTTATGGTTCGCTGTCTATTCGGTTTTTTTCCTGGAACAGGCTCAAGCTTCGCATTTGTACCGGGCTATTATTTGAGGACTTAAGAGATTTGGAAGATAAGAACAAATATCGTGACAAGGTGGCACAGCGTCAGTTAAAGGCTATCGCAGATCCAACTCGGTACAAAATTCTTCGTCAACTCTCCATTCGTCCCCATTATGTCCAGGAACTCGCAGATTCACTAGATCTGACAGCTGCTACCCTTTCACATCATCTGGCACATCTGCTGCAAGTGATGCTTGTAGGAGTAAGCGTTGAGGGGAGAAAAAGCTACTATAGTTTGAATTCAGATGAGCTTACCCATCTCTCAGAAACACTCAGGAACATGGCTGAAAGAAGTAAAATGGAGGAATAGAAATGCGGAAAAACCTTGCTGTTGATCTATTGGATAAACAGATTCGCAAACAATATCTTCATACGGAAAAACATGGACTATTTGATATCCTAGGGACCATGTACCGTCCCGTTTTGAAGAATAGAAAAATTGTAGCAGCCTCAATCGGCTATGCCCTCGCCAATGGAGTTCTCCCCCTTCTTTCGGTTTTTATCGTAGATTTTCTGGTCCGGATGTTAACCCAGCAGGATGCTGTGCCACACAGGTTAATTTTAACAGCAGGAACGTACGCCATTGTATTTTTCCTTTGTTCCTCTGTCTCTTCCCAATTGAAACATCGAAACTATTCCTACTTCATGAAACTGCGAATGCGATATATGAATAAGGCGTTGGAACAGTTCATGGTAATGGATTACGGCTTGTTCGAAAACGCTTCTTTTCTGGACGATGCCGGCAATTGGGAGCGAAGCCTACAAAGCAATAACAGAGGTCTGGAGGGAGCTTATCATAAAATCTTTGAAATGGGGGGCACCATGGTTTCTGCTTTGCTCCTTGGTGGTTTATTGGTGATCGTAAGTCCATGGATCGTCTTAGTGGGCATCGTCTTTGTGATGGCATTCTACCTTATACAAAAAAATATTACCATATATAAACACAATCGCAGAGAAGAGCTGCAAAGAACCTTGCGCAGAGCAAACCGCTTTACCGCAGAAGCGTCTGATTTCCGCTATGGGAAGGACATACGCTTGTTTCAAATGGAAGGACGTTTCAAAAAGGCCTTTACACCTCTGCTTACAGCCTATAAAAAGCTTTACAAGGTGTTCACCATGCGGGAATTCCAGCTGTCTTTCTTGGAATCCGCTGCATTGGTTCTGATTGATATTGTGAGTTTTTTTGCTCTTATATCAAGGACTCAGTCCAATCCCCTTTCTACAGCCGAATTCGTTATGCTTCTTACTGCTGTGACCCTGTTTACTCAAACCATTCAATTGCTTGCTCAGGATTTGGCCTTTGTCAAAAGTGAAACGCTCTATTTTGGAGATACCATTGATTTTGTGGAAGCAGATCTGGTATCAACGGGAGGGGAAGGACGGGTACCCGGCGAAGGTCCTGTTTCTGTTGAGTTTCGTAATGTGTCCTTTCAATATCCAGGTACGGAAACCATGGTGTTGAAGAATCTGAGTTTTACCATTCAATCGGGTGAAAAGTGTGCTCTGGTCGGGGTAAATGGTGCAGGAAAAACCACTCTGGTCAAGCTGATTACCGGGCTCTATCAACCAACGGAGGGCGAGATTCTGATCAACGGTGTCAATGCAACAGCCATACCTCAGCAGCAGGTTTTCTCCCTGTTTGGCGTTGTATTCCAGGAGGTACAGCCATTGGCACTTACCATTGCAGAAAACATTGCAGCAACAGATACCAATATCGACAGGGAGCGTGTGGTAGAGAGCTTGAAAAAAGCAGGCTTGTGGGAGAAGGTGTCCGGTTTGCCGAAGGGGATTGATACGCCGATGCTGAAGGCCATTGAAGATGACGGGGTTATCCTATCAGGTGGTGAAAACCAAAAGCTCTCCATCGCAAGAGCTCTTTATCGAGAGGGAACCCGTATGATGGTGATGGATGAACCTACAGCTGCCTTGGATGCTCTGGCGGAAGAAAGGATATACCGGGAATTTAATACGATTTTATCCGGCAAAACTGCGCTGTTTATTTCCCATCGTCTGGCGTCTACACGTTTCTGCGACCGTATTATTTTACTTGATGGAGGACGTATAGCCCAACAGGGTACTCATGGCGAGCTGGTGAAGGAGGAAGGCTTGTATCGTACCATGTTCCTCACCCAAGGCAAGTATTACCAGAAAACAGAAGAGGAGGTAGTGGTATGAGCGGTAAACCAGCTATGAAAAACAGGATAACCATTGGAAATGTCTTAAAAATGCTGCTGGGGCTGATTTGGAAACTGGATCCGGCATACTATCTTGTTTTGATCTTTTTATCCCTTACCAATACAGCAAATACCATCCTGAATCTGTTTATTCCCAAGATTCTCATTGATGGACTCAGACAAGGATGGGAGTGGGAAAAATTTGCCTGTGCAATCGCAGCTTTGGCAGTGGCGAAATACACGTTGCTGCAGCTAAGGGCTTATGCAAAAAGACAGGATTCCATTCATCAGTCCATGCTGGATATCAAATTTCCCATGGAATTTGCAAAAAAGGTCATGGCTATTGATTATGCCAACCTGGAGGATGCCAAGGTTCTTGATCTAAAGGAACGCGCTTTGTTTCCACTGACAAGCTACGGCGCACTTCATCAACTCCTAAGCAGTGCTGCCGACTTTTTTACATCCTTGTTTACAATTGCTGGTGTGACAACTATACTGGTTGCCTTCAGTCCACTGTTTACGCTGACTGTAACCATCCTAACTGTGATTGCCCTTCTGCTGTCTTCTCGTTTTATGAAGGTGTTAAAGAAAGTCACGGAGAGCATTATTCCCATCAACCGTCGATATGGATACTATGCTGAGGTGGCAACGGACCCGCCGTTTCAGAAGGAGTATCGAATCTATGGCATGCATCGGCTGATGATAAAAAAAGTAAATGAATACACAGATGAAATGTATACCTGGCTGAATAATATCTTTGTGACCCAGGGAAATACTGAGACCGTGCAGGCATTCCTGACAGGCATTACCCGCTTCGTCACTTACAGCTATGTAGCACTCCGGGTCCTGTCAGACCAATTTGGAGTCCGTATCACTCTGGGTGATTTTTCGGTTCTTGTTGGTGCTGCGGAGTCTTTTGCCAGCGCCTTCCGGGGGGTTGTTATGGGAATGATAACAGTGGGACAGGCAATCAGTTATCTGGTGCCTTTCAGTCAATTCATGTCCATTCCAGATACAGTCAGGAAGGGCGGGGATAAGATACCTGAGCAGCTGAAAACACTTTCATTTGATGATGTAACCTTTTCTTACCCCAACACCGATCGAATTATTTTAGACCGGATCTCCTTTGATATCCATGAAGGCGAGAAAATATCCATTGTAGGCCTTAACAATGCAGGCAAATCCACAATTGTAAAGCTCATCTGCCGGCTGTTTGAGCCGGACAGCGGTCGGATTCTTTGGAATGTGACAGATATTCGCGAGTACGATTATGAAGCTTATATAAATGAAATCTCCTGTGTTTTTCAGGATTTTCAGCTGTTTCCTTTTACCATCCAGGAAAACATTGATACGAAGAATGCAGGAAAAGGGGCTGAACAGCAGAATCAGCAAGGCATTTGGAAGGTGCTGGAGGAAGTCAGCATCAAATCGGCAATTGAAGCATTGCCAAATAAAATAAACACCCATCTGGATAAATCTCTTTATGAAGACGCAACGGATTTATCTGGCGGCCAGAAACAAAAACTGGCGATAGCTCGCTCAATTTACAAAATGGCAGACTTGGTTATTCTCGATGAACCGACAGCTGCCCTGGATCCTTTGGCGGAAAGCGAAATCTATGAGCATTTTAATGAGCTCACTCGAAGCAAGACTTCGATCTTTATTTCTCACCGGATGAGCTCTTCACTATTCTGCGACCGTATTTTGTTATTGCAGGATGGCAGAATAGCTGCCTTTGACAGCCACGAGAATCTGATGAAAGAGGACAATCTCTATAAGGAGTTGTTTGAAGCCCAGGCTAAGAATTATCAAAGTTAGGGAAGTGTATTTTACTGGCTAAACGGTTCTAAAATGTTCAACAATGGGTTATTTGAAGTGATTAGCAACAGCCTATGCAAGAAGCTTTAATAAGGGAACCAATTTGTCCAGCTCCTGCTTGGAAATGGGGGCAAAAGGTTTACGACAATTACCTGCAGGCAGCTCCAATAAGGTAAGCATGGCTTTAATTCCTCTGAATACACCTATCTCAATCATTGCATCAACAATCTGGTTGACTTCATCTTGTCCACGTCGTGCAGCCTTCAGATTTCCTGATTCAAAGTCTTGCTTTATCTTTTTAAATTTGCTTAGTGCAAAATTGAGCGTACTGCCAATGGCACATTTCACACCAAGTGCCAAGGTACATAGATAAGTCTCATCATGCCCATTGATTATTACCTTGTCAGGATATTGAGCCATAAGCCTTTGCATACGATAAGAATCATATGAAGTAAACTTCATACCGAAGGCATTCGGGTGTATAAATATTTCATTAATATTACTTTTATCGAAGAATATGCCTGTCAATGCAGGAGCATTATACACAATAAACGGAAGCGAAACACTATTCATCACTTCTAGGTAGTAGTTTATAAGTTCCGATAATGTATATTTATAATATATTGGAGGGAGAGCTGATATAGCAGCAGCACCACATGACTGGGCGTGCTTTGCCAGCTCTATTGTATCACTTGTTCGCTGAGAACCTATATGAGCTATAACAGGGACTCTTCCCTTTGCAGCAGCAATTGCAATCTCCAAAATGGTTTTGCGTTCCTGTATGGACAGGAGAATGGATTCGCCGCTGCTACCACAGACATATAGGCCATCCGCTCCTTGTTGTACCAAAGTCTGTACAAGTTTTTCCACGCCATTCTCATCGATATTCTCGTTGTCTAAAAACGGAGTTGCGAGTGCTGGGAATAATCCGTTCATAAAAGATGTGTTCATTCGGTACACTCCTTAATTATATGTAGTATAACAAAACGCTAAACAATAACAAATGCTGTTACAACTATTGCCATCATGTTGATAATAGTACTATAATAACAATATGTCAATTATTACTGCAGAATAACAAGTCAAGCAATATCGTTGCCAATGCCGAATGATTAAGTCTATATAATGGTGTAAAAAGAAGTTGAGCCAAGCTCATACCTCGGTTAAAATATAGGTGCTAACAAATACCAAACCGAGGAGGATGAACCATGGCTCAGTTTAATATTACAATA
>DURK01000081.1 GCA_012837325.1 Clostridiales bacterium
ACCAGCTGATGAAGGGTGCAACCATAGAACAAATCAAGCAAGCCGGGGCAGAATCCTGGTATACGGATCATGACAGGGCCACCTGGCCTGGTACCGGTACAGGGGTACCGTTTACTGCAGCTTATATAATGTCCAAGGGTGACCCAATAGCAGATATTTATGAGGATATGGCAGCTGAAGAAAAAGCCAGGGCAACATATGAGCACTTGATCGACCTGGCGGACGACCCGGATGTAATAGATCCACTCAGATGGCTGAGGCAAAGGGAAGTCGTCCACTTCCAGCGGTTTGGTGAGATACTGAATAAGATTTATGAGTGGAAGGATAGTAAGAAGTATTATTAAGTAATATGACCCGTTGTTAAGTGACCCATTTCATAGAACAAAAGATTAATGATATGGGTTCACTCCACTTGCGGGTCTTTTTATATCAATTAGAATATTTACTATAAAAATCCTCTTTGGATCGATGGTTCTTCAACCGTTCTTGACGGGGTATGGCACCGATTGCCCGGTTATCCCGAGGATTTGGAGAAGTACTATAACTCAGGCAAGTCGCGTGAAATACTTAAAAAGCGCCAATAGAGAAATAATAAAAGGAGGGTTATTCTATGTTTTTAACAAAAAGGAGAAGACCTAAGCAACTCTTATACCAATTGACAGCCATGATTTTGATTGTGTTGCTGCTTGTCAGCTGCGGCGGAAAAACTACTACGGGCGATGAAATGAATGATAAAGGTGCGAATTCGGAGTCGCAGGATATTGGGTCAGATAATTCTGGCTCACCTGCTACTGTATCAGACAATTCTGGCTCGCCTGCTATTGCATCAGAATCATATTCTGCTTACATTCAGGCAAAAGGCGAATTGTTAACCAGACTGTCTGATGCATTGGCAAGCAATCCCGAAACTGCATTCAGCTCAATGTCCCTGCTTGGTATATCAATGGTAGACTTAGCCTTGCTTCCGGCCAGCAGTTTTGGGCTTGGTGAAGCTTCCGCCAATATGGCCCTCGGGTTCTTGAGAGCAGAGGATATCGTATACAGCGAAAACGGCAACCAATACAGTGTTAAGTATAAGGGCGAAGACGGTAGTAATTATGAACTGCAGGGAGAGTATGACAAGTCGGCAGACGCCCTTAAATGCACTTCGTTAGTAGACGGCAAGGAAACTTTGACCTCTGAACATCGAAAAACATCCTATGGATATGTGAGTCAAACATATGTTGTTAATGATGACGGTTCAACATATGTTTACCAGCTGACTGCGACCGGAAATGATGGTGTGGTGGGCATGTCCAAGGCATCTGAAAAACCTTCGTCACTTACAGGCAGCGAATCAATTGACTTCCCTAAGGAGTGTCAGGAGTGGTATGCAATAGATGGAAATAAGGTAACAGGAGTAACTGCTGACGGAAATGAGATATCGTTTGATTACACTCCATCAGAGGACGGAGAATAGACAATGAAAAAGGGGTTATTGATACTAATACTCTGTGCCATAGTTTTAACAGCTGCTTCAGTTATAGCCGTAACTGTGCTGGTACCGCTAATTAGATATAATCAGGCAGATGTTGTACTGAATGAAGGCAGGTATGAGGAGGCAATTGTTGCATTTGCTGACCTGGGGGATTATAAAGACAGTGCGGAGAAGCTGCTGGAATCCCGGTACAGGGCTGCAGAGGCAAAACTGAATGAGGGAAAGTATGAACAGGCAATGCAGGAGTTATCAGAGCTGGAATCATATCGAGACAGCCCCGATCTTTACCGCGAAGCTCGCTTTCGCTGGGGAAAGGTACTTATGGCCGAAGGAGCATACAGAGATTCTCTGGAGCTGCTCTTATTAGATATAGAGTATTCTGGCGTGAGAGATGAAATAAAAAAAATCTATGAAAAAGCAGTTCAAAGCGGAGAAATTACCGTGGCTTATGACGCAGCAACATCTCTACGAGATTTTGAGGCTATTACTGGTTTGAACTTGCAGGTTTTAGCAGCCGGCCGCAATCATGTTGTTGCATTACGCAGAGACGGTACTGTGGTGGCCGCCGGCAACAATGAAAAGGGACAGTGTAATGTACAGGATTGGAAGGATATCATAGCAGTTGTTGCAGGATTTGAATACACGGTTGGATTAAGGTCCGACGGTACCGTTGTCGCTACAGGATTCAACAATAACGGCCAGTGCGATGTCCAGGACTGGGCTGATATTGTGACAGTTTATGCAGGTAATACCTCTACTGATACAATAGGAGTGAAAGCTGATGGGACAATAGTGGCTGTAGGCGTAGGCGGTCTTGAAGGAAAGAATTACCATCAGCAAATACCCGGAAAAGCTGACAGTATGGTAAAGATGTGTCCCGGATGGAGAGGCATCCTGGTACTGATGGAAGATGGCGATGTCAAATTTATTCCCTCACCGAGTGATATGGAGGGTGTTAACAGATGGATGTGCATAAAAGATGTGTCGATAGGAACCGGGCATGCTGTAGGATTGATGATTGATGGAACAGTAGTGACGGCAGGAAGAAACACGTCCGGTCAAAACGATGTTGATGGCTGGGCCAATATTATTGCACTTGCTGCTTCCAACAGCAATACAGCTGGCATGAAGAAAGATGGGACAGTGATGGTGGCAGGAAGTGACAAAAAGGGACAGAAAGATGCAGAAAAGTGGAAAGATATTGTTGCTGTGTCTGTAGGACCGGGTTATGTTGTAGGACTCAGAGTAGACGGCACGGTAGTGGCGGCAGGACAAATAACCAGAGTTGAGGAAAACGAGAAGGTGCTGGAGGAAATTGCTTCATGGCAAAATATCGGACCTGCGTCATAGGTGGTGTTTTAGTAAGTTTTGAATAAGCTTTTTCATCGAAAGAATTAATACCTTAAGGAAGTTCTAAAGTCCAGAGGCTTATAGGACGTTATGTCCAAAGGCGATCCTGTCGCAGACCTGGTGGAAGATATGGCTGCTGAGGAAAAAGCCAGAGCAACATATGAGCATTTGATCGACCTGGCAGATGACCCGGATGTCATCGACTCACTCAGGTGGCTGAGACAAAGGGAAGTCGTACACTTCCAGCGGTTTGGTGAGATTTTGAATAAGCTTTACGAATGGAAGGATAGTAAGAAATATTTTTAATAAAAAGATGACCCGCTAAGCGGGTCTTTTACTGCATAGGTGAAGTTGTAATCTAACCTGATTGAGAAACCGGACGATTATACTTACTTATATGTAAACATAAATTCGCTCTATCCGAGAACACCAATATCTCAACGAACGCTATATAATTTTATAAGCCGTGATTATTGCTGAATGAAACAAGGAAAGATTTAACGCGAAAAGTCAAAAGCCCCAAAAAGATATATTCTCGAATTACTAGGCATGTTGTTTCTGTAGATAAAGGATTTACTAGGGAAATGGAGAATAATAGTATATATGGAAGTATTATGTATTTATATATTTTATATGAAAGGGGAGAAACATCATGCAACAATATGTAGTACTGCAAGTTGTGTTAAAGGAAAAATTTATAGGAACGGGTTCAGGAAATTTGAGTGAATTAGAAAAAGTGGTAAATGCACAAGCTTCAAAAGGTTATAGGTTACATACAATCTCTACGACTTCATCAGGAAGTAAAGGTCTAATGGGAGGTGATAGGATTCAAGCTACATTAGTTTTTGAAAAATTGCAGCTCATTTGAAAAGTCGAACTTTTTACGAAAGAAGTTCAATTGGAAGAGCATCTGATTGTAAAGAGTTGGTTGTGGGTTCGTGTACCATTTGAATCGAGCTTAGTGATTTTTCGAGGAAAATGCTGCACTAAAACAAAAGCGGAAGATTATAAAAGCCAAGCATTAAACTAAAATCAAATAAATAAACATTTTAAATGATAACATTGTGGTACTGAAGAACTGCTTTATTCAAAGCTGGCAGGCCTGCTGATGCGGGCCTTTTTCATACCATTATTTAGCCCGGTGAAATTGTAAGAAAAATGCAAGTAAATATTTTTAAATTTAATAAAATTAGTATTGACAAATTGGTCTATATGGAATAGACTAGTAGCAAAGGTCGATCCATTATAGACCAAGGAGGTTTGTCATGAAAGAATATGAACTAACAGAAAGTGAAGAGAAGTTCGCAAATATCATTTGGCAGAACGAACCGATTGCTTCTGGTGATTTGGTAAAGCTATCTGCAAAGGAGATGAACTGGAAGAAATCCACTACGTATACTGTGCTGAAAAAACTATGTGAAAAGGGCATTTTTAGAAATGAAAATGCTGTTGTTTCATCTTTAATCACTATGGATGAATACCATGCAAAGCAAAGCATCCGTTTCGTTGAGGATACTTTTGGAGGATCGTTGCCTAGGTTTTTAACAGCTTTTATTGGAGCAAAAAAGTTAAGCAAAAACCAGGCAGAAGAATTGAAAAGATTGATTGACGAGCACAAGGAGGTGTAGTAATGGGTAAGCTGTTTCTTTCCGTATTGAATATGAGCATTACGGCCAGCTATGTAATCCTTATTGTAGTCCTAATCAGACTAATGCTTAAAAGGGCTCCAAAGATTATCTCCTATGCCTTATGGAGTGTGGTTGCTTTCCGCCTTCTAGTTCCATTCTCATTTAAAAGTATTTATAGTCTTTTGCCGCGTAAAACGAGTACTGTTCCAATCCCCAATGGGATCACCTATCAGCAAAGTCCGCAGATTAGCAGCGGAATAAGAGTTCTCGATGCTGTCACAAGTGAGCCGCTCCTTACACCAACCACTGGTGCCAGTGTAAGCCCATTGCAGATTTTTATAGAAACAGGGGCATACATCTGGATATTAGGCATAATAGCACTGCTTATTTATAGCTTTGTATCCATCTTGATTTTAAAAAGGCAGCTTAAGACCGCACAGTTAGTAGAAAAGAATATTTTCGAAGCCAGGAATTTGAAAACACCATTTGTACTTGGATTAATAAGACCAAAGATATACCTGCCGGTTGGTCTTAACGTTGATGAAAGAGATTATATTTTACTGCATGAACAGACTCATATTAATCGAAAAGACCATATCGTTAAGATGTTAGCTTTCTTAGTATCGTGTATCCATTGGTTTAATCCCCTCGTATGGATTGCACATATCGTAATGAGCATAGATATGGAGCTTTCCTGTGATGAAAGAGTACTAAAAGAAATGGATGAAGAAGTTAAGAAGCCCTAGGCTAACTCATTGCTATCCCTTGCTGCCGGAAGGCATATTCTAAGCGGAAGTCCAATTGCCTTTAGCGAGGGCAATGTAAAATGGAGAATAAAAAATGTATTGAATTATAAAAAACCAGCTTTTTGGGTTACCTTGGTCTCCGTATTATTTGCCCTTGCAATAGGAGTAGGGCTGCTGGCTAACCCAGAGGATAAAGGTTTCAATGAGATCATGAATGGCGATAATAACCCAAGGGGAAGCATTCAGTTGGCATTAACTCAAGCCGACAGCCAGGAGTTAAGGGTAAGGGTCGCTAAGGATATGGGGAATATAATTGGAAGTTTTTCGGAAATAGATAAGTATATTAAAGATTATACTTTTGATGTTTCATATGACGGAGATTTGGAATGGGATCAACGGGCTTACAGCATTCATGGCACATATGACTTAAATGGGGATGGCGAAGCAGATAGCATAAATGCTGTATTAATAGCAGGTAATGAAGATGGTTCCTATGTTGAGGTTAATGGTATAAAAATGGAATTAAATCTCTACAACCCAACCGGTGCAGCAAATATTATTGATTTGGACAGCAGGGATGCTTATACCGAAGTTGCTGTTTTTGACGATGGGGCAAGTGGAGATCCTGCTTTTACCTTTATTCGCTATGATGGTAAAAAGCTATTTACCGTGGGAACAATAGATCGACATGCACTAATGGATGGCCAGGGGAAATTCATATCATGGTTTCATTTGGCAAATAACTTCAAGCCGCAATTCTTTTCCGCATTGGGAGAGTTTAAGAACAATGAATATGTTATAACGAATCATGATGTAGAACAATACAAGGGCAAGACTTATGAAGTGGATGGAACCGGCTTTTTTGTATCCTTGGATAATAATCCCGAAGACTATTTTGAACATATGGTATGGGATCCTGAGACCCTGAGAGAATTTAAAGAAACGAGGATAAAGCTTCTGGATATTCATATGAGCCCGGACAATCCGACTCTAAACTGCTTTTATGTTGAACTGCCGGATGGTGAGAGAGGACTCTTGTATTTCTGGATAGGAGATTGATTGCTGCTAAAGTACAAAACGAAAAAAGTGTTTCGGCTGTAATTGATCCGCTGCGCTGGCTGAGAGAAAGAGTAGCAGTACACTTCCAGCGGTTTGGTGAAAATCTGGATAGCTTTATTAAGTGGAAGGATAGTAAGAGGTATTTGCAATCAATCTAGAACCCGCAAGACGGGTTCGTTTCTTTGGACTTAATTGTATAAAGGTCTAACTAATGCATCATTTTACAATTACCTTTAAGCAATATTCCATTATTTATGGTGATTTTTTTTATATTTTAATGGTGTAGTTTGTGTAAAAGTTTTAAATACTTTTATGAAATAACTGCAGTCTTTGTAGTTTAAAGAAGATGAAATTTCTTTTATTGACATATCGGTGCAGACCAAAAGATTTTTTGCTTGCTCAATTTTTAAACGATTAATATATTCTGCATAAGTGCCTAGTTTTTCTTTGGAAAACAGCCTGCTGAAATAACTTGGACTTATGTTACAGACCGAGGCAACCTTTGCCAGCGAAAGATCTTTATCAAGATTATTCTTGATATATATAAAGGATGGCTCCAAAATAGGGTTTTTAATGCTGGTTTGTTCCGCTATCACAACATTACTGTACGAATCCTTATCGTCAAATCTATCCTTAGATTCAACTTTTTGTGCATAATATTTATGTATCTCATTTTCCTTTTCTAATGTTTTTAATAGGAAATTACAAATCATGAACAAGATGTTTGCATTCGCTTTTATTCTCTCTAAACTCATCACGGGAATTGAATGATAGACTTCTAAGTTTTTTATGCCATCATATGCATTGATATCAGGATTTTTATAAATCTGTTCAAGCTTAGATTTGTCATTTTCATCGGATAACAATACCTGGCCGCCTAAAGCAGCGCCTAAATATTGATCATTGTAAACGATAGGAACTGCAAAATCTACAAGGCCAGCATGGCATAAATAAATATAAGGCGCATGCATTCGAGCAGCCTCAAGCCCTCCATGAGAATCGCAGCGTTCGCATAATTTACGGAATTTGACACTTTTTCTGAAAAATTTACATAAGTCAGTGCAACGGCTGTGCTGAGTGATGGGTACACCTCTGTAATCGACTGTAATTAAAGCAAGACCTGTCGCTAATGCTAGATCATCCTGCAATTTGCTAAATTGTTCACTTTGAAATATTCTTAATGCTTTAAATTTGTCCATAATTAATCATCCCAAATACACATGCTAAATAACAATTGTGCAAAAGTGTGCAACCTTTTCATATTTATTATACCCTATACCTGATAAAAAGCAATAAAATACCACAAATAACTAAGATTAAGTCTATATAATGGTGTAAAAAGAAGTTGAGCCAAAGCTCATACCTCGGTTAAAATATAGGTGCTAACAAATACCAAACCGAGGAGGATGAACCATGGCTCAGTTTAATATTACAATAACC